>JAAZYQ010000076.1 GCA_014239575.1 Gammaproteobacteria bacterium
TACTTTGAATCCCAACTACAGGGCCTGCGTGATTATCCGATTGTGGGTGATGTACGTGGCAGTCACTTCATGATGTGTATCGAGAACGTAGCGGATAAAAAAACCAAGGCCTTGCTGCCGGACGAAGTGGGTATTGGCAGTCGCATTGCACGCCATTGCCAGGAGCGGGGATTAATCGTGCGACCCATTGCGCATCTCAATGTCATGTCACCTCCGCTGATACTGGATCAGGAGCAGATCGATACGATAGTGGGCATTTTGCACGAGAGTATCCAGGCGACTATGGACGAGTTGGTTCGTGAGAATCTCTGGAGTGGCTGATCGCCTCTGGTACGGGCCGCCATCATCCTGAGTAAAAGCAACAACCGCACGGCACTATCATGAGAGAAGTCGTTATCGCCGCCACGCAAATGGCCTGCAGTTGGGACACCGATGCCAATGTGGATCGTGCAGAGGCACTGGTGCGCCAAGCCGCCAGCCAGGGGGCAAACATTGTTCTGATACAGGAACTGTTTCAAACCCCGTATTTCTGTGCCGAGCAGAAAAACGAGTACCGCGAACTGGCCCGGCCGATGGAAGGTCACCCGGTAATCGCCCGCATGCAAGATCTTGCCCGTGAATTGCAGGTGGTGATGCCCGTCAGTTTTTTCGAAAGAGCAAACACGGCATTGTTCAACACAGTGGCTATGGTGGACGCCGATGGCTCCGTGCTTGGCAAGTACCGCAAAAGCCACATTCCGGATGCCATTGGTTACCAGGAAAAGTTCTACTTCAGCCCGGGTGATACAGGATTTCGGGTTTGGCACACGGCTGCAGGCTGCATTGGTATCGGCATTTGCTGGGATCAGTGGTTTCCCGAAGCGGCGCGTGCCATGACACTGATGGGCGCCGAGATTTTGCTCTACCCCACCGCTATTGGCTGTGAGCCACAGGCGCCAGAGATTAACTCGCGTGCCCATTGGACCCGTGTTATGCAGGGGCACGCTGCAGCCAATCTGGTCGCACTCGCTGCCAGTAATCGTATTGGCAAGGAGATTTGGGATAAAGACACCATGGATTTCTACGGGGGCTCTTTTATTGCAGGCCCGGAAGGCGAGATCTGCGCTCAGGCTAGTGAAGACCGTCAGGAGGTGATCACAGCTCGGTTCGATCTCGACGTGTTGCGCTCCCAGCGCCTGGAGTGGGGAATTTTTCGTGATCGGCGTCCCGATCTTTATCAGTCTCTGGGTACGCTCGATGGCGCAGCCTGATTCTCGCTGGCTAATTTTCTATTAATGATCCGGCTAAAAAGCGGGCTGTAACCGAATTGACATCGAGCTAGAGTCACATGGATTTCAGTATTCAGCTGTCAGCCGACTATCCGGATAAAAATTACGGCGGAGACAAGGTCTATCAGGACATGCTCGATCAGGCGATCCTGGCAGATCAGTACGGTTTCGATGCGGTGTCGATCACTGAACATCACCTCATCAATTGCCTGATGATGCCGGCACCCCTTCAGTTTGCCGTCAAGATCGCAGCCCACACTCAGAACATCAAGATTATGACGTCGGTGGTGGTGTTGCCGCTGCACGATATGCGCGTCTATGCTGGAGAAGTGGTGGTTGCCGATATATTGACCGAGGGTCGATTATTACTGGGCGTGGGCCGAGGTGCTTTTAGATATGAGATGGAACGCCTGGGGGTCCCTATGGGCGAGACCCGAGCTCGGTTCGATGAATCGTTGGATGTGTTACAGGCGCTTTTGACCGAAGAAGAAGTCAGCTGGGATGGCGAGTATTATCAGTTTGACCCGTTGACCATTATGCCGCGCCCGATTCGCCTCGGGGGGCCTCCGATGGTGATTGCGGTGATGAACCCGGAGGGTATATATCACTGTACCCGCCGCGGTTTTCATATCCAGACCACCCCGCTGTCGGGCGATCATCAGTTACTGGTGGATCAGGTGGTGGCATTCAAGCAGGCCAAGGCTGAGATGGGTGGGAAGGGCCAAGGTCTCTCCCTCAGTCTATCGCGGGTCGGGTTTCTGGCCAGCAGCGAGGCTGAAAAACAGGAGCGAATCCGCGAAGCCTATGACTATTACAGTCGCTTCGATAATGTCTATACGGGCCCGGGCCTGGTCGATGCCGGAATGATCCGCCCGTTACCGCGCAAGCAAAGTATGGAAGAGTTGGCCGAGAGTTTATTGATATGCACCCGCCAGGAGATGATCGACAAACTCGCACCCTATGCCGAACTGGGCATTGACCGGTTGATCCTGAGCCCTAATTTTGGTTCGGACCCGCAACTGACTCGAGATGCTTTGCAGTATTTCGCGCAGGATGTCATGCCATTGTTGGCTGACCCCGCCGGAATCACGGTGTAGTGTGACTATCAGATTTACGGGTAATTTCGAGTCATTAGCCATAAAATGTGCGACTGTTTCCTGTCATCGTGAATCAGGGTCAGCCCTGAGTCGACGTTTGAGGTGTGATCAGGTATAACGCCCCGTCTTTCGTAATCGGAGTCATTGCAGGTGAGTGAATCGAACACAGCAGATCAAGATCCCTGGCTGTTGACGCCCGGACCCCTAACGACTTCGCGTACGGTCAAGGAAGCCATGCTTCATGATTATGGGTCGCGCGACCAGCGTTTCATTGATATTAACCACAGGGTTCGCTCGCGCCTGGTAGACCTTGTTGACGGTGCCGAAAGCCATGTCTGCGTACCGCTCCAAGGTAGTGGCACCTTCGTGGTTGAGGCCATGCTCAGTAACTTTGTACCCTCAGACGGTAAAGTACTGATTCTGGTGAACGGGGCCTATGGACAGCGTATGGAATCGATCTGCGCCTACCACAATCTTTCAGCCGAGTCGGTGAGTTGGGCAGAAGATGAACCGGTTGATCCTTCCGTAGTAGCAGAGCGTTTAGCGGCCGATTCATCAATCAGTCACGTCGCTGTAGTGCACTGTGAGACCACTACCGGCATCCTTAATCCGATCGAGGAGGTTGCTGCGGTGGTTGCAGCCGCCGGGCGCGCATTGCTGATTGATTCGATGAGTGCGTTTGGGGCGCTTCCGGTGTCATCTAGAAGTATCCGATTCGACGCACTGGTAGCCTCAAGTAACAAGTGTCTGGAGGGCGCACCCGGACTAGGTTTCTGTCTTGCCGCTGAAGATGCCCTGGAGGCAACCCAAGGTAACTCAGACAGTCTTTGTTTCGATCTCTACCAGCAGTGGAAAGGTCTGGAAGTCAACGGACAGTGGCGATTTACCCCACCAACGCACTGTATTCTGGCTTTTGACCAGGCCTTGCGGGAGTTTGATGAGGAGGGTGGGGTATCAGGGCGGGGCGGGCGCTACCGTGCTAATTGTGATCTTCTGGTAACGGGCATGCGGGAGCTCGGCTTCGAGACCTTGCTGCCGGATGAACTGCAGGCTCCCATTATTGTGACTTTCAGGATGCCCGCAGATGCGGCGTTTGATTTCCAGATTTTTTACGATGGACTGAGTGACCGTGGGTATATCATCTATCCCGGCAAGTTGACGATTGCCGAGAGCTTTCGAATGGGTTGTATCGGCCGACTGGATGCGGGTCATATGCGCGGGGCACTAAACGCGGTACGTGAAGTCATGGCCGAGATGGGCGTAGCGTCTGGAAGTCCGACAGTCAGCTAACGGCACCACCTGGCAGATATACAAAAGCCATTAAACAGGAAACAGAACAAGCAATGAAAGAAGAAGTGATAAGTGTTAATGGCCGTGACTATGCCTGGCCGGAAAATCCGATCGTGGTCGTTTGTGTTGATGGGTCGGAACCGGGGGGAGCGGGCTCAGACAACGGAGGCTATATAGAGCGTGCGATTGAAGCTGGAGAGATGCCCTTTCTGGCATCGGTGCGTGAGCGAGGTACTTTTGGGTATGCAGACTGCGTCGTTCCCAGTTTTACCAACCCCAACAATCTTTCTATCGTGACTGGAAGGCCTCCAGCGGTGCATGGCATCTGCGGGAATTTTTACTACGATTCACACAACGATACCGAAGTCATGATGAACGATCCGGCGTTGCTGCGGGCACCCACCATCCTGGCGGGATTCAATCAGGCTGGTGCGACGGTGGCAGTGATCACGGCGAAAGATAAACTGCGCCGGCTACTCGGTGTTGGGCTGGATATCAAAGAGGGTAGCGCCATATGCTTCTCGTCTGAACACGCTGACGAGGCGACCCTGACTGAACACGGCATCGAAGGTGTCGTTGATCGTGTTGGCATGCCCGTGCCTGACGTTTACAGCGCTGAACTTTCTGAGTTTGTGTTTGCGGCCGGCGTTGTGCTGATGAAATCTCTTCGCCCAGACATCATGTATCTGTCGACCACAGACTACATTCAACATAAGCATGCCCCGGGGGCGCCAGTTGCCAATGCCTTCTATGCCATGATGGATCGATATCTGGCGCAGTTGGACGACATGGGCGCGACCATCGCGCTAACGGCTGATCATGGGATGAAGGCCAAACATAACGCCGCTGGAGAACCCAACGTGATCTACCTCGAGCCATTACTCCAGCGGGCCCGGTTGAGTGATTTCAGAGTTATCCTTCCTATTACCGACCCCTATGTTGTGCATCACGGTGCGCTGGGTGGCTATGCTACCGTTTATCTGGCGCCTGAATCCGATCGATCCTCCGTGGTAGGAGCTCTCGCTGGCGAGGCAGGCGTTGAAACAGTACTCACACGGGAGGATGCCTGCGCCGCATTCGATCTACCGGCTGATCGTGTTGGTGATCTGGTTGTGATCAGTACCCGTGACTATGTTCTGGGCAGCGCGCCAGAGAAACATGATCTATCAGGACTCAAGGACCCATTGCGTTCCCATGGCGGACTGTCTGAGCAACGCGTGCCGTTTATCGTCAATCGACGTATCGATATTGAAACTGAAGATTGTCGAAACTTCGATATTTTCAGCCACGCGTTGAATCATGCCCAGGAGATGTCATCGTGACCCGTGCTGTTGCCAGTAACGCTACACCGATCCACGAGACACTGCGTATCGCCGGTGAGAAAACCGACCGCGATGAGCGTATTGAAGTCTTTAACCCCTGGGATAATAGTATGGTGGGTACGGTACCCAGCGCCCACCCGGAGGATGTGGCACGAGCCTTCGATATCGCGGCATCCTATACCCCGACACTGACGCGCTACGAGCGCCAGCAGATTCTGCTGCGCACAGCCGAAATTCTCACTTCACGCCGGGAGGCCATTTCTGACCTCATCACCGCCGAACTTGGAATATCCAAGCAGGATTCCTTGTACGAGGTGGGCCGGGCTTTTGATGTGTTCAGCCTGGCCGGACAGTTATGCATTATCGACGATGGTGAGATTTTCTCTTGTGATTTGACGCCACACGGTAAGCAGCGGCGTATTTATACGCAGCGCGACCCGCTCAAAGCGATTTCGGCTATTACGCCGTTTAATCATCCTTTGAATATGGTAGCGCACAAGGTGGCTCCGGCTATTGCGACTAACAACTGTATGGTCTGTAAGCCCACCGAACGGACACCACTTACCGCGCTATTGTTGGCCGATATCCTTTATGAGGCAGGGTTACCTCCCGAGATGTTCTCGGTGGTGACTGGGTTGCCAGGGAAGATTGGCGAGGAGATGATTACCAATCCCAACGCGGAACTGATCACGTTCACCGGTGGAGTGTCGGTGGGCAAGCATATCGCCAACCACGCCGGTTATCGTCGTACCGTGCTCGAGTTGGGCGGAAACTCGTCTTTTATCATCATGGAAGATGCCGATCTGGAAAAGGCGGCGATCATGGCTGTACAGGGGGCTACCAAGAATTCGGGTCAGCGTTGCACCGCGGTAAAGCGGGTATTGTGTGTTGATAGTGTTGCCGATGAGTTTGTGCCGTTAGTCGCAGAACAGGCGCGCAAGATCCGTTATGGCGACCCGATGTCGCTTGATACCGACATGGGCACGGTGATCAATGAGGCCGCGGCCGAATCTTTTGAGAAGCGCGTCAATGAGGCTGTGAGCATGGGCGCCGACCTGATTTATGGGAACGAGCGGCAAGGTGCGCTTTATTCTCCGACCGTACTTGACCGGGTACCGCGGGATGCTGAACTGGTGGTAGAAGAAACATTTGGGCCACCAATACCGATTATCCGCGTACGTGATATCGATGATGCGATCGCCGTCGATAACGGCACCGCATTTGGTTTATCGACCGGCGTATGTACCAATCGCTGGGATTACATAACCCGGTTTGTCTCTGAACTCAAGACTGGCACAGTGAATATCTGGGAGGTGCCGGGTTATCGCATCGAGATGTCGCCCTTCGGTGGAGTCAAGGATTCTGGCCTCGGTTACAAGGAGGGCGTGATCGAAGCCATGAAAAGTTATACCACGGTGAAGACCTATTCGCTGCCTTGGTGAAAGGGGTGAGAACACAGACTGCCTGACTCAAACATTCCATAACAGCTAAGAGGTAGCCCTATGCCCCTGATTCAAGTACAGATGTTCGCCGGCCGCACACCCGAGCAAAAACGCAATCTGGTACGTGCCCTGACTGATGCTTTTGTGCAGGCCGCCGGCAGCACATCCGATGCTGTTGACGTAATCCTGACTGACGTCGAGAAAAGCGACTGGGCCCAGGGAGGCGAGCTCTTTTCTGACAAGGCCTTGGGTGGTTAGCGATCGGATGATTGACAGTATCGCCTGCAGTTTCAGTATGACAGGGCAGGGGCCTGCGCTGTTTTTGATCCATGGCATTGGTGCGTCGCGCCAGACCTGGCATAAGGCTCTGCCATCACTCGCTGCCCATTTCACAGTGGTCACTTACGACCTACGGGGTCACGGCGAGTCACCATTGCCAGATAGCGATTTTGTATTGGATGATCTGGTTGAGGATCTGGAGAAAGTCCGCCAGCACAGTGGTTTTGAGCAGGCCCATTTTGCCGGCCATTCGCTGGGCGGGATGATCGGCCCGGCCTACGCACTCAAGTACCCACAGCATGTACTTTCGGTTGGGCTATTATCGACGGCTGCTTTTCGCACCGAAGATGATAGCGCTAAGGTTGGGGCAGTGGTCAGCGCTATGGAAAAAGATGGTATTGCTAAGGTGCTACCAACATTGACCAACCGGTGGTTTACCGATGAATTTATGGCGGCCCATCCGGATGAGGTTGAACAACGGTTGCAGCAGGTTATCAATACTGACCCTGATGTTTTCCTGAATGTGTTTCGAATTTATGCGACTACGGAAATGGCGCCATGGCTGCATAAAGTAACAGCGCCTTGTCTGGTTCTCACGGGAGAGAACGATGGCGGCTGTAACCCGCGGTTGAATCGCCTGCTGGATGCAGCATTGGCTGATTCTGAACTTGTGATTTTGCCCGATTACAAGCATTCACTTCTACTGGAGGCGGGAGCCACCGTCGCCGATCACCTGGTCCGATTTATTCAGTCGCTCGATGCGCGCAACCGCTTTGCGTTTGATTCGTGATTCACGAACTGCGATTTTAGTCGCCGGTGTTGATAGGCTAGCAAGCCGTTGCTGATCCGAAATCAATGGGGCATCCATCTTTGGATCACAAGGTCAGCGAGGATAAGCCAATGAATCAATCCGAAATCGATAACCAGGAGCACTGGCAGGCGGTCTATCACGACAGGTCTGCGAGCGAGGTCAGCTGGTATCAGACAGAGCCTGCCTTATCTTTGTCCCTTATCGAGGCGAGTGGGATAGCGCGTGACGCGAGCATCCTTGATGTAGGAGGTGGTGCCAGCGTGTTGGTGGATCGCTTGTTGGCCCAAGGATTTGAGGACATCGAGGTGCTGGACATTGCAGGCCATGCTTTGGCGGTCGCACAGCAACGTCTGGGTGAGAAGGCGGATCAGGTCCTATGGCACGTTGGTGATATAACGCAGTTTCAGTCTGAGCGACAGATCGGTCTATGGCATGATCGGGCTGTATTTCACTTCTTGACAAAAAGCACGCAGCGTCAGGCTTACTGCCAGGTGCTGGAAAAAAGCCTGCGACCGGGTGGGCACTTAATCATTGGCACGTTTGCTGTCGATGGCCCAACACGGTGTAGCGGTCTGGATATCATGCAATACGACGCGGCCGCGTTACTGGATGTGCTGGGTCCACAATTTATCCTGCGCGAAGAGCGACGGGAAACGCATCTAACGCCTGCCAACAAGACACAGAACTTCGCCTGGTTTCGTCTGCAGCGCTCAAGCGATTAAAGCCATCTGCTCACGCCCTGCCGCTATACCCAGCCTCTGGCACTAGACCGTCAGCCAGCGCTGCCGGATTTTTAAGTTGTCTTTGCGCAGTAGGCGACAGCCCGGGTCTGGGCCTCTCGACTGCTTGCCGATCGATTATTGACCGTACTGGCTTGTACTTTGCGGGTAGTTTCACCCCAAAAAAAGACTTTTCCAGTGACGGCGCTACCCAGGATTTCGCGAGCGGCAGACCTGCTCGGTGTGACGGCAGGTTATGCGTTGTCGAATAACGGGACTTTCCCGCAAGCGGTGGCAAGGGCTTTTAGTCGTCGGCGCTAGTGATGTTGTGGTTTGAGGCTCATTAAAGCCCTTGGAAAATATTGCCTAAGGCTGAAAGTACACGCCGTATGGGGGTAGAAAATCGGCGGGAAAGATTAATTTTAACTGTTAGGATGCTCCGATGCCTTGGCTAATAGAAAGTATAGGAGTCTGATAATCTTGCGCGATAAAGGCCATGATCTGCTGTTCGAACCGTTACAGATTGGCCCGGTAACTGCAAAAAACCGCTTCTATCAGGTGCCGCACTGCACCGGCATGGGCTGGCTGCGCCCAAAGATGGCGGCAGCACTTCGGGGAATGAAGGCCGAAGGCGGCTGGGGCGTGGTTTGCACCGAATGGTGCTCTATCCACCCGGCCTCTGACGACCTGCCCCACCCCAATGCGGCTTTGTGGAATCAGGATCACATCAGGGACCATGCCTTGATGACAGAAGCCGTGCACAGCCATGGCGCACTTGCGGGTGTCGAGCTTTGGTTTGGAGGCGCCAGCTCAGCGAACCACTACACCCGTGAGACGGCGATCGATGTGGCCAGCATCCCTAACCTGGCAGGACACCCTTATCAGCCCCGGGCGATGGACAAATCCGATATCCGTGAATTGCGCCGCTGGCATCGCGAGGCTGCGCTTCGCGCCAAGGAGGCGGACTTTGACATTGTGTATGTTTATGCCACTCATGGCTATCTACTGTCTCATTTTCTATCAGCCCAAACTAACCTTCGCACCGATGAGTATGGCGGTTCGATGGAAAATCGCACTCGGCTGCTGCGAGAACTGATCGAAGATACCCAGGATGCGGTAGGGGACCGGTGCGCGGTTGCCGTGCGTTATTCAGTGGGGGGTGATGATGGCGAAGCGGCGTCGCTAACTCAGGAACGCCGGGATCGGCTCGAGATGCTGGCAGAGCTACCAGATCTTTGGGACATCAATATCAACAACTATTATCAGGAAATGGGTGTCTCGCGGTTCATCAAGGAAGGCTCCCTTGAAGAGCATATGTCCTTCGTGAAGTCGGTCACCACTAAGCCTGTCGTGACGGTAGGGCGTTTTACCTCGCCGGATA
>JAAZYQ010000077.1 GCA_014239575.1 Gammaproteobacteria bacterium
AGAAACTGTCTGCCGGTTATGGCCGGATGCAGATTCTGCACGAGATTGATCTTCGGGTGGGACGCAAACAATCACTGTGTCTGATCGGGCCCAACGGTGCAGGTAAATCGACGGTCCTACATGCGATTTTTGGATTCAACAATATTTTTTCGGGCCGTATCCTAATTGGCTCTGGCGATAGCCAGTTCGATGTTACGACACTCTCACCTAATCAGAAACTTGCCAAAGCCGGTGTTGCCTATATCTTGCAGGATAAGTCGATTTTTCCAGGTATGACGGTAGAGGAAAATTTGTGGATGGGCGGGTTTCTCAAAGATCAGAAGGCTCAGGCAAAACGCTCGGCCGAGGAGATTTTTGAGAAATATCCCCAGCTGGCAGCGCGTCGTAAACATCAGGCTAAAGTGCTATCAGGCGGGGAGCGCCGGTTACTGGAGATCTCACGAGCATTGGTCATGAACCCTGACGTTTTATTGGTCGATGAACCTTCGATTGGCCTGGAGCCGCGTTTTATCGATATGGTTTTCGAAATTCTGCATGATCTTCAACATAAAGAAGGTAAGACGATCATTATGGTTGAGCAAAATGCCAAGAAAGGTCTGGAGTTTGCCGACATTGGATATGTCATGGTGTCGGGGCAGATTGCTATTGCTGGCAAGGGCGACGATTTACTCCAGAACCCAAAGGTGGGAGAACTGTTTCTGGGAGGCTAGACAGCGTTGGTGGCCTTGATTAGCTAGGTAGGCTCATCGCGATCACTCCACTCGCCACCAGTAGGGCAGCCGCAACGCGCAGTTTGCCAGCAGGTTCTCGCAGAAAGTAAACGCCAATTAATGCTGCCATGATGACGCTTGTCTCGCGCAGCGTGGCAACCACAGCCATCGGGCTGTAGTACATGACAAATATAACAGTGCCGTAGGCAATCGCTTTCGCTATTCCTCCGCCCACGACGCGCACTGCATCCTTGCGCCATAAACTCAGCATCTCGGTTGGGCGTCGAAGAAAAACAAAAAGACCAAAGACGAGTCCGTTTATGAGGAACAACCAACCGATATAAGACAAGGCAACCTCGCCCTGGCGTACGCCCAGGCCATCGACCAGTGTGTAGGCGGCAATAAAGCCTCCAGTAATTAGAGCTCGCGGTGTAGATCGATGATTTCGTGTTTTGGATTTAACGCCCGATATGGCTAGCAACATGATTCCGATGCTGGTAATCACGATACCAAACAGTGTTAGTAACGGGAGTTGTTCCTGGGCGATTACGATGCCGCCGAAAGCCACCAACAAAGGAGCACTGCCTCGTGAAATTGGGTAGACGTGGCTTAAGTCACCGACCCGGTATGCGCTGACCAGAAACAGGTAATACCCGAAGTGGAGGGCGACCGAAGCTGCCAGGTAGGGTAGCGCGTCCAGTGTTGGAAATGGCACCGCCAAGATCAGCAATAGCCCTGCGGCTGCGGTGACCAGGCTGAGGGCGCCCATCGACACCAAAGGGTCAGCGGCGGTTTTAACCAGGGTATTCCAAGCGGCATGCAGCAGGGCTGCGCCAAGAACCAGAATGGTAGTTTCAATCAGCACGAAACTATAGGTGTGGAAAACTTAGAGCCATACTTATAAGTACATGCCACAGTAGACGATAACAAAAATTTTGGGTGCTGCAAATTTTCTTTGTTTAGCTGTCGCATTTGCCACCTTTCATGCAAATTTATACGCCGGGGGAGTATTCATCACCCAAAGGCGAACGTAGAATAACGCGGAACAGCAAGCGTATTGATGCAAATTATGACACGGAGGTATTTTGAAGATTCTTTTTGCCGATAAGTTTCCAGATTCGGGCATGGCGCAACTGTGCCAGCAGGGTCACGACTGTGTTTCTCAACCAGACTTGGATGGCAACACCCTGGTAGAAGCCATTGGCGATGCCGAAGTGCTGGTGGTTAGAAGCACCCGGGTAACCAGTGACGCCATCGGGGCCGCGGCGGCGTTGCGCCTTGTGATTCGCGCAGGCGCTGGAACCAACACAATTGACAAGGAAGCCGCTGCAGCTCGCAAGATTCCGGTCTGTAATGTGCCCGGAAAAAATGCCATAGCGGTCGCTGAACTGGTCATTGGCTTGCTGATAGCTATCGACCGCAACATCCCCGATAACGTCATCGACTTGCGAGCGGGCCAATGGAACAAGAAGAAGTATGCTGCAGCGAAAGGCTTGTACGGTCGCCACATGGGCATTTTGGGCCTGGGCGCCATTGGCCTTGCAGTTGCCCAACGGGCCCGCGCTTTTGGTATCCAAGTGACCGTTGTAGATAAGCCCGATCGTAAACCGGAGATGCATGAGCAAATCAGCAAGCTCGAACTACAGACTGTGCCAGATTTGCCAACGTTGTTGGCATGTTGCGATATCGTCAGCCTGAATGTCCCAGCGGCACCTGAAACCCGAGGTTTGGTAGATAGCACTTTTCTCGCGGCGGTTCAGCCGGGAACGATTATCCTGAACGCATCGCGCGGCGACGTGATAGACGAAGTCGCCCTGCTTAAGGCGATGGATGAAAAAGGTGTGCGTGCCGGACTCGACGTTTATGCTGATGAGCCCGCAGCAAGCCAGTCATCTTTTGATTCGAAATTAGCCACCCATCCCAACGTCTACGGCACCCACCATATCGGTGCTTCGACCGATCAGGCCCAGACCGCAGTGGCTGATGGTGTATTGGAGATCATTAAAGCTTTTGATACGGGGCAGGTACTGCACTGCGTCAACGGCCAGGCATAATATTGATTTTTTCGTGGAGCAAGAATTATGAGTGAACGGATGCACAATTTTAGCGCGGGCCCCTGTACCCTGCCGCTTTCTGTCCTTGAGGAGGCGCAGGCTGAGTTTGTTGATTACCAGGGAGCTGGCATGTCCCTGATAGAGATGAGTCATCGGGGGAAGCCATTCGTCGCGGTATACGAGGAGGCGATTGAACTGGTCCGCAGTGTGTTCGGGGTTCCTGAAGACTTTGAGGTGCTTTTTCTACAGGGTGGCGCCACGCTGCAGTTTGCGATGGTGCCTATGAACCTGTTGGGTAAAGGGCGTAAAGCGGGGTACGTTAACTCTGGCAGTTGGGGCAAGGGGGCCATCACTGATGCTCAACCTTATGGCGAAATCTACACCGCCTGGGATGGGGCGGAATGCAGCTATACCCGCATGCCCGAATCGGGTGAGTTGAAGATTCAGCCTGGCACCCGTTATCTGCACATCACCTCCAACGAAACTATCGGCGGCGTCCGCTTTAGAGACTGGCCACAGGTGGAGGTACCGCTGGTCGCTGATATGTCATCGGACTATATGTCCCGACCGATACCCTGGGAGATCTTTGACCTGGTGTACGGAGGCGTACAGAAAAATCTTGGACCAGCAGGTATGGCGATGGTGATCGTCCGCAAGACAGCGATCGAGGACAATAACCGCGACATCGCCCGGTATCTTCGCTACGACATACACTCAGATAAGGGCTCCATGTTTAACACGCCACCGGTCTTCCCGATTTACATTTTAGGTAAAGTCCTGAAATGGATGCAAAGCAGGGGCGGCATAGAAGCTATCAGGCGTGAAGCTGAAGCAAAGGCGAACATTCTCTACCAGGCCATCGATACCAGCGATGGCTACTACCATTGCCCGGTAGATGTCCAGTCCCGGTCCGTGATGAATGTGGTGTTTCGACTGCCCAGTGAAGATCTTGAAAAGACCTTTCTTACCCAAGCGGGTGAGGAAAAGTTATTGAATCTCAAGGGTCACCGTAGCGTCGGTGGCTGCCGGGCGAGCATTTACAACGCGATGCCACGCGAGGGTGTGCAGGCGCTGGCCGATTTCATGGCGACTTTTCGTTTAGCACATCCCGACTGAGTCTCGGGTCGCGTTAGGCTAAGAGATTGAATTAGTGACACAGATTCGCGCTTTCAGGCCGTATGTGGTGACTCCAGGGCACGCCACCGTGGTGGTGAGCCCGGCCTATGATTCGATGAGTCCGGCACAGCGGCGCATATTTTGCGAAACTCATCCGGAAAACTATATCAATACCATGCAGGCAAGGGATGATTTCCCCGCCGGGGAGCGCCCGACAGAGGCGACAGTCTTAGAGGCTAATGTCCAGCGACTACAGGCGATGTTAAAGAACGGCTCTTACCAGGACTCGGATACCGATGCGGTCTTTATTTACCAGCTCAGTATTGATGGCCATTCACAGACCGGTGTTATCGCTGAG
Source organism: Gammaproteobacteria bacterium (assembly GCA_014239575.1). Taxonomy (GTDB): domain Bacteria; phylum Pseudomonadota; class Gammaproteobacteria; order Arenicellales; family UBA868; genus UBA868. The sequence goes on from JAAZYQ010000077.1 coordinate 4,239, forward strand.
ATCCCAGTCGGTGAATATGAGAATGGATCCATCCGCAGACATGAAGAGACTCGTAAGGAGCATGAAGAGCGTCTCAGTCATTACCTGGATATTGTTGGTGCGAGTTCTAGCCCGATCTGTCTGGCATATGCTGGATCTGCTGAAATTGATGCGATCGTTGAGTCCATAACCCAGCATGACCCAGTGCTCGATTTTGTGTTGCCAGATGGCGTTTGCCAGCGTTTATGGCGGGTTACGGATACCTCACAGTGCGATGACCTTCGCCAGGCATTCTCTGGTATTGATGCAACCTACCTGACTGACGGGCATCACCGCGCGGCTTCAACATTGCGACATGCGGCTAGCCGCCGGGCTGTGGGCAAGACTGATGGTCCGTGGGATTATCTGCTGGCCGCATTGTTCCCCGCGGACCAACTACGGGTTTTGGCCTTTAATCGTTGCGTGCGGGATCTGGGCGGCAGAACAACAACCGATCTACTGACTGAACTGGCGAAAGACTTTGTGGTTGAGCCTATAAGCGACGATCGTGCTGCCGAGTTCCCGGCACAGCGCGGCCAGTTTTTGATGCTATTGAATGGGCGGACCATACTTCTGACGCTGCGTCGGCGGCTGGCGAACAAATCGCCATTGCGGAATCTAGACGTCTCTATTTTGCAGGAGCAAATTCTTGAACCTTTATTGGGGATTAGAGATGTGCGTGGCGATCCACGACTGGATTATGTGACCGGCGACAGTGGATTAGACGGTCTGAAAGCTCGCTGTAGCGAGGGCTGGCAGTTGGGATTCGCCTGTTTCCCGACTTCATTGGCAGAACTAATGGCGGTTGCGGATGCGAGCGAGGTCATGCCGCCCAAGTCGACTTGTTTCGACCCCAAGCCTCGCTCCGGAATATTCGTACGGATGTCCTGACCATCTTGCCTTTTAGGCTATGGCTGCGACTCAAGACCAGAATCTGGCTCTGAGCGCAGCACATACCGGGTACGACGGGATGACTGGAGCCTTTATATTAGCGCTTTAGCCTTCAGTGTCGCGCTGTGATGGTGACATGTCGCGACAAAAACAACCCCGCCCGGCTTCCTATCTAGAATGCCGTCCTGTGCACAGTGTTGATACCAACAAAGGTGGTCCGTGGGATGAGTGACGAGCAAGAGGATGATCTGGATCTGAAAACCCTGTCTGACGACGAACTCGTCGAGCAGATGCATGATGACCTCTATGACGGTCTCAAAGAGGAGATTGAAGAGGGGGTTAATATCCTGCTGGAAAGGGGTTGGGGACCGGATAAGCTTCTGGCTGATGCTCTGGTCGAGGGTATGCGTATCGTCGGTATCGATTTTCGTGACGGCATTCTTTTCGTACCGGAAGTCTTAATGTCTGCGAACGCGATGAAAGGCGGTATGGCGATCCTACGGCCACTACTGGCGGAGACCGGTGCAGAATCGATTGGTACTGTCGTTATTGGCACGGTCAAAGGGGATATTCACGACATCGGCAAGAATCTGGTTGGCATGATGCTTGAGGGCGCAGGTTTTGAAGTGTTTGATCTTGGCATCAATAATCCGGTGGAAAATTATCTAGCCGCGATTGAGGAACACAAGCCGGATATCGTCGGTATGTCTGCATTGCTTACTACCACCATGCCGTACATGAAAGTCGTGATCGATACATTGACCGAGCAGGGTATGCGGGATGACTATATTGTGCTGGTGGGAGGTGCTCCGCTGAACGAGGAATTCAGTCAGGCGATTGGGGCTGATGCGTACTGCCGCGATGCTGCAGTTGCGGTCGAGACTGCCAAGCAATTGGTTTCTGAGCTCCGGGCTAGGCGAAAGTCCGCATAACTTAGTGTGGGCTGGCAGTGGTTTGACTCGGTGTTGCGCCGCTAAATGCGATATTCCTATGTTGGACGTGAAGCGCGCCATCACCTATTTGCGAGAGAAAGGTTATGCCCACAGCGCCGTCGTTAAAAAAGAGTCTGGTTATTGCCTGCGGCGCGTTGGCTCATGAGATCACCACCCTGGTTCGACTCAACCAGTGGCACCACCTTGAGATCCAGTGCCTTCCAGCAAGCCTGCATAATCACCCGCACTTGATTGCCCCGGCGGTACGCGAACGGGTGCGACAGTCTCGAGAGGCGTTTGATTCTATTTTTGTCGCCTATGCCGATTGTGGCACGGGAGGGCAACTGGATGCGGTTCTGGCAGAAGAACAGATAGAAAGGCTTCCCGGCGCCCATTGTTATGAGTTCTTCTGGGGGTCACAAGCTTTTTTGGATAGACATGATCGTGAGCCCGGGATTTTCTATCTGACCGATTTCCTGGCGCGACATTTTGACCGACTGGTGATGGAGGATCTTGGCATTAAACGCCACCCAGAACTTTTGGAAACCTACTTTTCGGCATACACCAAGCTGATATACCTTGCTCAGACTAGCTCGAAGGAAACTCTGCAACTCGCCCGCTCGGCAGCGCAAGCCTTGGGACTGGAATTTGAACATATCAGAACCGGTTACGGAGAGCTGGAGACGAGTCTGACTGTTTTCTGTGGGGACTCGATAACAAAGGAGATCTAATGGCAAAGTTGATCACTGTTTTTTGGCGGGATATTCCTTCGCAGGTCATGGCTCGCAAGGGACGGCAGACCGTAAGGCTTATGCTGGCGCAGCGTTTTCAGGACGCAATCGATCGTGCCGCCATGCGGGCCGGTAAAGGTTCGTCAGATGCTTATCTAAGCGAATGGCGTCGCGAGACCGTGGCCTGTAGTAGCGACGATCTTGATCAGATGGCGGCGCAAACCGTAGAGCGTCTTGAGGCTGCACATACGGATGAGGATCTCTTGGCTCTGATTAGAGCTAAGGGCAGCGCCAGCGCTGACACTTCACAGACTGACTGAAACCGATGTACGCGCTACGACAATGGTCTGTCCGTAATGCACGAGTACTCGAGTGGGTATATGAGTATTTTGAAGGGTTCATGATGGCCTTGCATCCACTTTGGATTTTGATTGGGTATGATCGTATCGAGGGGCCGATTCGCGCCACGGAACGGCGAGTCAAGGCGGCATTGTTTGATTGCCAGATGTGTGGGTACTGCGTGCTCAGCCAGACCGGCATGTCCTGCCCCATGAACTGCCCTAAGGAATTACGTAACGGCCCCTGTGGCGGTGTTCGGGAAAATGGATTTTGCGAAGTCAAACCGCAGATGCGTTGTGTCTGGGTAGACGCCTGGGAAGGTTCCGGGCGCATGCGCGATGGCTCTGGCATCCAGCGTGTACAGCCGCCGTTGGCGCAAGGTCTTCGCGGCCGCTCGGCATGGTTGCGCGAAGTGCGGGAAAAACGAGATCTGGGATTCTTTGGCACAGCGGGCCAATAGGGTGGAAATTGAAGAGCCGGCACCCGGCGAGCCATTGCCAATTCTGGTGGGACATTCTTCACCTGGTCGACTCGAACGGGTGCTGCGTTCAGGCCAGTTTGCAGTCACCACGGAGATTGCGCCACCCGATGCAGCGGATGCACAGGCCGTTTTTGAGCGGGCCAGTGTGTTTGATGGATGGGTCGACGCCATCAATGCGACGGATGGGTCTGGTGCAAATTGCCACATGTCGAGTGTCGGAGTCTGTGCGTTATTGACGCGCAAAGGTTATGCAACGGTGATGCAGGTTTCTTGTCGGGATCGTAACCGGATCGCGATCCAGGGCGATGTGCTGGGAGCCGCGGCCATGGGTGTCACCAGTATCCTTTGCCTTACAGGCGATGGGGTGCAGGCTGGGGATCAGCCCAACGCTAAACCGGTGTTTGATTTCGATTGTATGAGCCTGTTGCAAACGGTCACATCCATGCGCGATCAGGGTGAGTTTCTCAGTGGGCGGGCGCTTAGTTACCCGCCACGAGTTTTTGTCGGCGCTGCGGCTAATCCTTTTGCTCCACCCTTGGATTATCGCCCTTTGCGGCTGAAGAAGAAGATCGATGCTGGCGCGCAGTTTGTGCAGACCCAGTACTGTTTCGATATTCAACGACTCAAGCAATACATGGCCCAGGTTCATGATATGGGCCTAACTGAGCATTGCTACATTCTGGTAGGCGTTGGTCCGCTTGCTTCGGCCCGTACCGCGGCGTGGATTCGCGATAACGTACCTGGCGTGCATATTCCAGACGAAATTATTCGTCGCCTGCTGGCAGCGCACAATCCACGGGAAGAGGGTATTCGCATATGTGTTGAGATGATCCAGGCGATCCGGGAGATTGCGGGCGTGCACGGTATTCATATCATGGCTTACCGACAGGAAGAGCGGGTCAGCGAAATAGTTAAGGATTCTGGTGTGCTTGAGGGAAGGGTCCCTTGGCATCCGGGTATGGCAAAATGTTTAATACACTAAGAGGGTAAGCCGGTGACGGTAACTGTCGTCAGTTCAGCAACGAAGGAAGTGAAGATTGGGTTTGATCAGCCATTTTGCATGATCGGAGAGAGGATTAATCCGACCGGACGTAAAGCGCTGGCTGCCGAAATGAAACTAGGCAATTACGCTCGCGTGGAGTTGGATGCGCTGGCGCAGGTGGCCGCGGGCGCACATATGCTCGATATCAATGCTGGAATCCCGCTCACCGATGAGCCAGCCATACTGGCCGAGTGCATACAGTTGGTGCAGTCACTGACTAGTGTCCCGTTGTCTATCGATTCTTCTATTGTCGCGGCACTCGAGTCGGGACTGGCTGTTTACCAGGGCAAGGCCTTGGTTAACTCGGTTACGGGCGAAGAAGAAAGAATGGAACAGGTCTTACCACTGGTCAAAAAATACGGCGCGGCTGTGGTGGCTATCTCGAACGACGAGACGGGAATCTCTGAGAATCCTGACGTGCGTTTTGATGTGGCCCGAAAGATCGTTGAGCGCGCCGCTGATTACGGCATTCCCGCTGCGGATGTGGTGGTTGATCCACTGGTGATGCCGATCGGCGCCCTGAATGATTCGGGTCGACAAGTGATGCATATTCTGAAACGACTGCGCGATGAATTAAAGGTCAACAGCACCTGCGGCGCGTCGAACGTCAGTTTCGGCTTACCTAACCGCAATGGTTTGAATGCGGCATTCTTAACCATGGCCATCGGCGCCGGGATGACATCAGCTATTACCAGCCCATTGCACGGCGAGGTTATGGCGGCGGTGATGGGGGCGGATATCATGATGGGGCACGATCCAGATTGCCAGCGCTGGATTGCACGCTATCGCGACCCGCCAGGAGAAGGTTTGTCCAATGTTCGAGAGGGTCGTCGTCG
>JAAZYQ010000078.1 GCA_014239575.1 Gammaproteobacteria bacterium
TATAGCAGGGCGACCCACTCGATCACCTTCCATTAATGGATTTATCGGATGAGCGGCGGACTTTCGTGGCACAAACCAAACTAGTCATCAGCGCAGGCCACGAGTGGCTGGAAAAGCAGGGCTTTAATTTGCGTGCTGTCCTGGATGAGAGAGCGTTTCCACCAGAGCTAGCCAGTGCGTGGGGTAACGCGAAGGTGAACGTGGCCCCGCTCGAAAAACTGGTTCTATTGGGAATGGGTGGACCCGGCTTATGGGAGCGGGTTCGGCAGGAAACCTGCCCTGAAACTGAGATTTTTGATTCGGCCTCCGAAAAAGCGGTACTGGAAGTCTGCCGGCGATTCTGGGGGGGAGCAAAGCCGCGCTTACTTTACCCAGGCGCGGCCCTGATCCCACTGCAAAAACTGGGTCGATGGGCCGGATGGGCGAGCTCGTCCCCGCTGGGGATGGATATCAGCCCGTGTTATGGGCCCTGGTTCGCTTACCGCGCCGCTTTTTTAGTGAAGGCACCGCTGGAGTACACCGAGGCCTTTACAGCGAACTCCCCTTGCGATGATTGTGAGTCAAAACCTTGCATCCAAGCCTGCCCTGTCGGGGCCGTGACCCATGATCAATCGATCGCAATGGATCTTTGCCTTCCGCAGCGACTCGCCGATCCTCAAGGCTGCGGCGTCAGTTGCGGTTCGCGTTTAGCTTGCCCAGTGGGTGAGAAGTGGCGTTATTCAAAGGAGCAGATCCGATACCATGGTAGCCGGTCTCTGGTCGGCCTTCAGCAATGGGTCCGGACCGGGGCCGATTGACCTGTCAGATAAATTACCCATTAGGTATTGGGTTGTGGGCAGGTACTCCGGTAAAATCCCCCGCCCACCCTTTTCCTGGGAGTCGTCGGCCCGCCGAATTTACCAAATGAGGAAGCATCGATATGTTCAGCAGCAAAGACAACATCGCGGATTTTGACCCGGAACTTTGGGAGGCGATTAAGAACGAAGAGCAACGCCAGGAAGAGCATATCGAACTGATTGCGTCTGAGAACTATACCAGCCCGCGGGTGCTTGAAGCACAGGGCACCGCCCTGACCAACAAGTACGCCGAGGGTTATCCCGGTAAGCGGTATTACGGGGGCTGCGAGTTTGTCGACGTCGCGGAACAACTGGCGATTGACCGCGCTAAGGAGTTGTTTGGAGCCGCCTATGTCAATGTTCAGCCGCACTCGGGTTCGGGTGCCAACTCGGCCGTGTATATGGCGCTGCTCAACCCGGGTGACACTGTGCTTGGTATGAGCCTTGCCCATGGCGGGCATCTGACTCACGGCGCTTCTGTCAATTTTTCCGGTAAGTTGTATAACGCTGTGCAATACGGTCTGAACACCGATACCGGGGAGATCGACTACGACCAGGTTGAGCAACTGGCCCAAGAGCATCGACCCAAGATGGTTGTCGCCGGATTCTCGGCGTACAGCCGTTTTTTGGACTGGCAGCGTTTTAAAGATATTGCAGACAGTGTGGATGCTTACCTGCTCGCCGATATGGCTCACGTTACCGGACTCGTCGCCGTCGGCCTGTATCCCAGCCCTGTTGATATCGCCGACGTGACAACCTGCACCACGCACAAGACTCTGCGCGGGGCCCGCGGCGGTATGATCATGGCCCGGGCGAATCCTGAGATCGAAAAGAAATTGGCCTCGTTGGTGTTCCCTGGCACCCAGGGCGGCCCCTTGATGCACGCGATCGCCGGTAAAGCCGTCTCATTCAAAGAAGCGCTTGAACCTTCTTTTAGGGTCTACGGCGAACGGGTGATCGCCAATGCACAGGCAATGGCCGACGCGTTTATCGCCCGAGGCTATAACATTGTCTCCGGAGGCACTGATAATCATCTGTTTTTGCTTGATTTGATTGATAAGGGCATCACCGGCAAGGATGCTGACGCAGCACTGGGTCGGGCGAACATTACGGTCAATAAAAACACGGTCCCCAATGATCCACAGTCGCCCTTTGTCACCAGCGGACTGCGTATTGGATCGCCGGCGGCAACCACACGGGGCTTTCGCGAAGCGGAAGTACGTCAGGTCGTCCAGTGGATCTGTGACATTCTCGATAACCTGGGTGACGAGTCAGTAGTGGATTCGGTTCGCGAGCAGGTGAAGGAGTTGTGTGCCCGGTTTCCGGTATACCGTAATGACTGACGCGAGCTGATTTCGGACCAATGGGTCCTAGTCGATTGCTCCAAGATAGCATCGGGTTTGGTTTAGGTAGGCACCTGGGTCTGGCGTGAAAAAAAATCGTTATTCCATTTTCAGCCTGGCCCGCAACGCGGTCAGTTACCACCGCGATTGGCGGGCCGCCTGGCGTAGTCCTGACCCAGCTCCGTCGTATGACGTCATCGTCGTGGGTGGCGGTGGCCATGGTTTGGCAACAGCCTATTATCTTGCCGCCCAGCATAAGGTTGGGCGCATCGCGGTACTGGAGAAGGGCTGGATTGGCGGTGGCAATACCGGGCGCAATACCACCATTGTCCGTTCCAACTACCTCTGGGATGAGTCAGCGCACCTTTATGAGAAATCGCTGCAGTTGTGGGAAGGTCTAAGCCAGGAACTTAACTTTAATGTGATGTTCAGCCAGCGCGGTGTTATGAACCTGGGCCATTCTTTGCAGGACATGCGCGATATTTATCGTCGCTCCAATGCAAACCGCCTGAACGGGATTGATAGCGAGATACTTAATCCCGCCCAGATTAAGGCGATGGTGCCAGCCATGAATGTTTCGGCGAACGCCCGCTACCCCGTATTGGGGGCGTCGTTTCAGGAGCGGGGCGGGGTAGCTCGACATGATGCGGTGGCCTGGGGCTTTGCTCGGGCAGCTGATGAACACGGGGTAGATATTATTCAAAACTGTGAGGTAACCGGAATCTGTAGAGAAAACGGTGCTGTCACAGGAGTTGAGACCAACCGCGGGACGATTAAGGCCTCCAAAGTGGCGGTGGTGGCGGCGGGTCATTCAAGCGTACTGGGCGATATGGCTGGGTTACGGATGCCCATCGAGAGCCACCCCCTACAGGCGCTGGTGTCAGAGCCTCTCAAGCCAGTGCTAGACACGGTCGTCATGTCTAATGCGGTTCATGGCTATGTCAGTCAATCAGACAAGGGTGAACTGGTGATTGGCGCTGGAATCGATGCCTATATCGGCTATGGCCAGCGGGGCAGTTTTTCGATTATTGAAGGTAACGTTGCGGCGATTGTCGAGTTGTTTCCCATATTCAGCCGGGTGCGAATGCTGCGCCAGTGGGGAGGTATTGTCGATGTCTGTCCTGACGCCTGTCCGATTATTTCCAAAACTTCACTCAAGGGGCTTTACTTCAATTGTGGCTGGGGTACTGGCGGTTTTAAGGCGACGCCTGGCTCTGGATGGGTGTTTGCACACACCGTCGCCCATGATGAACCGCACGCCTTGAACGCTGCTTTTAATATGGAGCGTTTTACGACCGGCGCCCTGATTGATGAACATGGGGCGGCCGGTGTGGCTCACTGATGCCATGATTATGGAGTTCGAAAGTGCTTCAGATTGACTGTCCCTGGTGCGGGCCCCGTGATCAGGACGAATTTCAGTGTGGCGGTGAAGCGCATATTGTCAGGCCAGCCGATCCCGAGGCGTTATCTGACGTCCAGTGGGCCGATTACCTTTTTAATCGAGCAAATACTAAAGGCGCCCATGCCGAGCAGTGGTGTCATAGCGGCGGTTGCCGGCGCTGGTTTAACGTCGTGCGCGACACGGTCAGCTACCAGATTGCAGACGTTTACCTTGTCGGTGATAGCCCGCCCAAGGAAAATCCATGAGCGGGGCTCGGCGTTCGCCAGCGGGCGGGCTGATTGATCGCTCTCACAGTATCACTTTTCGCTTTAACGGCAAGGAATACTCTGGCCACCCGGGTGACACCCTGGCTTCTGCCTTATTGGCGCAAGGGATACGGTTGTTCGGGCGTAGTTTTAAGTATCACCGGCCGCGTGGTGTGGTTGGGGCCGGTGCAGAAGAGCCGAACGCTTTGGTTCAACTTGGTGAGGGAGCGTACAGTACCCCCAATCTTCGGGCTACCCAGATCGAGTTATACCAGGGGTTAACGGCACGCACCGTTAATGGCTGGCCAAGTCTTGCATTTGATATAGGGTCGATCAACAACTGGTTCGCTCGATTACTGCCGGCAGGCTTTTACTACAAGACCTTTATGTGGCCCCGCTCGGCCTGGACGCATTATGAGCGTTTTATCCGGCGGGCAGCCGGGTTGGGAGTCGCACCAACTGCCCCCGATCCTGATCGGTACGATAAAATGCACCGGCATTGCGATGTTTTGGTTGCCGGGGGAGGACCTGCCGGGCTGCTCGCGGCGCTGGCAGCCGCGCGCGCTGGAGCGCGGGTGATTCTGGCGGACGAACAGTCTCGTTTTGGTGGCAGCCTGTTATATAGCGACGCGAAGATCAGCGGCGAGTCAGCGTTGGATTGGGTAAATTCGACCGTAGATGAACTTAGGGCTAATTCCAACGTGACCTTACTGCCCCGGTCTACTGTCACCGGGTATTACGATCACAACTTCCTGGTTATTAATGAGCGCCGCACGCATCACCTTGGCCCAGGACAGGCGGACCCGCGGGTTAGTCGAGAAAGGCTCTGGCGGGTAAGAGCCTGTCAGGTTGTGCTTGCGACCGGCGCCATCGAGCGCCCACTGGTATTTGAGGGCAATGATGTCCCCGGGGTAATGCTTTGTTCGGCGGTATCGACTTATATCCGTCGCTACGCCGTAGTTCCCGCGAGACGGGGCGCGGTTTTCACCAACAACGATTCTGGCTATCAGGCGGCGGTTGATATGGCGTGGGCCGGGATGGAGGTCAGCGCCGTGGTTGATCTACGGCCACGGCCCACCGGCCAGGCAGTCGAATCGGTTGAGGCGTTGGGTATTCCGGTGTACCCGGGCCACGTCATTGTCGCCACTCGCAGTAACGCTAAGGGCCTTAACCAAATAGAACTCGCGCGATTGACCGATAATGGCAGCGACATTCTTTCGCACAAGGGTCTTTTGGATTGCCAGGTCTTGGCGATCTCCGGCGGCTGGAGTCCCACCGTGCATTTGCACTCGCAATCAGGCGCAAAGGCACGATTCGACGATGGCCTTGCCGGCTTTGTTCCGGGTCAATCTGTCCAGGCGGAGCGCTCAGCGGGGTCGAGCGCAGGCACATTTGATCTTGCAGGGTGCCTTGGCGCGGGCGCCCGTGCTGGAGTGGCTGCCGCCCGGGCGAGTGGCTGGTCGGGGGGGCATCTCGATATTCCTATGACGCAAGCGGCTCAATCTGGCTCGATTCAGGCCTGTTGGGAAGTGCCCAGCACTGAACTTGGCCCAACAGGAGCCAAGAAATTTCTCGATTTCCAGAACGATACCACCGTTGCCGATGTCCAATTGGCGGTACGTGAGGGGTATCGATCAATCGAGCATGTCAAACGCTATACCGCATTAGGTTTTGGCACGGATCAGGGGAAACTGGGCAACATCAATGGCATGGCGGTTCTGGCGGACGCTCTGGGTCAAACACTTAACGAAACGGGGACGACGACGTTTCGCCCAAACTATACGCCCGTCACTTTTGGTGCAATTGCTGGTCGTGCCATCGGCGAGGACCGGTTTGATCCGATCCGGAAAACAGCAGTCCATCCTTGGCATGTACGCCAGGGTGCAAAATTCGAGAACGTGGGCCAGTGGAAACGGCCATGGTATTACCCACGCCATGGCGAAGATATGCACACGGCTGTTAACCGCGAGTGCGCCGCCACGCGACAGGGTGTTGGTGTATTGGATGCATCAACTCTGGGAAAAATAGATATTAAAGGTCCGGATGCCGCAGAATTCTTAAATCGCCTGTATACCAACCGCTGGGACAAACTCCAGAGTGGCCGTTGCCGCTACGGTTTTATGTTGGGCGAAGATGGCATGATCATGGACGACGGTGTTACTACCTGCCTTGAGCCCGGCCACTATTTAATGACAACCACGACCGGCGGGGCCGCTGCGGTCATGGGCTGGATGGAGCGCTGGCTACAGACCGAATGGCCCCAGCTTAAGGTGTTTCTCACATCTGTGACAGATCACTGGTCGGTTATGAGTGTCGCTGGGCCGCGAAGCCGTCAGTTATTGGAAGGCCTTGGTTGCGATTTTGATCTTGGCGGTGCCGCGTTTCCCTTTATGAGCATGCGGGAGGGCAGTGTGGCTGGGATCCGGGCCCGGGTCAGTCGAATCAGCTTTAGTGGTGAACTGGCGTTTGAGGTCAGTGTAGACGCGAACTCGGGCCTCGCGCTTTGGGAGGCGGTTATGGAAGCTGGGCATCGCTTTGATATCACGCCCTATGGCACCGAAGCCATGCACGTTTTGCGTGCGGAAAAAGGCTATGTGATTGTCGGGCAGGATACCGACGGTTCAGTCACGCCACTTGATCTGGGTATGCAATGGATCGTCTCTGAGACGAAAGACTTTATTGGCAAACGCTCGTTGGCGCGCTCAGATACTGCGCGGGATAATCGCAAACAGCTGGTCGGCTTATTAACGAAAGACCCGGCATACGTTTTGCCCGAAGGCGCCCAACTGGTTAATGCGCCATCTGAGTCCCGGCCCGTGCCGATGATGGGCCATGTATCGTCCAGTTATTTCAGTGCCAATCTTATGCGCTCCATAGCGCTGGCCCTGGTCAAGGGCGGCGCCTCACGAATGGGTAACACCGTGTATGCCCAGTTGATGGATGGCACAATCGTTCCGGCGGTGATCACCAGTTCGGTATTTCTCGACCCGGAAAATGAACGTCAGCGGCAAGAGGCGGCATGACTTCCCGTTTTTCGCCCCTGTCAGAAATCAAGACGCCTCAGCGTCAACTCGGGGCATCGGATCGTCTGGATTGCTGGTTTCAGGAGCAAGCGTTTCGCGCGCACTTCAACCTCAGGGGCGATCCGCAGAATTCGGATTTCCTGCAAGCGGTAAAAGAACAGTTGGGATTCGATTTACCGCTGGTACCCAATACCGTCAGTGTTGCGGGCAGGTGGCGTGGGTGTTGGTTAGCCCCGGACGAGTGGTTGCTTTTGGGTCCCGGGCGTAGCGAGCCTTTTGAGACCTTAGTGGGTGATCTTTCGGCGATGCATCATTCGCTGGTCGATCTTTCCGGCGGGCAGACGGTGATTCGGATCGGAGGACCAGCCTGGCGAGATGTACTGGGCTCCGCCTGCACGTTAGACCTGCACCCACGAGTTTTCGAGGCCGGTCATTGCGCTCAGACCGTGTTGACCCACAGCAACGTCCTGATGATTCATGCCCATGACGATGCGCGTGGTGAGGCGCTCGATATTGTGGTTAGGCGCAGTTTTGCGGATGATCTGCTACGCTGGCTGATCGATGCAGCCACGGAAGTCGGATTCGAACTACACAGGCCTCGCACGTGAAACCTGCGTTACCCAAACACAGACTTAAAAGTACAACTAAAAGGAGATGCTGGTGGAACGAGTAGCCTATTTCAATGGACAGTATCTTCCTGAGTCCAAAGTCTGTGTGTCCTTCCGTGATCGAGGTTTCAATCTGGGCGATGCGGTATTTGATGCCGAGCGGACCTTTGCTGGAAAGATTTTCCGTCTTGAAGCGCATATTGATCGACTGTATCGGTCACTGGAAAAGGCCAGGATAGATCCTGGCTTGTCTGCTGCTGAAATGACCGAAATCACTCACGAGACGGTTCAGCGAAATCTTCCACTTTTAGGCGAAGGCGAGGATTACTGGGTAATGCAGCGCGTGACCCGGGGGCTGAACGTTGTTGGCGGTGAACTATGGCAAAGTGATGGCGCGACAGTGATCGTGGAGTGCACGCCGTTGCCGCTTCGGGCCCGAGCCCCGCTAATGCGTGATGGTCTTGATGTATTTACGCCTGCCGTTCGCAGAACGCCTCCCGAGAGTCTTGACCCTAATATCAAGAGTCATAACTACCTCAATCTGGTACTCGCGGATTTGGAAGTGCGAGATCGTTCAAGCCATGCCTGGGCTGTTCTTTTGGATACCCGGGGTTACCTTTGCGAGGGCATTGGCAGCAATATTTTTCTGGTTAAAGACGGTGTTGTGCTTACCCCCGATGCTCGGTACGTATTGGCCGGCGTAAGTCGGCAGGTAGTGATTGACCTCGCTTTGGCCGAAGGTTTCGACGTGAAGGAGACCGATCTCACCGCCTTGGATGCCGCCGAGTCAGACGAAGCGTTTATCACGTCTACCAGCTTTTGTATTTGTCCGGTTCGCACGTACGATGGCGCGACTTTGGGGGCCTCACAGGTCCCCGGTCCTGTCACCGAGCGATTGACCCTTGCATTTTCACGTGAAGCCGAGCACGACTTTGTCGCGCAATATCTCAATTCCCTGGAACTGGATTCTTGAGGTTTGTCTGCTCGCGCGCCGGATCTCGTGCCGAGTTGGAAGCCGCAACCGCATCGACCAAGTTGGTGGAAAAAGATGAATCCCAGGCAGGCCTTGCCAACACCCGAAAACTCAGGACACTAAGGGCTTTGACAGGCGGTCGTTCGAAAACGACAATACGATCAGACCAATAGCCTTTCGCCCGGGGTTCTGTGGAGAAATTTGGCAACATTGGTGCCATTTTGCGTTAAACCCGTTCTTTTTGAGGATTAATCATGCATTCAGCGTTAGCTTTTGAACTCTGGCCCAAAACACGGGATTCACTCATGGCTAAAGCCCTGCTTGCGATCGCCGGTTCGGTACTGCTGGCAGTGTCAGCCAAGGTACAGGTGCCTTTCTGGCCGGTTCCCATGACCATGCAGACTTTCGTGGTCCTGGTGCTGGGGATGACCTTCGGATTCCGTTTAGCCTCAGCTACTGGCGCACTTTATTTACTGGAAGGTGCGCTCGGGTTGCCGGTTTTTGCCAAAGGGGCTGGCCTGGCTTACCTCGTGGGCCCCACCGGGGGCTATCTGGTGGGCTTCCTGGTGGCGATGACCGTGATGGGCTACCTTGCAAACCGCGGCTGGGATCGTGCTGTCCTGACGACGCTGGCAGCGATGCTTATCGGTGAAGCATTGATTTTCCTTTTTGGTGTGGGTTGGCTGGCTACCGTCGTAGGTACCGCCAAGGCGCTCACCCTGGGATTGACACCCTTTATTGCCGCCGAGATTTTTAAGGTCACCCTTGCGGTTATTACGTTGCCGCTAGTCTGGCGATTGATACGGCGCTGAATAGACCTTTTACCGAGTTTTTCTACCAAGGAGTACACATGAGAGATTACCTGCATATTGATCTTGCAACCAAGAGTACCAATCGTGAATCCCTAACTGGAGATCAGGTCGCGCGGGCTGGGCGGTATTTCATTGCCCGTACTCTGGTCGAATGCGGCGCTGCCACCGTTGATCCGTTGTCCACGGCTAATCCCCTGATTTTCTCGGCCGGTCCTTTTGCCGGCACCAACTTCTCTAACGCGAAC
>JAAZYQ010000079.1 GCA_014239575.1 Gammaproteobacteria bacterium
CAAAGGCCATAAAGTGCTCCCACTGCATACCCTGCGCCATATGCCGATCGATTCCATCGCTCTCAACGTAGACCTCATTTATAGAGTAAAGAATGTTGCCGGTGGTTCCCTCGCTTGGATCCAGCAGATTTTTCATCTCCTCGGACTTGGCAACGTGATAGTCAACCAGGTGAATCCTTCCATCTGCTTCGAGCGAGTGTGTTTCCCGCATCCAGGCGGCATGGGTTGCAATCATCTCCTCTACTTCGTCCGCTTTGTCAGCCGGAACAGATAATGCAAAGTTGAAAGTCAATTGTCCATTTTCTGAAGCCATGAGTTACTCCTGATTGATTGTTATAAATGGCTAACGATTCTAACGCGAGTATCGCGATAAAACGACGCGCCCGAGATTCGAAACAGACCCTGGCGCCACCTACCGCTTGCCGCTGCGACTGGATCAGGACCGGTGTTGAATTAAATCAACATCAGGCCTGAGCGGCACCATAAAGGTCAGTGCTTGGCGGTATCACCCGCGATCTTATCCATAAGCGCAAAGATAAGACCTGACAGAACAAACGCTAAATGAAGCATCACTTTCCAAAACAAGGCGTTGCTCTGGTCAGCCGTTAAAGTATCAGGGATATTCATAAAAGACTTTAACAAATCGATCGCTGAAATTGCCACGATCGCACCAATTACCTTGAGTTTTAAGCCGGAAAAGTCGACCTTGCCCATCCAGTCTGGCCTGTCCTCGTGACCGGCGACATCGATCTTGGATACAAAAATCTCATAACCACTAAAAATAATCATCAATAGCAAACTGCCAACCAGAGCCATATCCACCAAAGCCAAGATCCCAATAATCACATCACTTTCTGAGGTCACCAGGACAACAGCGGTCAGGTGCCATAGCTCCTGGGCGAATTTCACAAACAACAGCAAAATACTAAAGATCAGCCCCAGGAAAAAAGGCGCTAAGAACCATCGACTTTTGAAGATCGCCGACTCTAAGAAACTTTCAATTTTTGGAAACATCACTTCAGTCCATTCGCGAGGCGCCCACAATCATAGCAGTAATTGTGGGTCTGCCTCGCTTCGGTGGGGCTTTAAAAAAATGGAGGCTAAAGCGCTCCAGGCATGTAAAGCGGGTAGAGTTGCGATATTGATTGGGTATTCAGCAAAACAACTCTTGTCATGGCGCAGAATAAGTTACAGAAAGATTTCTGGTTTTGGTGCAATGGTAGCCACGGGCACCCTGTCTTTATTTTCGTGCTCCTGCGGAGCAGGGTTGCTACGCCAACTAAAACCTCACTTGAATCAACAAGCTCTACAAATACGGATTCTGGGTCTTGGTTATATACGTCTGTGTCGATATTTTCCTTTACGCCACAAGCTATGAATGCATGAACCGTGTATCCCGAGTGCGCTTAACTTGTCAAAAAAACTCTTCTTTTTATAGTGATCTGGTATTTGCCTGACTGGTGAGTTTTAGACTGATGTCTAAGTGTGGGCTCGTATCCCCCGCCAAATCGTCAACCCCTGGATATAAAGTGACACCTCTGGTTGATCCTTTGTAAGAAACCATTAATATATCAGTCTGTTGATAGAAGTATGTATCATTCAGCTCAAATAATTTAAGGAGAAGATTCGATGCCGAGATATATCACTTTAGGAAGCTACACCAATGAAGGTGCTGGGGCTCTTGTTGATGGCGACTCTGACCGTAGGGCAGTGATGGAGGTTATGCATAAGAGCGTTGGAGCCACATTGGTGGACTATTGTATTACCCGCGGTCAATATGACTTCTATGTCATATCTGATGCTGATTCATTTGAACAGATTGCCGCGATGACTCTAAAGGCTAAAGGAAGTGGAACCGTTGATAATCCAGTTATTTTAGAGGCCGTTGATATAGACGAAATACGCAGCGTTGCAAAGCGTATTCAATTCACGCCACCAGGCGGCTGATCATAAAGAAGCGCCCTACAACGTAGGGCGCTTCTTTATGGATAAGCATCTAGCCCATTATTTTCGACCACATCGTCGATTTTCAAATGTGTATAGCGCATCAGTATAGTTACCTCTATGTGCGCCTATTTTCTGACTCAGGGGTTCTTTAGAGTTGATCCCTTCCAGTGTCAGGGGGTGCTGGTAGTTCGAGCGTGAGACATAGAATACAATCGATGAGGGTCAAGAACATCTTTCAGGCAGGAGATTCAGTGATGCAAAACCAGGCAACTCAAAACGTAGTCGAAAGCCCGCAGGTGACAACTCTTCTTGCGAGTAAGCGTTTGCAACTCAGTTGTGCATTCGCTCTTGGTATTGTAGTTTTATTTGCAGCGGCGTTTGTTCAGACGTCGTCAGTTCACAACGTGGCACATGATATGCGTCATTCTCAAGGATTTCCCTGCCACTAATTCATTGGGTAGCGCTGTGATTTTCCGACGACTGGTCGTGATAGCGCTTGTGGGTGGACTGATCGGCGGCGCGGCCGTCAGCTTAATCCAGTGGTGGCAAGTAATCCCGATTATTGCCCAGGCTGAGCAATTAGAGAACCTTAAGGCTAAGACAACCCTAACCGTCAGTCAGGAATATCATGAGGGTAATCCCTCTCAGGGCAACAGTTGGCGACCCCAAGAGGACCTCGAGCGAACGGTTTATATGATCTTGTCAAATATATTGACAGCGTTCGGGTTTGCGCTCGTCCTGGCAGTGTCGATGGTTGGCGCGGCATTGAAGTTTGGAAAAAAGGCGAAAGCTAACGTGGCTATTGGAGTGATGTGGGGTCTGGGTGGATTTGTTACCTTTTTTGTGGCGCCTTCTGTCGGGATTGCACCACAATTGCCGGGGGTAACTAGCGTAGCACTAGAGTTTAGACAATGGTGGTGGGCTGGCGCTGTTATTTGTAGTGGCGTAGGCCTATATCTGACTTACGTATTGAAAGCCCCGTGGAAGTGGAGTTTGTTGGTGGGACTCCTTATTGCGCCTCATATTTATGGCGCACCGCAGGTGCAAAATCCTTACCAGGGTTTTCCAAGTTTGGTAGCTGTTCAGCTTTCCAAGATGTCTAAAGATTTCTTTTTGGCGACTGGTCTGAGTAGTTTGGTTCTGTGGTTGGTGCTTGGAATCTTCTGCGCGTTGGCGGTTAAGCGTTATATTGATATCGAAAACTGATGGCGTTTATTGGCCGTTAAGACTGATCGGTTGCCTCGGTTATGCGGGTTAACGGGTTGGCCGGGCACAGATAACTGCTTCTTCGGATCTAAGCGGGGGGACAGTCCCTTGGTAGCCCCGGGTCACATCTCTAAACGCAACGAGGCAACTAGGCGTCTAAGTGCCCGCATCCAATCATGCCTGAACTTAGCCGGAGGGCATTGAGAGGTGTAGTAGAAGGTTTGGAGCCATCGTGCACGATCCCAGTTTTGGGTCAGTGCGAAGTCATTACGCCTGATCAGTGAGTCCGACGGCCCTGACGAGAATCTGTGGTCTTTCAGTACCGGTCGCGTCCAATGGCAATCCGCGTTATGGCGGGCTGTGGAGCAGGGGACGGGCTCCCTTCTCTTACGACCAGGGCTCTTTTTGATCAGCCGGTGACGGCCTCAAATTCATTGACGAGATTATGTCCGGCAACTTTAGTCTCAGAATCTTTCCAGACGGACCTTTTGGCAGGTCATCCATGAAATAGATGTGTTTGGGTGCTTTGACTTTGCCGATGGCGCTCTCACACAGTAACTTCAATTCCTGTTCGCTGCAGTGATGGCCGCCTCGGCGCACGACACAGGCAACAACTTCCTGTCCGTAGTTTTCATCATCGACACCGACGGCGGCCGCCTCGAGGACGGCTTCGTGTCGATACAGAACGTCGTCGATCTCGCGGGGTGCGATGTTTTCACCACCGCGAATGATGAGTTCCTTCAAGCGTCCGGTGATGAAAAGGTAAGCATCCTCATCAAGCATGCCAAGATCGCCTGTCCTGAACCACCCCTGGACGAAGGCGCTCTTAGTGACATCGGGACTTTCATAGTAGTAGTCCAACAGGTTGTTGCCTCGGATAACAATTTCGCCGCTGATGCCTGGGGCACAATCTCTCGCATCATCATCGATTACCTTGATCTCGTTGCCGACTGCAATGCCAACGGAGCCTGGCTTGCAGATGCCCGGCGGCATGGGATTGCAAGCTACGGTGCCAGCGGTCTCGGTAAGGCCCAATGTTTCGATCATTGGCACGTCAAACACAGCACGCCATTGCTCTAGCACCACTACGGGCAATGGCGCCGAGGCGGAGCGACCGAATCGAAAGGACCGCAGCCGTTCATCGCGGCCAAAGTCGTAGGGCTCCTGGTCAGCGCGATCCAAAAGATATTTGATAATAGTGGGCACCATACTCGACCAGGTGCACTGGTACTGAGCGATGAAGGGCCAGAAAGTGCTCGCCCGAAAACGCGAAGGCATAACCACACTGCCCCCGCTGACCAGTGGTGCAGCGACTGTGACCATTGCGCCATTGATGTGGTAGATCGGGAGCACACACAACGCGCGGTCCGAGTTGGTGAGGTTATGCCCATTTGCCACGTTTCGCCCACCGTTGATAATCGCCCGATGGCTCAGTACAGCCCCCTTGGGCAGGCCTGTCGAGCCGGAGGTGTACAGCAACAGGGCTGGCTCGGATGCGGCTGGTTCGGGATTGGCCCGGCCATCAGGTGGCAGCCCGTCCGGCCAGGCCGGTCCGGTGACCGGGTCGAGATCGATCAGCTTGATTTCGCGCGGCACCTGGTCGAGCAAAGCCCTAAGCTTTTCGCGGTAGCTTGGTGCGACGAATACGATCTGTGTGTCAGAGTGCTGAAGTACGTGTCTTAATTGTATATCCCCAGCGACGGCATTTAAGGGTACAACCACGCGACCACTTGCCATAATGGCAAGATGAACAAGGGCAGTCCATCCACCGTTGTCGGCGAGGAACGAGACTTTGGCTCCTCTTCCAACACCAAGTTGGTCGAGGCCTGCCGCGATCTGGCGCGTCCCATGTTGCAAGTCACCATAGGTGAAAGTCCTGTTAGAGTCCGGAGATATTAGCCAGACATCTTCTGGACGCTGCTCAGCATACCGGTCTATAAAATGCCTGATCGTATCCATCAGTCTCGACCAAATTTGGCAAAATGAGCGCCAAACAGCGCCTCCTCAGACGGTTTGTCCTCGGCAAAGGTGGTGACCAGATTGGTAATATTGATGAAGTGTTTGTAGTTCAGGTTCTCCGAGATACTGTTGCCGCCCCACGTGCCACAGCCCATGCTAAGGGTGAAGTTGAGCGCATTGTTAAAACTGCCGCCGTTGCCAAAAGCATGGGCTTGGTTTACCAGTACCCGCACGACATCAATCTGCTCCGCGAGTCGTCGCGCGTGCCCCATGTCTGAAGTATGAACACCGCACGAGTGACCTTTGCCCTGGACTTTGAGAATGTTTGATACCAGCGTTACCGCGTGGTCAAAATCCCGCGCACGGTAAATAGTTAGGACTAGAGAAAGTTTTTCATCAGCGAATGGCGATTCAGGATTAAAAGCATGCTCCTCGACCATAAAAAAACGTGACTGTTTAGCGTTGTCGCTCAAACCGACCCTATCAGCGAAAACATCGGGGTTGGTAGCGATCAAGTGGCGATTGAGCTTATCGTCAATCCAAAGCTGCTTCGCAATGAGGTCTTTTTCTTCGGAATTGGCAAGGTAACCACCAGCGCGTTTCAGGGAGTTAAGCGCCTCTGGATAGATGTCATCGAGTATGACCAGAGCGTTTTCCGAAGAGCATGAGGTAGCGTTATCAAACGTTTTGGAGGCGCAGATCTTGCCGGCGGCGTCATCCAGATCAGCGCTGTTATCGATGATGACCGGAACGTTGCCGGCGCCCACCCCAATGGCCGGGGTACCACTGCTGTAAGACGCGCGCACGTTATTCTGTGAGCCGGTCGTAACCACCAGATCGGCTTTTGCCATAAGCAGGTGGGTCATGTTACGGGAGACGGGATGGGGCAGGATCTGCACCAGATCGATTGGCGCCCCTACCTGAACCAGCGCGGCTCTCATCAGCTCTACGGTAGCGTTGGTACTGGCCCAACTACTCGGCGAGGGCGCTATGATGACGGCATTGGCGCCCTTGATGGCCATCATAGCTTTATTGACAGGTGTGGCCGTTGGGTTGGTCGAAGGCGTTATGGCTGCGACAACTCCAACAGGTTTGCCGTATTGACTGATACCGCGCTCAGGGTCGTTGTTGATGACGCCTACCGTGCGCACCCGCATCAGGTCTCGTAAGGTGCCAAACGTCTTGCGTTGGTTTTTGATAACTTTGTCGTGGATGTTCCCGATCCCGGTATCGGCGACGGCGAGTTCTGCCAGACGCTGCGCGTTTTTTGGTTTGTAAAGAGACCAGGCCAACGCGGTCACTAACTCATCTACCCGGCTCTGGTCGGCAGAGGCAATTGCCTCTATCGCTATACGACCTCTTAAGATCAGGTCATCTACCTGAATAAGTTCGTCGTTTGAATGATCGACAACTGAGGCGTGATCATTGACTTCTGTCATGTTGTTCCAGTCGTTTGTTTCGGCAGCAAGGGAGACTAGAACGGCGTCAACCCCTCGTCAAGTTAAACCGTTCCTGTATTTACAGTTTGGTACACTGGGATGGATGAACTTCGTTGGTTACGAACAATCGAATCTAACTCGCGACTGGGTTGAGGCCACTGTGCGCGGGTTCAAAGCATCACTTGGCAAACTTAGCTTGCTGTACTGACCGAATGCACGCCTGAAAGACCATGTTCAACGAGATAGATCTCCAGATCGTTGCCTGGTGCGCATTCGCGTTTTTGTGCGGGGGATTGATAAAGGGCGCACTGGGGGTCGGTACGCCGCTGCTCACCGTTCCATTGATGGCATTGGTTTTACCAGTACAAACGGCCGTCGTGCTGATGGCGCTCCCCGTGGTCTTTGCCAATGTCTGGCAGGCCTTCCAGGCTAAACAGATTTCCTCAGCCGTTTCCCGTTTCTGGCCATCATTTCTGGCAATTCTCGTTGGAACCTATGGCGGTGTCGTAATACTCTCTAATATCGATGAACGCTCGCTCTTGCTGGCCGTCGGCCTTTTGGTTATTGCCTTTGCTGTGTTGCAGGGTTCCGCGTACAAGCTCCATCTTTCCAAGGCTTTGGAGAAACCGGCAGGCCTGGTGTTCGGGTTGGCCAGTGGGATCATAGGCGGGCTCTCGTCAATGTTTGGGCCAATGCTGATCATCTACCTGGTTTCTATCCCCGGGTTAGGAAAGGAACGCTTTGTCGCTTCGATCAGCCTCTTGTATTTGGCGTGCGTGGTCCCATGGACTCTGATACTGTTGTGGTTCGAGATTCTTGACGGAAGACTGGCCATACTTTCGGCAGCTGCCATTTTGCCGGTTGGTGTTGGCATGGCTCTGGGCGCGAAACTGCGCGAGCGGGTCAGCGACCAGCGTTTTCACCGTTTGGTGTTAGTCGTTCTCATGGTTTCGGGTAGCACAATGTTGTGGCGCGCGCTGGCTTAAGATAATTTATGGAAATTCTTCAGTGGTGCCCCATCGGCAAAGACGAAAAATCCAGAATAGTGATTCGTTTTAGCTGGAGTTTTAGGGGCGAAATGCTCGACTCATATGGGCGTTCGAAAACCTGGGACCATCTTAGGCGCAGATGTTACCGTTGAATGCCATGGCCGATCTAGATCTTTTATACACGCCCGCGCATCAGCTTGCGCGCGACATCCGGCAAAAGACCCTGTCACCGACAGAGCTTATGCAGGCGTGCCTGACTCGTATCGATGAGATCAATGACACTCTGAACTGTTTTTGTTTTATCTATCATGACGAAGCCATGGAATTGGCCAAGCAGGCCGAGCAGGTGTTGATGACCAACACCAACATAGGACCGTTGCATGGCCTGCCTTTTGGGGTCAAGGATGTAACACCGGTAGCCGCTAAGGTAATGACCCGAGGCTCGGCGATGTACCAACACCACGTACCCAACGAGGACGCTCTTATCGTGCGGCGCTTCAAACAGGCTGGGGCGATTGTGATTGGAAAAACCACAACACCTGAGTTTGCCCACAGTAGTTTTACCGAAAGCCCGCTCTGGGGTAGAACCTCCAACCCCTGGGACGTGAGCCGCACGCCCGGCGGGTCGTCGGGAGGGTCGGCCGCGGCCGTTGCAAGCGGATGTATACCGTTGGCAGAAGGCACGGACATGGGTGGTTCGGTGCGCATCCCAGCTTCCTTTTGCGGCATCGTCGGTCTAAAACCGAGCCTGGGCCGTATCCCGATGGATATCTTGCCTACGGTTTTCGACAACATCTCGCATTTTGGTCCGCTGGCCAGAAATATCAGCGACGCCAATCTCTTCATGAATATTGCCGGCGGCCCCGACGAGCGGGACATTATGTCCTTGCCGGACAAGATCGAGTTTCCGATACCGGCGGATTCCAATGTAAGAGGGCTGCGTATCGCACTCTCCATCGATCTGGGCTATTACGCCGTTGACCCCGAGGTCGAGGCCGCGGTTCGCCGATGCGCCGAGGTTCTACAGAGCCTGGGTGTGGAAGTACAGGAAGTGAATCTCGACTGGCGTCACGAATACAACGATATCTGGTATGACGCATGGGGGGTATATCTGGACGTGTGCTTTACCCGGAATTTAGAGGCCTGGCGAGACAAGATGGACCCATCGGTCGTGAAACTCATCGAGCGTGGGCGATCGATAGATGCGGCAACGTATAAACGTTTCGAGGTATTGCGTACCGAACAATGGCATCAATTATGTCGGGTTTTTGACAAGTACGATGCTTTGATTGCGCCTACCATGGCGCACCCTGCGGCCCCCCACGGCCAATCGGACGAGGATTACGACGGGTTGGACGCACAAGGCAGATACAAAGGCCTGGATATGACGTGCCCTTTTAATCAAGTGGGCCAATGTCCAGCCCTGTCCGTGCCGGCTGGATTTAGCGCAGATGGTTTGCCCATGGGGCTACAGGTGGTAGGACACCGGTTCGACGACTTGACCGTTATGCGCATAGGAGGCGCGCTGGAGCAAGTCATGCGCCT
>JAAZYQ010000007.1 GCA_014239575.1 Gammaproteobacteria bacterium
GGCAGTATCAATCCGCATACCAAGTTTGAGGCTGAGGTCTACATCCTGTCTAAGGAAGAGGGCGGCCGGCATACCCCTTTCTTCCAGGGTTACCGCCCACAGTTCTATTTCCGTACTACCGACGTCACCGGCCAGTGCGAACTGCCTGAGGGTATCGAGATGGTCATGCCCGGCGACAACGTCAAGTTGTCTGCCCAATTGATCAACCCGATCGCAATGGAAGATGGCCTGCGCTTTGCCATTCGTGAAGGTGGTCGGACAGTCGGTGCCGGTGTGGTGTCGAAGATTATCGAATAGCGTAAACAAAGACTCTTAACGGATATTACCCACATGGCAGCTAGCGTTAGCAACCAAAAAATCAGGATTCGACTGAAGGCCTACGATCACCGGATGATCGACAGGTCGGCGATAGAGATCGTCGATACGGCTCGGCGAACGGGTGCAGTCGTGCGCGGACCAATTCCGTTGCCTACCCGAATAGAGCGTTTCACCCTTTTGCGGTCCCCGCACAAATACAAGGATTCCCGAGATCAACTCGAGATTCGCGTCCACAAGCGTATTTTGGATATCGTGGAGCCGACCGAGAAAACTGTCGACGCGTTGATGAAACTGGACCTCGCTGCCGGGGTTGATGTTGAGATTAAGCTGGGTTAGGCGACGCTGGAACCCGATAGGAGCAGGACACGATGTCTTTAGGATTGGTGGGAAAAAAAATTGGGATGACCCGTTTGTTTGATGACGACGGGGTATCAACACCGGTAACGGTTGTCGAAGTTGAGCCGAACCGGGTGACCCAGGTTAAAAACGACCTAGCCGATGGCTATGTCGCGTTGCAGACAACTACCGGATCACGCCGGGCGACTCGGGTCACCAAGCCGCTTCGTGGACATTTTGCCAAAGCCGGGACCGAGGCAGGGCGAGGGCTTTGGGAGTTTCGAGTCGATGTGGAGACGGCCGAAAAATACGTCGCTGGCGCCGAATTGACGGTCGCGCTTTTTGAGGTCGGACAAAAAGTCGATGTGCGCGGCACGACCATCGGTCGTGGATTTGCCGGCGTCATTCGTCGTCATAACTTTGGCGGCGGGCGGGCGACCCACGGAAACTCGAAGGCTCATCGCAAGGCAGGCTCAATTGGTCAGAACCAGGACCCCGGACGAGTGTTCAAAGGTAAAAAAATGGCGGGTCATATGGGCAACGTCAGCCGGGTTCAACAGAATTTAGAGGTGGTTCGAGTCGATACCGAGCGAAACCTGGTCCTGATTCGTGGATCAGTTCCCGGGCCCCGTGGTTTTGATCTGATTATTCAACCCTCGGTTAAGGGTGCGAAAGTCGCATAGGTGCCCTCTACTGGGTAACCTAAGTTAAAGATCTCGCACCGAATACAAGAAAAGGAACATAACGTGGAACACGCAGTCGTAAAATTAGATGGCTCAATCGAGCGTCAGATCAGCCTGGCGGATGCCGTGTTCAATGTCGATTTCAAGGAGCCTCTGGTGCATCAGGTGGTCTCGGCATATCTTGCCGGCGCCCGTGCTGGAACCAGCTCGCAAAAGAATCGCTCAGCCGTCAGTGGTGGCGGAGCCAAACCCTGGCGCCAAAAAGGCACCGGGCGCGCCCGAGCCGGCACCAGCCGTAGCCCGATATGGCGTGGCGGTGGCCAGACATTTGCCTCGACCCCTCGCAGTTATGGGCAGAAGGTTAACCGAAAGATGTATCGCGCCGCGATCCGATCGATTCTTTCAGAATTAATTCGGCAGGGACGCATTCGTCTATGTGATGAGATTCAATTAGATGAACCGAAAACGGCCCACATGGCTAAAGCGCTTGGGCAGATGGGTGTGATGGGCAGGACCTTGCTGGTCACTGCTGATTACAACTCAAACGTAACGCTTTCGACTCGTAATCTGGTGAGCGTTGAGGCATTGGAGGCCGCTCAATTGGATCCGGTGAGCCTGGTCGGGAGCGAAAACGTGGTATTCACCGTCGATGCGGTACGTAAAGTCGAGGAAGCATTGCAATGAACCCGGAACGAATTCACCAGGTGCTATTGTCGCCAATCATTTCCGAGAAGAGTACGTTCGCTTCTGATTCTGCGAACCAGGTCGTTTTTAAGGTCTTGGCGAATGCCACCAAGCCGGAAATTCGAGAGGCGGTAGAGCAACAGTTCAGCGTATCTGTTGAGGCCATTCAAGTCATAAATGTACGTGGCAAAATGAAACGTTTTGGGCGCACCCCAGGCAAACAGAAGAACTGGAAGAAAGCTTATGTTCGTCTGGCGCAAGGCCACGATATTGATTTTTTGGGTAACAGCGCCTGAGCCGGTTGGCCAGCTAGAGTGTTTACAGGATAACAAGCATGGCAGTTATTAAGCAAAAACCGACTTCCCCCGGCCGCCGGGGTATGGTTCGGGTAGTTTCGACCGAGTTACATAAAGGCAAGCCCATCGCCTCATTGGTCGAGGCTAAAAACTCGATCAGCGGGCGCAATAGTGCTGGCCGCATCACCGTACGCCACCGCGGCGGTGGCCACAAGCGCCATTACCGCCTGATTGATTTCGTGCGCGCAAAGGACGGTATTCCGGCTCGTGTCGAGCGTCTCGAATATGACCCCAACCGAAGTGCTCATATCGCTCTTTTATTATATTCGGATGGGGAACGCCGCTATATCATTGCGCCCAAAGGTTTAAGTGCTGGCGACTCCGTACTTTCCGGCGGCGACGCACCGATCCGTACCGGCAATACGCTTCCACTGAAAAACATTCCCGTGGGAACAGTCGTGCACTGCGTGGAACTAAAACCAGGCAAAGGTGCCCAGTTGGCCCGTTCTGCCGGGGCCTCTGTTCAGTTTTTAGGCCGTGAAGGCACGTACGCACTGATGCGTTTGCGATCTGGCGAGACGCGAAAAGTATTCATTGAGTGCCGTGCGACAATTGGCGAGGTAGGCAACTCTGAGAATTCTCTGCGCAAGCTCGGAAAGGCAGGAGCCAAGCGCTGGCGCGGAATTCGCCCGACCGTTCGTGGGGTCGCGATGAACCCAGTCGACCACCCACATGGTGGCGGTGAAGGACGTACTTCGGGAGGCCGTCATCCAGTCAGTCCCTGGGGCGTACCGACTAAAGGGTTTCGCACCCGTCGTAACAAACGCACTAATTCAATGATTATCCGTAGACGGAAGAAATAAATATGCCTCGATCGGTAAAAAAAGGTCCTTTTGTGGATCACAGCCTCTGGTTGAAGATTTCTAAGGCCAAACAAGAAGGGTCACGCCGGCCAATTAAAACCTGGTCGCGTCGCTCGATGATCATGCCTGAGTTTGTTGGCCTGACCATCGCCGTCCATAACGGTCGCCAGCATGTACCCGTGCTCGTTACCGAGAATATGGTCGGACACAAGCTCGGTGAGTTCTCTGTCACGCGGACATTCCGCGGCCACATCGCCGATCGCAAGGCCAAGTAGAAGGAAGGAAAGGAAAGCGTTATGGAAGTAAAAGCTATCGCCAGGTTCGTACGCCTTTCGCCGCAGAAAGGACGTCTGGTGGCTGACCAAGTTCGTCAGATGCCGGTGGGTAAAGCACTGGAGTTGCTCGAGTTCAGCCCACGAAAGGCTGCGACTATTATCCGCAAGGTCCTTGAATCTGCGATAGCGAATGCAGAACATAATCAGGGCGCAGACATAGACGAGTTGAGAGTCAGCCAGATCATGGTCGATGAGGGTCCGGTTGCCAAACGCTGGCGACCGCGGGCAAAAGGACGGGCCAACTCAATAATTAAGCGCACCAGTCATATCACAGTCAGCGTCAGTGATGGCGCCTCACGGAGTACTTAACAGATGGGCCAGAAGATTCATCCGAATGGGTTTCGCCTCGGAGTCATCCGGGACTGGGACGCAAAGTGGTTTGCTACCGGTAAGGCCTACTCCCGAAACCTGGTCGCTGACCAGATGGTTCGAGGGTTCATTCGCAAACGGTTAGCCAACGCGGCTGTCAGCAAGATTGAGCTTGTCCGTGCTGGCGAGAACTTGAACGTGACCATCCACACCGGCCGACCCGGAATTGTCATTGGTAAGAAAGGCGAGGATATCGAAAGACTTCGTCGGGACGTTCTGAAATTGAACAACAATGTCCCCGTGCAGATTGCGGTCGAGGAGATACGCAAGCCCGAGTTGGATGCCCTTTTAGTCGCTGAGAACGTTTGTCAGCAACTAGAAAAACGAATCATGTTTCGTCGCGCCATGAAACGTGCCGTACAAAACACAATGCGTCTTGGCGCCAAGGGAATCAAGGTCATGGTGGCCGGGCGCCTAAATGGAGCTGAAATAGCGCGCTCCGAATGGTACCGCGAAGGTCGTGTGCCGCTGCACACGTTGCGAGCTGATGTCGATTACGGCTTCGCCGAAGCCCATACCACCTACGGTGTGATCGGCGTCAAAGTTTGGGTTTTCAAAGGCGAGATTATGCCAGGGGCGGCAGAGACGGAAGTCTCTCAGACACCTCAGCCCAGGGCTTCGGCCTGAGGATGAACTGTAATGCTGCAACCTAAAAGAACTAAGTTCCGTAAACAGCAAAAAGGACGCAACCGCGGACTGGCCGTTCGCGGCAGCCGGGTCAGTTTTGGCGATTTTGGCTTGAAATGTGTTGGACGTGGGCGACTAACGGCGCGTCAGATTGAAGCCGCCAGGCGGGCGATTAACCGACACGTCAAGCGCGGTGGGCGGGTCTGGATTCGGGTATTTCCCGATAAGCCGGTTTCGAAAAAACCCCTGGAAGTGCGCATGGGCAAGGGTAAAGGCAATCCGGAGTTCTGGGTCGCACTCGTGCAACCGGGAACCATGCTGTACGAGATTCAGGGAGTTGAAGAGGATCTGGCACGGGAGGCTTTCCGGCTTGCCGGAGCCAAGTTGCCGGTGGCGACATCATTTGTGAAACGTCAGGCGGCCTGATATGGCAGAAAAAAAAGCGACAGATATGGATTCGACAGAACTCAAAACTGAGTTACTTGAACTTCGTAAAGAGCAATTCAACCTGCGTATGCAGCGCGGAACAGGACAACTGACCAATTCCTCGCGTTTTAAGGTTGTGCGGCGTCAGATCGCGCGAATCAAGACTCAAATGAGCGAGATCAACAGGATTACATCATGAGTGACGACAAAGCAACACCTCCTGCAACGAAGGCCCGGAGTGTCCAGGGGAGTGTCGAGAGCGCGAAAATGGATAAAACCATCACGGTTCTAGTGGTGCGCCAATTGCAGCACCCTCTTTACAAAAAATACATCAGACGCTCGACCCGGTTGCACGCTCATGACGATCAGAACGAGTGCCGAGAAGGAGACACGGTGGTCATCGAAGAGTGCCGACCAATCTCGAAGCTAAAAAGCTGGCGTCTGGTCCGTGTGCTTGGACGGGCAGAAAGCGGCGTTGAGTAAACTGCCACAGTAAGGCAACCAATCTCATGCCGTCGGATATGACACCCAACAACATAATTAAAAATTAAAAGTTAAAAGGCGAAAAAAAGATGATTCAGATGCAGACCAACCTCTACGTTGCGGACAATAGCGGCGCGCGTAGGGTGCAGTGTATCAAGGTGCTGGGGGGTTCCAAGCGTCGTTATGCCGGCATTGGCGATATCATCAAAATCAGCATCAAAGAGGCAATACCCAATAGTCGTGTCAAAAAAGGCGAAGTCTTTGACGCCGTGGTTGTTCGTACGCGACATGGTGTGCGTCGCCCCGATGGCTCGCTGATTCGTTTCGATCGAAACGCCGCGGTACTGCTAAATGCCCAGTATCAACCCGTCGGCACCCGTATATTTGGGCCGGTAACTCGCGAGTTACGCTCAGAGCGTTTTATGCGAATTATCTCGCTTGCACCGGAAGTGTTGTGAGGTTCTTTTTATGAAAAAGTTTCGAAAAGGTGATGATGTTGTTGTGCTGACCGGGCGCGACAAGGGCAAACGGGGAACCATTCTGCGAATGCTGGATGACGAGCGGGTGTTGGTCGACAACGTAAACATTGTCAAAAAGCACGTACGCCCGAATCCGAATAAGGGAGAAACCGGCGGAATTATCGAGAAAGAATCACCGATCCGTATTTCTAACCTTGGTATGTATAACCCCAATTCTAAAAAGGCTGACCGCGTCGGTATAAAACACCTTGAAGACGGCCGACGGGTTCGAATATTCAAATCTGACAGCGAGGTGGTCGACGTCACTTGACGTTAGACAGGCAAGTAAAGATGGCAAGACTTCACGAACATTATCAGAAGACTGTGGTTCCAGCATTGATGGAGAAGTTTGAATATTCCAGTGTCATGCAGGTCCCCCGGATCACTAAGATTACTCTTAATATGGGTGTAGGCGAGGCCGTCACTGACAAGAAGGTAATGCAAGCCGCGGTAGACGAAATGACGCGAATTGCCGGACAGAAACCCGTCGTAACCAAGGCTCGAAAGTCAGTCGCCGCGTTTAAGATTCGCGAAGGTTGGCCTATTGGCTGTAAGGTGACATTGCGCCGCAAGCAAATGTATGAATTTCTTGACAGACTGATCACGGTTGCCTTTCCTCGCGTCCGTGACTTTCGAGGAGTTTCCGCGCGAGCCTTTGACGGACGCGGCAACTTCAGCGTCGGTCTTAAAGAACAAATTGTTTTTCCCGAAATAGATTACGACAAAGTAGACGCGATCAGAGGGATGGATATCACCATAACCACAACGGCCAGCACCAATGAAGAGGGTGAGGCATTACTGCGCGGATTTAATTTCCCGCTTCGCAAATAGGATTCTGTGTATGGCAAAAAAATCAATGATTGCCCGAGAGGTTAAACGTCGAAATTTGAACGCCCAATTTCGCACTCAACGTGAGCAACTGAAAAAACAGGTGATAGATGAATCATTCTCTTACGATGATCGATGGCAGGCAATGTTGGATTTGCAGAAATTGCCGCGGGACTCGGCTCGTACGAGACAGCGAAATCGTTGCGCCTTAACCGGCCGCCCGCGTGGCTATTATCGACGTTTTGGTTTGGCCCGAAATGCCCTGCGTGAAGTGGTCATGCGTGGTGAGGCACCCGGCGTAGTCAAGGCCAGTTGGTAGCACACAAGGAATAAATTATGAGTATGTCTGACCCTATAGCCGATATGTTGACCCGAATCCGTAACGGACTGGCGGCAAGGAAAAAAAGTGTGACGATGCCGTGCTCGCGCATGAAGCAGGCCATCGCCAAAGTTTTGAAGGACGAAGGCTATATCGACAAGGTGACCGTCGATACGGAAGGGGCTATCCAAAGCATGACGATCGCATTGCGTTATGCCGCTGGAGAAAGTGCAATTGAAGAGATTCAGCGAATCAGCCGGCCGGGCCTCAGGGTTTACTGCAATGCGTCCAATATGCCCCAGGTCCGAGGTGGACTGGGAATCGTCATGGTCTCGACATCCAAGGGTCTGATGACAGATCGCCAGGCGCGGTCCGCCGGAATTGGCGGCGAAGTGGTCTGCAAAGTCTTTTAATCTGAATTCTGAGTTTTGGAGTATTTGTAATGTCCCGTATAGCCAATAGCCCGATTAATGTCCCCAGCGGTGTCGAAGTCAAACTCGACGACGCGGCGGTGAGCGTTAAGGGGCCAAAAGGCCAGCTCGTCCTGGAACTGCACCCCACCGTTGGCGTGAAGCAGTCCGATGACGTCTTGCGAGTCAGCGCCGCGAACGACGCAGCGTGGCCTTTGGCCGGAACCTTTCGATCGTTGATCAACAACATGATTACCGGCGTCAGCGATGGCTTTGAAAAAAAGCTGGAGATTATCGGGGTCGGTTATCGTGCGCAAGCCCAGGGCTCTAAGTTAAATCTCAGTCTGGGTTTCTCTCACCCTGTGGTCTATAACCTGCCCGATGGAGTTTCAGTGGAAACACCCGTCCAGACCCAGATTGTAGTGACTGGCGCCGATAAACAGCAGGTTGGACAGGCGGCGGCTGAGATTCGAGCATTTCGTCCACCCGAACCTTACAAGGGTAAAGGTATTCGTTACGTCGGCGAGCACGTCGTTCGCAAGCAGGCGAAGAAGAAGTAATTGCACCAAGAACAGAGTTTATTAAAATGAGCGAAAAAAAGACCGCCCGGCGCCGCCGAAGCGTAAAAACGCGAGCCAAAATTACCCGCGACCGCCAAAACCGGATGTGCGTATTCCGGACGCCGCGACATATTTATGTGCAGATTATCGACCCCTCGGGCAGTAAGGTCCTGGCGAGTGCTTCCTCTTTGGAAGCCCAGGTCAAAGTTGAGGTGAAAAACGGAGGCAATGTTGCCGCCGCGAGCATGGTCGGTAAGCGCATCGCCGACAAGGCGAAGGCGGCCGGTGTAGAGCGGGTTGCATTCGATCGCTCGGGATTCAAATATCATGGCAGGGTGAAGGCCCTGGCTGAGGCCGCCCGAGAAGGCGGCCTTCAGTTTTAACTACTGAGAGGCACTGGACAGTCATATGGCCAATAGAGCAGACCAGCACAATTCTGACGGCGACGGTTTCATCGAGCAGTTAATTAACGTGCGTCGAGTTGCCAAAGTTGTTAAGGGCGGGCGAATCTTCGGTTTTTCGGCACTGACCGTAGTCGGCGACGGCAAGGGTCGAGTCGGGATTGGTCGTGGGAAGGCGCGGGAAGTGCCGGTCGCCGTCCAAAAAGCGATGGATGAAGCGCGGCGGAACATGCGAAAAATTAATTTGCGCAAAGGCACTTTGCATTACGCGACGGTTGGGCGCCACGGCGCCGCGCGCGTCGTGATGCGCCCCGCATCTGATGGTACAGGAATTATTGCCGGTGGCACTATGCGAGCCATATTCGAAGCAGCTGGAGTCAAGAACGTGCTGGCTAAGATTATTGGAACCACTAATCCGGTCAATGTGGCTAGAGCAACGATCGCTGGACTTGGTACGGTACGTAATGCACGAGAAGTTGCATCACGCCGTGGTAAGTCGATCGAGGAAATTACAGGATAGGAAACAGATAGATGTCAGCGAAACGTATCAAGGTGACTCTGGTAAAAAGTAAGTACGGCCGCGGTGCCCGACAACTTGCCTGTGTGCAAGGTTTGGGGTTGCGGCGTATCCATCACACGGTAGAACTGGAAGATTCACCAATGGTTCGTGGAATGATCAACAAGGTGTCCCACCTGCTTCGGGTAGAGGAAAGTTGAAATGCGGTTGAACGAATTAAAACCAGCCGAGGGCTCCCACCGCCCGGCTAAACGCGTTGGGCGCGGGCCGGGATCCGGCTTGGGAAAGACAGCGGGGCGCGGCATGAACGGGCAAAAATCGCGTTCTGGCGGCTATCATAAGATCGGCTTTGAAGGCGGGCAGATGCCATTGCAGAGACGCTTGCCGAAGCGGGGCTTTCGGTCGTTGGTGCGGCGGAAGGTGGCTGAGGTCCGACTACATGAGTTGCAAAAAATTGAGACTGGCGACGTCGATCTGGCGGCCCTCAAGGCAGCTGGCGTTGTGAAACATGACGCGATCCGAGCCAAAGTGATCGCCTCAGGCAGTATTGACCGCGCGGTGGTCCTACGTGGCGTCAGTACGACTCGCGGCGCGCGAGAGGCCATTGAGCAGGCTGGAGGAAAGGTCGAGGCCTGACACCATGGCAGTTTCCCCCCTTGCAGGTCTTGGAAAAATGACGGAGTTGCGCCAGCGTATTGTTTTCGTGCTGGGTGCGATGGTCATCTATCGTTTGGGCTCCCATATACCCATTCCGGGTGTTGACCCTACGGCGGTAGCCGCGCTTTTTGAACAGACTCGCGGCTCGATTATTGATGTTTTTAATATGTTTTCCGGCGGCGCCCTGAAACGCCTGTCCCTGTTTGCTCTAGGCGTGATGCCCTACATTTCGGCATCCATCATTATCCAGATGATGACCTCAGTTATTCCCCACCTTGAACAGTTAAAGAAAGAGGGCGAATCCGGTCGACGGAAAATTACCCAGTACACGAGATACGGCACGGTGGCATTGGCCACCTTCCAAGGCCTTGGAATCGCTATCGCGATAGAGGGTCAGCAGGCGGGTGGCTCTCCTGTGGTATTAATCCCTGGAATTGGCTTTACCATCACCACGGTCGCTGCACTGGTGACGGGGACGATGTTCCTGGTGTGGTTGGGCGAACAAATTACTGAGCGGGGTATAGGCAATGGAATCTCGCTGATCATTTTCGCGAGTATTGTTGCCGGCCTGCCGTCCGCGGTAGCGGGAACCTTGGAATTGGCGCGTACCGGTGCGTTTAGTCCACTGGGTGTGTTAGCACTATTTGTGGGCGCCATCGGTGTGACCGCGGTCGTGGTTTTTGTCGAGAAGGGGCAGCGGCGGATTACCGTCAATTACGCCAAACGGCAGCAAGGCCGACGTATGCTGGCAGGCCAGTCCAGTCATTTACCGCTCAAGCTCAACATGGCAGGGGTGATTCCTCCCATTTTTGCATCCAGCATCATTTTATTTCCGGCTAGTCTGGGAAGCTGGTTCGGCCAGACCGAAGGCATGGGCTGGTTGCGAGATATCTCAACCACATTGTCACCCGGTCAGCCCATTTATACTCTGGTGTATGCCGGCATGATCGTATTTTTCTGCTTTTTCTATACCGCGTTGGTGTTTAACCCCAAAGAAATTGCGGACAACCTGAAAAAGTCGGGAGCCTTTGTGCCCGGAGTTCGACCGGGAGCTCAGACTGCTGGTTACATCGATAAAGTGGTCTCCCGTCTTACGCTGGCGGGAGCGGTCTACCTCACCGTAGTTTGTCTAATCCCGGAATTTATGATTGTGAAGTGGAGCGTACCTTTTTATTTTGGTGGCACCTCACTATTGATCATCGTCGTGGTCATGATGGATATGATGTCTCAAATTCAGTCCTATCTGATGTCCAGACAATACGAAAGCCTGATGAAGAAATCTTCGCTGGTCGGTGGCATGGGTATGCCCCGTTAGGAAAATGCTAGGAGAGAGTCAATGAAAGTACGCGCATCGGTTAAGAAAATGTGCCGCAACTGCAAGATCATTCGCAGGAACGGAAGTGTGCGGGTTATTTGTGTAGATCCTAGGCATAAGCAGCGCCAGGGTTAAACAAAGAATCTAACCGCTTGGGAATCAACATTAAGAGGCAAGAACAGTGGCACGTATAGCAGGAATTAATCTACCAGCCCACAAGCATGTCGCAATTGCTTTGACTTCGGTTTATGGAATAGGCCGAATCACAGCGCAGAAGGTCTGCGATAACGCTGGTATTAGCCGGGACACCAAGGTGCACGACCTTTCAGAGGACGACGCAGATCGACTGCGCTCCCAGGTTGCCAGCATTCCTGTCGAGGGTGACTTGCGCCGGGAAGTGTCGATGAATATCAAAAGGCTGATGGATATGGGTTCTTACCGGGGGATGCGGCATCGCCGCGGTCTGCCAGTGCGGGGCCAACGGACATCAACTAACGCACGCACGCGCAAGGGCCCGAAACGGCCGATTCGAAAGTAACACCAGGAACTGATTAATGGCCAAGGCACAAACTAAGAAACGCACCAAGGCGAAGGTTCGAAAGAACGTGTTAGAGGGTGTAGCGCATATTCATGCCACATTCAATAACACGATCATCACCATTACCGACCGGCATGGAAACGCCCTTGCATGGGCCACGTCGGGCGGCGCCGGCTTCAGGGGCTCACGCAAGAGTACACCTTTCGCAGCCCAGGTAGCTGCTGAAACAGCAGGTCGTAGCGCGCAGGAATTCGGCATGAAACAACTAGACGTCAAAATCAAGGGCCCAGGCCCGGGCCGAGACTCATCGGTCAGAGCACTTAATAACCTTGGTTTCGAGATCAACTCAATCACCGATGTGACGCCGGTTCCACACAATGGCTGTCGCCCACCCAAGCGTCGGCGCGTCTGACAAAGAGATACTGATATGGCCAGATATAGAGGACCTACTTGTAAGCTTGCCCGCCGGGCCGGCACGGATTTATTTCTAAAAAGCCCAGTTCGATCGCTGGACTCCAAGTGCAAGTTTGATCGGCCGCCAGGCTTTAAGGCAGGCGCTCGTCGACCACGGATCACCGTGTACGGAACCCAGCTCCGCGAGAAGCAGAAGTTGCGTCATATCTATGGGTTAATGGAAAAGCAGTTCCATAGTTATTACCTTGCAGCGGCACGCGCCCATGGATCTACCGGCGAAACATTACTCCAACTGCTGGAATCCCGACTCGATAGTGTTGTTTATCGGATGGGTTTTGGTATTACCCGAGCCGAAGCTCGGCAACTGGTTGGGCATAACGCCATCCTGGTAAATGGATCCAGGGTTAACATTTCGTCCTTTCAGGTTAAACCTGGTGACGAGCTCGCGATCCGGGAGAAAAGCCGTACCCAACTGCGAATCAAGTCTGCACTTGATATTGCTGAGCAATTGGGTTTTGTTCCTTGGGTTGATGTGGAAGCCAAGGGATTCAAGGGTGTTTTTAAGGCAGTGCCCGACCGTGCCGAATTATCGCAGGAGATAGATGAGTCATTGGTTGTCGCGCTGTACTCCAAGTAGACCCGCTGTTTGATTTTTTTGCCGTCTGACTGTAAACCAGCCAGACGAAATAGTTTTTGAAACTGAAGCACCCAACATTCCAGAGGTAAGCATTCTATGCCCCAAGCCAGAGAAGAATTTCTCAAGCCGACAGTGATCAACGTTGATACGGTTGATGATACTCGCGCCCGTGTGACCCTAGAACCCCTGGAGAGAGGATTCGGCTATACGCTCGGACATGCGTTGCGCCGCATTCTGTTGTCCTCTATGCCCGGAGCGGCAGTCACCGAAGTGCGCATTGACGGGATTAGCCACGAATACTCGGCAGTCCCGGGTGCGCAGGAAGATGTCATTGCTATTCTCCTGAACCTTAAGAACCTCGCGGTCCGCATGCACAACCGCGACGAAGCCGTGCTAAGAGTCTCGAAAAAAGGGCCGGGCGCTGTGACGGCGGGCGACATCCAACTCGACCATGATGTCGAAGTCGTTAATCCAGATCACTTGCTGGCTAATCTTTCGGCTGAAGGCGAGCTTAATATGGAGATTACCGTTAGCACAGGTCGAGGTTACCAGGTTGTCGAATCTGACCCGGAAAATACGGAAACCCGCGGTGTAGGGATTCTGCGTCTAGACGCGTCTTACAGTCCGATTCGTCGAGTATCTTACACCGTCGAAAATGCCCGGGTCGAACAACGTACCGACCTTGACAAGTTGGTTATGGAAATCGAAACCAACGGCGCCATCGACGCCGAAGACGCGGTTCGCCGCGCTGCAACCATCCTGCACGAGCAGATTTCGGTTTTTGTTCGCCTCGAGGAATCCGCACAGTCGGATACCCAGATTCTGGAGGAGAAAATAGATCCGGTGCTGCTGCGCTCTGTGGATGATCTCGAATTGACGGTCCGATCGGCGAACTGTCTTAAGGCAGAGAATATCTACTATATTGGTGACCTCATCCAACGCACCGAAGTGGAGTTGTTGAAAACCCCTAACTTGGGTAAAAAGTCCCTGACAGAAATCAAGGACGTGCTGGCCACACGTGGCCTGTCCTTAGGCGTTAAACTTGAGAACTGGCCGCCTGCGTCACTGCAGCGGGAAAAATATGAAGGCCTACACTGAATAAAGTCCGGAGAGACGGCTATGCGTCATCAGAAAACTGGCCGCCAACTCGGCCGTAATTCAAGTCATCGTAAAGCTATGTTTGCGAACATGGCGGTGTCACTTTTCACCCACGAGCAGATTCGAACAACCTTGCCCAAGGCCAAGGAATTGCGACGGGTGACAGAGCCGCTGATTACATTGGCTAAGAAGCCCACGGTTGCAAACCGGCGGCTTGCCTATGCACGGCTGCGTGATCGTGACGCTGTCAGTAAGCTTTTCGATACGCTGGGGCCGCGTTTTCAGGACCGCCCCGGAGGTTACACTCGCATTCTTAAATGTGGCGCCCGAACCGGCGATAACGCACCAATGGCATTTGTGCAGTTGCTAGACCAGCCGGAATCCAGCGACGCGGCAGAATAAATCCAACTTTGAATGACTTTAACCCCGCCGCCGGGCGGGGTTTTTGTTGCCCCCCCGTCGCCCCCCTGCCAAGAGCTCAGTTTGGGCGGCCCTTTGCTATTGTTCAGCCAGTATCAAACGATGCCCAATGAGCGCTTGGTCAGCTGGAAATTGAAAACAGCCGCCGACTGACACGAGCCTGATATATTCTTGAGTTCACTCCTGACTGTAACGCCAGTTTAAGTAAAGACAGCTGATGAAAGATCGTGAGTTTGCCATTGATGGCCGGAGCGGGATTCTACATGGCGCAACAGTCCTTCTTTCGCCACATTGGGATAGGCGCCCAGCGGATATTGAGATTGACACGCTGGTGATCCACGCTGTCAGTCTGCCGCCGGGAGAGTTTGATACATCTGATGTGATCGACCTTTTTATGGGTCGTCTGAAACCAACCGCTCAGCCGGGATACGACGAGTTGGCGACGAGTCGGGTTTCAGCTCACTTTCTGGTGAGCCGGGAAGGGCAGATCTTCCAGTTTGTGTCGATCATGTCGCGTGCGTGGCATGCCGGCGTCTCGGAGTTTGAGGGTAGGGAAAAAGTCAACGATTTTTCGGTGGGGGTCGAACTGATTGGGAGCGATGGGTGCGCTTTTACCGATCATCAATACGGTAGTTTGCGCCACCTAACCAAAGCAATCGTGTCGATCTGCCCGGGAATCACGGGCAACCGGGTCGTTGGACACTCTGATGTAGCCCCAGGGCGAAAGACTGACCCAGGGCCTCATTTCGACTGGAAACGATACCTCGCTTCAGTGGGGTTGTGATGGGGATTAGAGGTTGCTAATCCAAAAACCCAGTTAAGGGATTACCTGATTGGGCGCTATTTGGCTTGTGACTTGCTGTGTTGCCAGAGAATATCAGGTTGGCCGGCGAGTTGATTCAGGCTGCGTGCCATTACGAAAAGCAGATCTGACAGGCGGTTAATGTATTGTCGGGAAATATCGGATATGGCATGACCATCTTCGACAGAAACAAGGGCCCGCTCGACCCGCCGACACGCGCTGCGTGCCACATGACAATGGGCGGCTGCACGTGTGCCACCCGGCAGTATGAACTCCTCCAGCGGGGCTAACGATTCGTTCAGACTATCCAGCATTTCCTCGATGGCGACAACTTGTTCCGGCTTGACCAGAACATGTCCGGGCAGGCTAAGCTCGCCTCCCAGATCAAACAGCGTGTGCTGAACTAAAACAAGGAAACCAGCAATGTGATCGGGCAGGGGCTCAGTCATCATGAGCCCAATCAGGCTGTTTAGTTCATCAACCTGACCCATAGCTTCGACTCGAGCCGAAGTCTTTGGTACTCGGGAGCCATCACCCAGACCTGTTGTTCCATCATCTCCGGTTCTGGTGTAGATCTTGCTTAGTCGTTTTCCCATATAAAGCCTGTTACTTGGTTTTGCTGTCAATAGTAAATCAACCCGGGTCTCAAAAACAGACTATGGCGCGGAAATCATTAACGTTGGTGCGGGTTGGGCCCGTGACTACTGTGTCGCCGAGCGCTTCAAAAAAAGCGCCGGCATTGTTATCAGCCAGGTAAGCTCGCGGATTCATGTCGAGCAACCTGGCCCGGCTTAGCGTATCGGGAGTAATGATGGCGCCGGCGACCTGGCTTGCGCCATCAATGCCATCGGTATCACAGGCGATCGCGAAAATGTTATCCATACCATCGAGCTCAATCGCCAGAGCCAGCAGGTACTCTTGGTTGCGCCCACCGGTGCCTTGCCCCTTGACCACAACTGTGGTTTCTCCCCCGGATAGCATCACGGTTTTGGGCCCAGTTCCAGAAAATGGATCGGAATCGACAACCAGTCGGTAATGGACCCGCGCGAGCTCGTGGGCGATGCCCTCCTCGGCATCACCGCGGTTGATGACCGTCAGCCCTCGTTGCTGGGCATGCGCGGCCGCTGCAGCCAACGCGTCGGCGGGTGTGGCAATAATAGACAGCCTTGAGTGACTGAGATGGACGTGTCCTGGGGAGGGGCTTTCGGATGTCGGGGTCCGAAGTACAGTCTTTACCGCTTGGGGAACCTTGATGACATACTTTTCGAGTATGGCCACAGCCTGGTCGATGGTCGTTAGATCGCCGGTAGTGGGACCAGAGGCAATGGTCGCAGGGTCATCACCGGGAACATCAGAGATGACCAGGGTCTCGGTTCGGGCTGGATAAGCTGCCCGAGCCAGGCGTCCTCCTTTGATGCTAGATAAGTGTTTGCGGACAGTATTGATTTCGTGAATAGACGCACCGCAGATCAATAATTGACTTGTGATCGACTGTTTTTGTTTGAGGCTGACGCCCGGAAGCGGCAAGCTCAGCAGGGAACTGCCCCCACCCGATAATAGACACAGCAGGAGATCGTCCGGGCCAAGGCTGCAGGCAAGGTCAAAAATGCGTTGCGCACCCACCTGCCCAGCCGAGTCAGGAATAGGATGCCCGGCTTCAATGATCTCAATAAAATGGCAGTCAAGCCCATGCCCGTAAGGCACCAACACGATGCCTTCAAGCGGTCCGGGCCAGGATTTTTCCAAGGCCTGCGCCATTGATGCGCCCGCTTTTCCGGCGCCGACGACTACGACCTTTCCCAAGGGTGGCTCCGGCAGCAAGCCTGCCA
This sequence comes from Gammaproteobacteria bacterium, assembly GCA_014239575.1. Taxonomy (GTDB): domain Bacteria; phylum Pseudomonadota; class Gammaproteobacteria; order Arenicellales; family UBA868; genus UBA868. The sequence continues at coordinate 16,684 of JAAZYQ010000007.1, forward strand.
TATTTTCTGATGGATCGGCGCGCGCCACCGCATGGGAAAAAAGATCCAGCAACAGGTTGCGAGGGTCGGCATCAAAGAGGTTTTCATTCATTAGTTAGTTGTCGGTCGGTCGCATGATTTTGAAAAAACGCTGACCATGTGACATTATGCATGATCGAGTTTCAGGTTGATTAGGTCTTGGCCGAACCCCCTAATCGCGAGCCGAGTCCAGTTAAGTATTGCCATGGGGTTGCACAGTTACCATCAAAAAGGGCATTCTTGCGGGGTTGCTCAATTAAAAATATTTCCTGGAAGGAGGATTCATGTATCAATACGAGGCCTACGAAGATCCGATGCAGCGCCCACGGTACACGGGCTTGGCTACCTTTATGCGTGCACCCTATCAGGAAACCTGGCAGGGGCAGGGGGTCGACATCGGTCTCATCGGGGTGCCCTTTGACGGCGGCGTGACCAACCGCCCCGGAGCTCGGCACGGCCCGCGTGAAATCCGCAACCAGTCGAGCCTTATGCGCCGACGTAACCAGTCCAGCGGCATAGCCCCTCATGACATATGCACTGTCGCCGATTTGGGGGACGCCTGGGTCCAATCGCCTTTTCACCTGGAAAAAAGCCTGGACGAAATCCAGGCGTTCTTCGCTCGAGTTAATTCAGATGGCATCGTTCCGGTCTCCGCCGGAGGCGATCATTCGATCACTTTGCCCATCCTGCGGGCGATCGCGACAGATGCACCGGTAGGGTTGATACATTTCGACGCCCACTGCGATACTGGTGATGATTATTTAGGTTCGAAATTTCACCATGGAGCCCCTTTTCGCCGCGCCGTCGAGGAAGGCCTGGTAGACCCGAAACGCACCATCCAGATCGGCATCCGCGGTTCACTGAACGATCTTGATCAGTGGCAGTTCAGTCACGAAACGGGGATGCGGGTGATCTATATGGACGAATTCTACGAGATGGGCGTCAAGGCCGTAATCGAAGAGATTCACCGGGTAGTGGGTGAGGAGCCCTCGTACCTCACCTTCGACGTAGATGGTCTGGATCCGGTTTATGCTTCAGGTACCGGCACGCCAGAAGTCGGCGGGTTTAGTTCGGTAGAGGCACAGTTGATGATTCGTGGGTGCCGGGGCCTGAATCTGATCGGCGGTGATCTGGTTGAGGTTGCGCCAGCGTTTGATCCCAGTGGTAATACTGCGTTGACGGGAGCGACCATGATGTTCGAGATTCTGTGTGTCGTAGCCGATGCTGTATCTTCCCGTAAGGCTCCTGAGAGTACAGTCTGAATCGAAGGGCACGGGAGACCCGACCCTAGATCGGAATTTTAATTGCGACAATTTCGGAGAAGGGATCACAATGAATGCCAGAAATTTTATGCGACGACCTATTGTGCGGTTGGGTTGGCTGCTCTTCGGGTTACTTCTGCCCTCACAATTTGTTGGCGCGGGCGAGATTCGCCTTGGGGTTCTCAAGTTTGGCACTGTCAACTGGGAGCTCGATGCCATGGTGCATAATGGCTTTGCTGAGGCCGAAGGGGTCGATCTGACCATCGTAGCGTTGGCTAATAAACTTGCCACCAGTGTTGCTCTACAGTCTGGCGACGTCGACATGATCGTGACCGACTGGATCTGGGTCTCACGCCAGCGGGCAGCCGGTGCAGATTTCACCTTTGCGCCGTATTCCGCGGCGGTGGGTGCGCTCATGGTGCCGCCGGACTCGACCATCAAGAACCTTTCCGACCTCGCTGGTAAACGGGTTGGCATCGCTGGCGGACCGGTGGATAAGAGTTGGGTACTGTTTAAAGCGCTTGCGAAGGCCCGATATGATCTGGATCTGGACCAGCAGGTAGAACGCGTATTTGGTGCGCCGCCCCTAATCAACCAGCAAGTATTATCCGGGGGGGTCGACGCTGCGGTTAATTTCTGGCATTACAACGCTCGGCTCAAGGCAGCAGGATTACGCGAAGTCGTTGCTGTAGCAGGTACCGCTGCAGCTTTGGGCATTGTTGATTCGGTGCCTATGCTTGGTTATGCGTTCAGCGCCAGTTGGGCCGAAGATCATCACGAGGACGTGATCGGTTTTCTCAAGGCGAGTCGTACCACCAAGGCTCTGTTGGCCCAATCAACAACACAATGGCAGCGGCTTCGACCTCGGATGAAGGCCGCGGAAGATGCGGTCTTTGAGGCGTTAATAGCTGGCTACCGTACCGGTATTCCGGCCCACTGGGGTACTGAAGAGCGTAGGGCAGCCGCAAATCTTTTTGCAGTCATGGCTAAGGCGGGCGGCAAACGACTCGTCGGCGACTCACTCAGTCTTGCGCCTGGGACCTTCTGGGCCGATTGGTCTTTTTAAGACCCCTATGCCGCCTCCGGCAAATCTGTGGTGGTCGTTGATATCGTTACTGGTGTTGCTAGGCCTTTGGCATCTTGGGGCAAGTTTTGCGGACAGTCGGGTATTGCCAGGTCCGTTGGTGGTTCTCAGTGTCCTAATCGAGGGCATAGGCTCGGGTGAGATTCTCTATCATCTCGCTGTGACCCTGGCTCGGGTCGCGGCGAGCTTCGTGTTGGCTATGTCCATCGGAGTAGCGGTTGGTATAGCGATGGGTCGGTTATTAGGCCTTAACCGTTTTCTGGATAGTTGGCTGATTTTCTTTTTGAATCTCCCCGCGCTTGTTACCATCATCCTGTGTTACGTTTGGTTTGGTCTGATTGAAATTGCTGCGGTGCTGGCGGTAGCTATCAACAAGATTCCCAATGTCGTTGTCACGGTACGCGAAGGAGCACGTGCACTCGACCGCGACCTTGACGAAATGTGCCGCGTCTATCGTCTTAATGGTATGGCGCGTTTACGTCATGTCATACTGCCTCAGCTTTCACCTTACTTGTTAGCGTCAGTGCGGTCGGGGCTTGCGCTGATATGGAAGATCGTCCTGGTTGTGGAACTGCTGGGTAGAAGTAACGGAATTGGGTTTCAATTAAGTGTGTTTTTCCAAATGTTTGATGTGGCGAACATATTGGCCTACTCAATTGCCTTTATCGTGGTTGTTCAGATTATTGAATGGTTCGGCTTGCGGCCGCTTGAGATTACCTTAAACCGGTGGCGCCGATGAGTAGCCTACAGGTCAACTTGCGGGGAAAAACTTTTCCGGGGGTAGCACAAGCGCCGCCACACCATGCATTAGCTTCAATTAAACTCACAATTACGCACGGTCAGTTCGCGTGTATTACCGGCCCGTCAGGCTGTGGCAAGACAACGTTGCTTAACGTACTAGCGGGCCTGGATCATGATTACGATGGCGAGATTCACCTACCGCTCATATCGGAACACCAGCAACCGGTTATCGGCTACGTATTCCAGGCCCCCCGGCTGCTACCCTGGCGGACAGTAGAGCAGAACCTCACTCTTATCAAGGAGCGATCGGCCAGTACGGCCGATGTCGGTGAACTGCTTAGTCTGACCGGCCTGACGGATTTTTGCCACGCCTATCCTGAGCGCTTGTCTACCGGTATGCAGCGGCGCCTTGCTTTGGCGCGGGCTTTCGTAGTCGAGCCGGACTTACTGTTGCTTGATGAGCCATTCGCCTCGCTCGATGAGCCAACGGCTGCGCGACTGCGTTTGCTGCTGCTATCGATATGGCGCAGGCACTCCACAACAGTGATTTTTGTAACCCACGACTTGCGTGAGGCAATCCAGTTGGGGCAACGGATCATCCGGTTGACTGGCGCACCGGGTAAAGTCGATCTGGATATGCCAATTCCCCTTAACCCAACAGAGCGCTTGGATACACAGGTAATCGAGGCCTGGCGAACTCGAATTCTTCAACCAGGGTAATTATGTTCGATTTGGATCGAAGGGCGCTGGAGTTGCATCGCAACTAAAGCGAGCTAAAGGCCCTGATAGAACATCATTTGCGGAGACATAGATATGCGCATGCTCACCACCGTTGTTATTCTGATATCGGTAATGGCTGTCGGGGAAGTAGTCATGGCGGAGGGTAATCTGTCACGTCGCCCGGTTGCGTTACCAGAGTTGGAGCTCGCCACACAAGACGGATTTGGTATTTCCCAGACCGAATACCAGATGGAGACCGGTAAGGCCTATAAACTGGAGATCAGATCCACCGGGATCGAGGAGTGCGCGTTCAGGGCAGACGAATTTTTTCGTAATATCTGGTTGCGCAAGGTTGAGGCTGGTGGTCTCGAAATCAAGGCGGCACAACTGAATGAGCTTGAATTTGAGACTGAGGCCGAAGTCGAGATTTTTTTTGTTCCGATCAAACCTGGCCGCTATCCCTACGGGTGCAAGGGCCTTGAAGATCGTGGTTTGTCAGGGTTGTTTATCGTTCGTTGATATGCATAGAACTGGTGTTACATTCGACAGTTTGACTCGGCTGAATCGATTCCCAGTGTGTCTAGGTTATTGAATCGGTGCAAGAATCCTGGTAGGGGTGCGCGCGTGACCACAGCGTTGTGCAGGTGTAGCAATAACGGCTGGCGCAATTGGTGATCCCACGGACGAAAATTGCCCGGTGCCCCCTTATAGGCATCAAATGTCATATCGTTTGACACCAGAAACCGTTTGATTTCTAAGGGCTCGATAGAACTGGTTCGGGTAATCGCTTCCACAATGGTTTTTACCGCGGCCCAACCGGCATAGTCGGTGTCGGTCATGCGGCGTTTGGCAACGCGATCGAAGCGCTGATTCAACTGTGGTGCCCCATACCGTTCCCAGGTCCAGTGCCAGGCCCCCGCATGCAATCCTTCCGAACCAACAACCAGAGTAGGTTTCTGGGTTTGGTAAGGTACGTAGCGGCCAAACTCACCAACCGAGTCGGCGAGGAAGATTACATCAACGCGTGCCCCGCTGGTAATCAAGGCGACGTTGTTCTTCTCGCGAATGCGCGGGTCATTGCTCAGCACAAATGAGCGCCGATCAACTTGTTTAAGGCGAAACTTAGCCGCCGCTTTGGCAAAGGCATCGGCCAGTAGTTGATCATTCGGCGCGTCTCCTTGGAGTATCAGAACCCTTTTCCAGTTTTTACTTGAAAGAAATTGCGCCAGTGCGTCCATCAACATGGCATGGCTGGGCATAGTATGGAAAAGAGTTGGCGAGCATGCTGACCCACGCAGTATGTCATCAGCATGTCGGGCATTGAGCACAATTACTGGTTGATCTTTCAACGACTGTCCAATTTCTAAAACCTCAGCTAGCGGCAGGTCGGCAATAAAGACAGTGGCTCCGGTATCATTAAATGAAGTATGGATTGCATTGACTGCCGACTCGCCAGGGTTCAACGCCTGCTCGTTAAGGGTAAATCGAAGCCCCAATCGCCTACCTTTGACTCGGCTCTCGCGCAGGGCTGTTTTGACGCCCTGTAGGGGCCGTTGCTGGTTGCGTAGCACGACGCCGGTGTACGCCCGGTGCCTTTGATAAGTGCTGTCATCATCGCGATAAAGGTAGATAAACTGAAAGTCCTGTGTTGCAGTTGTAGCCGAAACTGCGCCGGCACCCAACCAGAGTGCAAGCATCGGCACCAGTACCATGTGCCAAGGTTTAATAGTCATCAATCAGTATCCCATAGGGCACCCGGCCTACGGGGATAGATTTAATTACCTTAAGATTAGTTGTGTCGATAATCGATATATCATCGGACAGGCCGTTCGCCACATAGAGTTTTTTCTCGTCATGGGTCAGACTGAGCCCCCAGGCACGTCGGCCCACAAGTATGTACTCGATGACTTTTCGCGACGCCACATCCACTACTGCTACGTGGTTGGCCCTGCCAAGTGCAACGTAGGCGCGTGACCCATCTCGCGTAATCAAAAGGTCTACCGGGGTAACCTGTTCTTTACGAAAGCCGGTAGGTAGAAATGCAATATCTCCCGTGAGTTTGAGTAAAGTGACATCGATAATATTGACCATACCCGCCAGTTCGGCAGATACCCAGAGCTCTTGTTCATCTGGTGTCAATGCGAAGCGTCGCGGACGCGTATCGACCAGAATGTCCTTGATTACGGTACCGGCGCTCACATCAATGACGTGTACCAGGTCAGCAGCTTCAGAAGCGACGAAAACCAGTTTCCCGTCCGAGGTAACCTGGACTCCTTCAGGTTCTTCGCCGGTCAAAAACTCGCCTAAAAACTGCCCAGTACCTATGTCATACACTGAGACTGCAGCGTCCTCTTCGTTGGAAACATATAGATGAATACCATTGGGGTGTAAGTCGAAGGTCTCGGGCGCGGCCACATTGCGTATTCGGCCTACAAGCGCTTGTGTTGCTATGTCATAGATTGCGATAACGTCATCGTCAGCACAACCAACCAAAAACGCCTCGCGGCTCGCGGTAAAGTGCATCCCACGGGGTCGGGCGCATGAAGGGAATGTTCGAATTATCTCGTCATTGCTGTCTAGCACTGTGATGGTACTGCTCTTCTCGTTAGCCACGAAACGAAGCCCCGTATTTTTCGCAAGAACAAGGCCAGCGTTTGCAAGAAAAAGCACAGTGGCCAGGGTTGCGGCCGCAAACATGTGTGACTTTCGGCGCATTGATTCTCCTCTCACGCTACGTTGGCCCCGTGCGCTGTGCCCTGGGTTAGAGTCGATATCCATCAGTTTTTCTTGGAAATCCCCCTCGTTTTCTGGCGGGATGCTATCTGTGGTGCATTGTAGCGCCACGCAGCGAATGTGAAAATTAGCACCAGACAACTGGTTGTGATTATCAATGCCTGTGTATCTAGCTTTAGGTAAAGCGCGTGGCGCAATAGCTCGACAGCGTAAGTGAATGGGTTGATCGTGCAGATCCAAAAAATAAACTCGTTCGACTCCCGCATACGCCACAGCGGGTATAGTGCTGATGACAGAAAAAACATCGGAAAAATAACAAAATTCATTATTCCTGCGAAGTTTTCCAACTGCCGAATCGTTGCGGACAAGGCCAGGCCAATAGCCCCGAGCATCAGTCCGCTCACGATCAATGCTGGAGCCAGCGCAAACCACCCTGCGGCCGGAATGTCGATTACTGTAAGTTCGGCTATCAGCAGGAAAGCGTATACCTGAAATATTGAGATCATAGTTCCAGCTGTCAGTTTAGCCAATAACAGGTAACTGCGGGGCAGGGGGCTCGTCAGCAGCAGGCGCATGCTGCCCATTTCCCGGTCATAAACCAGTGCCAGCGAGCTCTGCATACCATTGAACAGCTGGATCATGGCGATCAGACCGGGAACGATGTAGGTTTCATAGGTGATGTAGGTTTCATAGGGAGGTGTAATCGATACACCAAGGATGCTGCGAAAGCCAGCGGCGAATACCAGAAGCCAGATCAGGGGCCGGACCAGGGCTGCGATAAATCGAGTCCGCTGGTGAATAAAGCGAAGCGACTCTCGCCAGATAATGGCTGCAAGCGCAACTGTATAAGGGTGTCGAGAATCCGTTATCACGGCGCTAGTCAGCGAGACTCTGGTCGGTGCAAGTCAGCCGTTCGAACAGCGATAGCACAGTGGGGCAAGCATATTGTTGCAATAGTTGAGTTACTGGACCAGCGCTGCACACCTGTCCCTTGTTCAGTATTACCAGGTCATCCGTTTCGCGAATCTCATCAACGAGATGAGATGCCCACAGGACCGTAATGTTCTCACTAGTGGTCAGTTGGTGTACATGGGTAACGAGCTCGTTGCGCGTCCGTATGTCGAGCCCAACGGTGGGTTCATCTAGAATCAGGACCGCCGGCTGGTGAACCAGGGCTCGAGCGATCTCCAGGCGCCGACGGTGCCCACCATTGAGTTCGCGTACTTTGTCGCGACGCTGGTCAGTAATATTCATCAGTTCAAGTGCTTGATTTATTTTCCAGCGCGCGTCCTTTCCCCACCAGCCGCGCAGAGCTGCTCCGTAAACCATATTCTGTTCGAGAGTAAGGTCTAGATCCAACGCGGATTGCTGGAAAACGATCCCGACCCGCCCCAAGGCCTGGCGTGGGTGTTTGTGTATGTCGATGCCGTCGATGGAAATTTCGCCCCTGCCCCGTCCCAAGAGCCCTGTCAGGAGGGATAGCAGCGTAGATTTACCTGCACCGTTGGGCCCAAGCAGCCCTGTGAACTTTCCGGCCCGGGCCTGGAAACTGGCGTCGGCGAGGGCGGGTTTGCCAGAGTAGCTAAAAGAAAGGTTTCTGACTTCGATTCCGTTCGATGAGTGCATCTGCGTATATTAGATTATTGGAGCCAACGGTTTTGGCGCCCGTGTTTTTGCCCCCAACTAATCGATGCCACTACTAGATACTGCTGTATTAGTTTTGCATCAGGAGCACTCGTAAGTATGCGATAGATACGACCGCGTAAATACATATTTTTGATATGGTATATACTTATTTCAACGCGCAGATTCATACGAGCCATCGCGGGGCGTTGCTTGCTCCGGACGACAGTTTGCGCTAAGGTGACAAGGAGAGAATTTGGTAAGAATTCAGGCGACCGTGGAAGGGCCTTTGCCCTTAGATTTAGCGCATCGCCAACAGCCGAAAAAGGGGGCTTTAAGAGTATGAGAGTGACAAATAACTATTTGCGCGGTGCTTCGTTTTTGAGCATTCTGGCACTGCTGACAATGGCGCCAATGATGGCCCGTTCTCAGGAGACGGGATCCGGAACTTTATATGGCGATATGCATACCGTAACTCAGGACATGTTGAACCGCGCGGCAGGAGATGGGAACAACTTCCTGCACACCAACGGCAATTACGAGCAGACTCGATATTATCCTGCTCGCCAGATCAATGCGTCTAATGTGGGGAATTTGCGGCCAGCGTGGATTTTTCAGACCGAAGTTGTCGAATCGATGGAGACCAGCCCGATCATTGTCGATGGGGTGATGTATGTCACAACATCGTTTAACCATGTATACGCATTGAATGCTGAGACTGGTGAACAGATTTGGCACTACAAGCATAAGATGGGACCGATTACGACGTATTGCTGCGGGCCAAATAACCGCGGTGTCGCGGTGTATGGCGACATGGTCTACATGGGCACGTTGGACGCTAGGTTATTGGCATTGGATGCCAAAACCGGAAAACTTCTGTGGAATGTCGAGGTTGGTGATCCCGAACTGGGATACAGCGAAACGATGGCACCGACAGCGGTTAATGGCAAGATTCTGATCGGCACCAACGGTGGTGAATATGGTATCCGTGGTTTCGTCAAGGCCTACGACTGGAAGACCGGTGATCTGTTGTGGCACTTTCACACAACGCCGGAAAACTCGGTTGGTGTTTGGGCGACCCACGACGCGACCGGTCGCGATATGCTGCGCGACATCGACGCAGAGAAGAATAATCTCAAGGCCCAGGGCGATCCGTACAAAACGCTCGGCGGTGGTGTCTGGCAGAACCCATCGATCGATCTTGTCAACAATCGGGCGTATTTCGTAGCTGGTAACCCTTCGCCAGACCTCGATGGTTCTCTGAGACCGGGGGATAACCTCTACACGAACTCTCTAATCGCCGTGGATCTGGATACTGGTGAGTATATTTGCCACTTCCAGTACATCGCACATGATGTATGGGATCTTGATGCAGTTAGCCCAACAATTCTGACTGATGTCATGGATAACGATGGTAACAGCGTGCCTGGTGTGTTGCACGGCGGCAAGACCGGCCATGTCTATGTGCATCGGGCTGATGACTGCAGTCTGATCCGCCACTCGGAGGCAATGGTGCCGCAGGAGAATATGTGGGTCTTACCGACTGCCGAAGGGGAGCGAATGTTGCCTGGGGCGAATGGCGGGGTCGAATGGTCGCCTATGACTGTTGATCCAAACCTGCGTCTGACTTATGCCATCAATCTGCACCAGCCAATGACTTACCACGTGGAAAGTTCACCGTATCCGGAAGGCAAGTTGTGGCTTGGTGGCGCGTTCAAAGTCATTGCCGACGAGGAGCAGTGGGGCAACGTAACGGCTGTTGATTACGACACGGGTAACATCCGTTGGAAAGTAAAGACTCAGCAGCCAATGATTGGTGGAATTATGGCAACTGCTGGCGGTGTGGTGTTTGCCGGAGAAGGCAACGGCCTGTTCAAGGCCTACGATTCGGAAACTGGCTCAGTGCTGTGGAAATTCCAGGCAGGCGCTGGCGTAAATGCACCTCCCTCGTCCTATACCGTGAATGGAAAGCAGTACATCGTGGTTGCGGCCGGCGGTAACGTACAGTTGAACTTCAAGCGCGGCAACAACATTATCGCTTTCGCGCTGCCCGATTAAGGCAAGCCGATAGTCGGTTACGCTGTAAAAGGGGCCGGCCCAGTGCCGGCCCCTTTTTTTGTCCGTCGACGATTCTCTAGGTGCTCGATTATGGCGAGAAAAATTTTAACCGTCGCTTTGATGTTGCTAGGTATGCAGCTCTCTACCCAGGCTGTGGCGCAATCCGGTGTCAGCGCCGCGACCTGTATGGGCTGTCACGGCGCTCAGGGCTTCCCCTTGGGCCCTACCATACCCGTCATTCACGGGCAGCACTTTTACTACCTCTATGTGCAGCTAAAAGACTACAACTCCGGCCTTCGCGCCAACCCGATCATGTCTGCGATGGTTGCTGATCTCTCACGTGATGACATGAAAGTACTCTCCCAGATGTTTTCCGAGGCAGTTTGGCCGAATATGGGCTTCAGCGCATCTGAAGATCAGGTGTCAGCAGGTGAAAAAGCCCTGGTATCCGGGCAATGTGTCCAATGCCACCGGGGTGGGTTTGAAGGCGATAGCCGAGTGCCTCGGCTGGCGGGGCAGCAGGTGGAGTACCTGGAAAAAACGATGCAGGATTTCAAAAATAAGGTCCGGCTGAATTCGCCAGCGAAAAGTGCGCTACTGGGGGCGTATTCGGATGAAGAAATTCGGGCAATGGCAGAGTATCTTGCTGACCTGTAGAGAGTCATTTTAGGCGATGGATGGGGATTCGGCCGTAAAAGATGCTGCCTACAATAGATGCTACCTACAATAGTAGTTCTTTCAGTTCCGGATCGGTAGCAAGGTCCCAGGCAGTCTTGCCCTCATTATCAGTCATGGTCCGATCTGCTCCATGGCCCAGAAGAAGTTCAACAATGTGTTTGTGACCGCGCTGGCCAGCGATCATCAGCGCCGTCCGACCGCGATCATCTTGTGCGATTAGATCGGCGCCTCGCGCCAGTAACAGACTTACCGTTTTCGCGCCGTCGGACGGGGGCACTTCATTGGTGTGCCCGGACGCCCACATTAAAGCAGTCAAAGAGTAGCCATAACGCGAGTCAACCGATTCCCCAGCATCCAGTAAAACCCCAACAATACGACTGAACCCCTTCGCCGCCGCATAAACCAAGGCGCCTTTGCCAGTGGCATCGATACCGCCAATGCTTGCACCAGCGTCAAGCAATGATTTCACAATTAGAAAGTTACCGTTGTAGGCAGCCGCGATTAAGGGTGTTACTTTGCGCTTATTTATTGCGTTTGGATCAGCACTGTGCTGCAAAAGAAGGGTAATGGTTCGGCGGCGATTCTCTATAACAGCCTGAAGAAGTGGAGTACTGCCGCGGACGTTGGTCGGGTCTACTATGGCTCCCTGATCAAGCAAGAACTCGAGGAATTGTTTCTCCCCATGCTGGGCTGCCCGCGCAACAGCTGTATTTCCAAACTGGTCACGCGCCTTGATCGAGGCTCCACGGGAGAGCAGCTCTTTGGCAATGCTGATACAGCCGCGGTCTGCCGCATCGAATAAAAAAAAATTAAGAGTGCGAGTGTTCAGTTGACTCTGCTTGATCTGGAACCGGGCGCGCACGTCGTTACACGCCAAAGGCTCACCGGCAACTGCGGCGGTTAATCCAGTGCTGAGGGCGAGTAGAAGCGTGGCGACCCCGACACGCCATTGCAGCGACATCTTAGGGCGACCAGGGCCGCTAGCATTGGGCGAAAATCGCCGGCGGGAGTCTGTCCTGTCGATCACAGGAATCCCAACGCGTAACTTCGGATACTTTGGCATAACGAAAAAATAACCGATTCCATGCGGGAAGAGCAAGTCTTCCAAAATGGGAGCAATGCTCAGCGAGATGTGTCGACACCCAAGGCAGTAGTGGAAAAGGGCTATTCCTTTGCGGCTAGACGGGGAATCGGGCGACAAGTTTGAATCCTACGGGGCCGCTGGTCTTTGCCTGTGACGGCAATGGCCTGTTGTTAAAAGATAAGCTAAACACGTGAGCCCTCCAAGGGGTATGCTTGATCTTCAGACAGAAACCAGGTTATCAGGGACTCCTTGGCGACCAATTAACCTGCACCTTTGTACGCGAACTGAAATGTTTGGGTAACCAGGACAATGGGCAGTCTTTCGCAGGGTATCCAGGAAGTCACTGATGGGTAGCGATTTTCCACCGGCTGACCTAGAAGTCGTCCTTTGTATCCGGAGTATTGCGCTGATGGGTGCGCCCGGACTTAGCAGTTGGAAAGGCAATTCTTGGTATAGCGACAACTTTTTAACGCTATGGGTTGGACGGATTGATGTTTACGTAAACGTCAATCTATAATTTCCCCTGAAAGCTCGACCAGTTTTGTACAGTTCTCGCTGACAAAGGAATCCCGTATGTCTCAATACACTGCCCCATTAAAAGACTTGCGTTTTAACCTTAAACATCTGGCAAATCTCGATGAGATAGCATCCTGGCCGGACTGCGAGGACGCCACTACAGATCTTATCGACGCGGTGCTCGATGAGGCCGCTAAATTCGCGTCAAACGTGCTCGCTCCGCTCAATAGGGCTGGGGATCAATCCTGGCCAACAGTAACTGATGGTGAGGTCACAACCGTAAAAGGATGGAAAGAGGCCTACCGCCAATTCACCCAAGCCGGTTGGACAGGTCTGGCTCTGGATCCGGAGTACGGCGGCCAAGGGCTGCCACAGACGGTCGCTTGTGCGGTACAGGAGATGTGGGATGCGGCAAATATGGCTTTTGGTCTTTGCCCGATGTTATCGCAGACTGCGGCCGAAGCCATTTTTCTAAAGGGGACTGAAGAGCAAAAGGCGCTATTCCTTCCACGACTGGTGTCTGGAGAATGGACAGGCACCATGAATCTGACTGAGCCGCAGGCAGGGTCAGATCTCGCAGCGGTACGCACTCGTGCGGTGCTTGGTGATGACGGAGATTATCGACTGAGCGGACAGAAGATCTTTATCACCTACGGCGAGCATGACCTCAGTTCCAACATTATTCAGCTGGTATTGGCGCGGACTCCTGAAGCTCCAGAAGGGGTTAAGGGGATATCTTTGTTCATTGTGCCAAAGTTCATTTTGAACGACCAGGGCGAGCCAGGTGCCCGAAACGATGTCCATTGCGTTTCGTTGGAGCACAAGCTAGGCATCCATGGCAGTCCTACTGCGGTGCTGTCCTACGGCGACCAAGGTGGCGCAGTAGGCTATCTTGTTGGTGAGGAGAATCGGGGCCTGGAGTACATGTTCATTATGATGAATAGGGCCAGACACGCGGTGGGTATAGAGGGTTACGGGATCGCTGAGCGGGCTTACCAACGGGCATTGAATTTTGCCCGTGAGCGGGTCCAGGGCCGAGTGGTCGGGAATGCCAGTAGCGAACGTTCGCCCATTATCCGTCACCCGGACGTACAACGAATGCTGCTCGATATGCGAAGTCGTATCGAGGCTATGCGGGCGCTTTCACTGTATACAGCTGCCGCCGCCGATCGCGCGAGTCACCACCCCGACCCCACCGAGCGCGCTCGCGGGCAGGGCAGGGTTGATATGTTGATTCCAGTCGTCAAGGGATGGAGCTCGGAAGTGGGCAACGAAATTGCGGCTCTAGCCCTGCAGGTGCATGGCGGAATGGGCTTTATCGAGGAAACCGGGGCCGCCCAGCATTACCGTGACGCACGAATTACCACGATATATGAGGGGACCACTGGGATCCAGGCGGCCGATCTTGTGGGTCGCAAACTGCTGCGAGATGGCGGTGAGACCGCGGCGGCTGTGATCGACACGATGCGTGCTGAACTCGTGCAGATTCGCAGGTCAAGCGCTATCGATGTCGTGGAAATCGCTGATGCGGTATCGGAACTGGTGGAAAGATTGAGCGAGGCCAGTAAGGTATTGCTCAATCGTGCTACACAGAATCCCAGAGCACCTTTTGCAGCTTCGTTCAGTTACCTGATGCTTTGGGGATTCACTGCCGGCGGCTGGCAGATGGCCCGCGCCGCTGAGGCCGCACAGCGCTGTCTTCGGGCTGGTGATGGAGATAACGAGTTTTATCGATCCAAGTTATTGAGTTGCCTTTACTACGCCCGCCAGGTTGTTCCCCATGGTGAAGCTCATGCCCGTGCGGTGCTGGCCCCTGAGATGTCGTCGCAGGAGATAGACGAACTTGTCGCCTGACATCAGGCGAGCTTGAGACCGTTGGCCACCGGTTGTTGCGGTTGCACTAAAACCACGGATCCATCCGCTTGGGGGAAGCCCGTGACAAGACACTGCGAGCGGATTGGTCCGATCTGTTTTTCTGGAAAATTAATCACACCGATCACCTGTTGACCCACCAGATTGTCGGGTTGGTACAAATCGGTGATCTGGGCACTGGATTTTCGTACACCGATTTTGGGTCCGAAATCCACGTGCAGAATGTAAGCCGGCTTGCGTGCCTCCTTGAATACTTCGGCCGAGATGATCGTCCCAACCCGAAGATCGACCTGCGTAAAATCTGCCCAGCTGATCGTATCCATAGTTGCTCCTTTTTGGGTTGACCCGGCTCAGGTGACCCGGGGTAGCGTGATGCCCAGTTTCTCTCGAAGGTCTTGAATTTCCCCAATTGGTTCAAGTGCATGACGCTGGGGAATGATTTCGTTGAGCCATTGAGCGAGAGGTGTCAGTAGTGGATCACCAAGATGCTGTTGCAGCAGGTTGATGACGCGAGGGAGGTGTCGAAGGTACGCGGGCTTATCATCGCGCAGCGCCAGTCGGCTGAAGATACCGGCGACTTTGCAGTGGCGTTGTACGCCTAGTACCCGGTACCAGGCATTGAAATTTTCCGTATCTTCGAGCGACATGACCTTCAGATAACGCCTTCGCATCGTGTTAACCAGTTCGGGGTTCAGATCGCGTCGTGCATCTTCCAGTAGGGAGACCACGTCATAGGCTATTGGCCCGATCCGCGCATCCTGAAAATCCAGCAGGCCAATTTGCCCCTTGGGTGATTCCCCTGGAACCCGCATCAGATTGTCTACATGGAAATCGCGCAACACCAGAGTGGTGATCGGGGGTGTCAGTGCCTCGAATATGGCTTTCCAGATCTGCTGGTAACGCTGTCGATCAGTTTGGGCCACTTTGGCACCTGTAATCAATGGGACATACCAGTCCACCATCAATAAGGCTTCGTCCAGGAAAGCACCAAGATCATACGCGGGTAAGGCGAGATCGGCGGCTCTGGGTTGTTGGTGCAGCATGGTCAGTGCATCAATGGCATAACAGTAAAGAGTCTGCTCATCCTCGCCGGCATTCAGCAGTGCCGTAAAAGTGTCGTTGCCGAAATCCTCTATCAGCGCAAAACCGTTAACGCTATCCACTTTGCCGATCTGTGGTGAGCGCAATCCCAGTGTCACCAGGTGTTTCGCTATGCGTACAAAGACATCGACATTTTCATAATCCGGCGGCGCATCCATCAGAAGCCATTGCCCGTTAGAAGTGGCCAGGCGGAAATAACGGCGAAAAGAGGCATCCGGGCACAACGGCTGCAAGCCAGTCTCAGCGAGGCCCGCCTGGGACAGGAATGTCCGGCGCAGGGTGTCTCTGGTTGGGGTGTCAGTCAGCAAGGCTGGGAATAAAAGTGAAGTTGTGATTTGTCGGCATTGTCTTAGAAGATACCATGCAGATGCCACTGGCCGCTGTTCAGATCACGGAAAATCCACGTTTTTATGGCACTGGTTGTATCCTGATAGTAATCACGGCGCACCAGATAGTCATCCCACCAGCCGCTACAGATACGCTCCCGGCAGTCCAGTTGCTGCAGCAATCCCTGGCTTGCCTGGATAGGGCGTGGTGCTTCAAGCAGCCACAAGGGTCGCTGTGCGCCGCCAGACAGGAGTCCAGTTTCACCCGGCGTGCAATGGCGCCAGGCTTTTTCCGGTCTATGGTCAGCCTGTATGCAAATACCATGCACGACTGCTGGCCCCAGCCGGCTCTGCAGGCGCTCTATCAGTGTGCTCCCATCGTCGGTATCACTTTGCATTTCCTGAAAAAGGCCGCCGCTGATTTGTGTTGCCCGAGTAAAGCGATGCACCTGTAATGTGATCTTTGTTATAGGACGAGTCGTTTGCGCAGTTTCAAATGCTAACTGTGAAAGAGATAATAAATGTTGAGTGTCTCGGCAAGGCCGAGTAAGTGGTACCGGGATCTTCATCAGCGGACCTTTGGTGTCGGCCAGGCACCAGTGAAGGTGTTCGACCAGAATGTGGTGTTGGCATAGATAACTTTCCAGGCACACCAGCAGGCGCTCGATAAAGGGAAGTAAAAGCGGAGTTTCGACTCCTTCTGCCGGCAAGGTAGCACTTCGGGTAAATTCTGGCGGGAGTGTAAAAAAGGCTTGTGGGTCCGGGGCCTGGCCCAATAGCTTATCCAGGCGACCCACTATGTCTGGACCCAGGCGCCGTGCCAGGCCATTGCGTGGCAGACGCTGTAGGTCGCCTATAGTCCTGATGCCGAGTTGCATTAGCAGTCGATGCTGTTTTGGCTGCGTTGCCAGCATCTGCGCTGGCAGAGCGCGCACGGCGGTATTCAGGTTGCTTTGACTGGTCACGCAAATTGATTTTCCCGCACGAGCGCACAGCAGTGCACTGGCCGGTGTCGGCATCAGGGCGATACAAGGTAGCAGAGCTTTATCGGTAATCCAGGAGCGAATCTGCCCCAATAATGATCGGGTGCCGCCATAAAGTCGCAAACTGCCGGCTATATCGAGCAGTAAACTGTCTTCAAGCAGGGTAATGGCGGGTGTCCAGCACGCTGCTTTGATCGCCAATTGTGTTAGCTGCATCTTCTCTGCCGCGGTATCCCGGACTACCGCTTTAAGGGTAGGCGCCAGGGTTTGGGCTGCGGCTAATGTCATACCGGGGCATACACCGTTTTTCTGTGCCTGCTGGTTTGGAGTAACTATTTGTTGTATCTGCCCCTGTTGTTCATAAACGGCAATTGCCTGGCTATTATTGCCATGTCCAAGCGACTCCAGCGACAGGTATGGCAGGTATATAGCGAGCCACAGGTGATCAGGGTGAGCGACTGGTTCGACCGGGGCATGAGTCGGCAGCAGGCTGCGTGCCAGGGATAGGCTGCTGCCAGCAACTTTCCTTCCAGAGGCATTTTTTTTCTGATCTACCCCCACTATCAGGTCGACACGACCGATACAGCAGGTACCGTTCGGCGCTGTACCAGTAATCCTTGGCGCAATGGCCCGCCGCGACATTTAATAATGTCAATGTAAACGCCGTTCGCAGCGTGTCGGCAGTGCAGACGTAAAGCCGCCATGCTGTGAGAGGCTGCTCCATAGTGATTTTGAAAACAGATTCCCAGTGTCTGCCCCTGTTCGGCTGCAAGTTGTAGTCGTCGTGTGGCTGTGCGCTGTAGTTTGTTCGACCAGCAAAGCACAGCGCTGCAGGCTCGAGAGCGTAGCGATTGCTCTGTTGACCACAATACATCAGTGCTGCCGGTAGCACGTATGAGCAGTATTTTTGACAGGTCCAAGCCGTTCTGGTGTAGACCGGGTGCGTAAGGAGTCGCCGGTGGCGTGATCCAGGCCTGCCAGGGTCTTTGTGGTGCTAGTGTTGCCAGGGCCGGCAATAACAGCCACAAGGGACTGTATGTGACATCCTCTACCAGGATCTCAGTCAGTGCGTCTACTGGCCAGCCACCATTTGGCAGGTGCTGATCCAGCACGGCAAAACCGGTTGCGATGGTTCGTCCTGGCGCAGATATTTTCGAGCCCCGCCAGATATCCCGCCGCTGCAGGCAGGATTCCAAACTCACGGCAGGGTATCGTTGCGTATGATACCTACTCCGATCCCCTCAATCACCAGAGACTGTTGTCGCAGGTCAATTCGTACAGCGGTGAAGTCGGGGTTTTTCGGCAGCAAGGTCACCACGTTGCCGCGACGGCGGAACTGCTTAACGGTAACCTCGTCGTCCAGTCGAGCGACGACGATCTGACCATTGAGGGCCTCTTGGCTGCGGTGTACTGCCAGCAGGTCGCGGTTGAGAATGCCGGCATCACGCATGCTCATACCGCGTACCCGTAGCAGATAGTCGGCCTTGGGGCTGAATAACCTGGGTGGCAGGGGATAGTGATCCTCAATATGCTCAGTTGCCAGGATTGGATTGCCAGCGGCAACTTCGCCGATCACGGGTACCCCGGACGGCGCCAGCACTCGGATGCCGCGTGAAGTGCCCGATCGTAACTCGATAGCACCCTTACGGGCCAGCGCCCGCAGGTGTTCTTCGGCTGCGTTGGCTGAGCGAAAACCCAGTTGTTTCGCAATCTCGGCTCGGGTAGGGGGCATGCCTGTGGCATCGACAAAAGCCTGTATGCATTCAAGTACCTGCAACTGCCGGGCAGTGAGTGGCTGATTCATAGCAGCCTCTGGCTTGGAAAGGGATTTCTCATATACTGTAATTATATACAGGTATTTTTTGAAATTGTCTAGCCTTATCCCGAGCGGTTTCCTGCTCAGATTGTAGTCTTTGCCAGGAGTGAAACCTCGATGGCGTTGGTGGTTGCCCGAAATCGGCTTTCTTGTTCCATGTTTTGGACCATTTTGGATTTGCATACTGATCCGATAAACTCAGTTGCCCCTCCTTTATAATTTTAATTGTGTTGAATAAGATTCTCACTGTGGTTCACCAGCAGGCCTCGACCCCGGGTCTACTTGGCAAAGTACTAACAGCGCGCGGCTTTGATCTCGATCAGCGTTGCCCATGCGTTGGGGACCCCTTGCCCCAGGATCTTGCTGACTATGATGCAGTAGTTGTATTCGGTGGGCCACAAAGTGCGACAGATGATGGCGATCCGGGCATTCGGGCTGAGTTAGACTGGCTGGAGTCTGTGGTTATTCCCAGCGATGTCCCCACCCTGGGAATATGCCTTGGTGCTCAGGAGCTCGCCCGGGTTCTTGGAGCAAAAGTAGGTCCTCGTGGCGATGGGTTAGTCGAAATAGGATATTGGGAAGTGTCCCCGACCAAAGATGGAACACCGTTTCTTTTAAGGCCAACCGTGTTTTACCAGTGGCATTCAGAGACTTTCGAGATACCCCCGGATGCGGTTCACCTGGCGAGAAATGATGCCTTTAACGGGCAAGCATTCTCTTTTGGTGACCATGTATTTGGTATTGAGTTTCATCCGGAGATCACTCGGGAAATGGTCGACCGTTGGTGCACTTCCGAACGAGGTGAACCCAAACTCACCTTGCCCGGCGCTCAATCGCATATCGAACAATTGGCCCACCATGCGAGTCATGCAAAGGGTGCGCGTCAGTGGCTGGATCACTTCCTCGATCGGTACTTTCTGGTGGCCAAGCCTGGGACGACAGATTCGCCTGTATTAAACGTCTGACCAATCAGTGTTTGGAGTTGGTCACCACATCTATATGTGAAGTGCTCAGGCGAACAGCCTGAGAGTGAGTGGAGGCAGTGGTCAAGACGCTTTTTCCAGTACCAGCAGCACGATCGCGCCGCTAAGCAGAACTACCCCGGTAAGTTCGGTGCGGCTGACTTTTTCCCGGAAGAATAATACTGAGACCAGGAAGGTAAATACCAGTTCGATTTGTCCCAGAGCTCGCACATAGGCGGCGTGTGCCAGGGTAAAGGCGATGAGCCAGCAGATTGAGGCAGCCCATCCGGCAAAACCGACACCAATGCAGATTCGCCAGTGCGCCAGTGCCAGAGTGATTTGCCCAGGCTGAAAGAGGCGCAGCCAAATCAGTAGTATCAGGCTCTGTATTGTAATTGCGACAGCCACGGTGTAAGCGGAGCGAATCAGCAGACCGCCTTCATCCAGGGAAAGCACGGCACCGCGAAACAAGACTGAAGATAATCCAAGCATGAGGCCGCAGGCGAGACCGACCAGCGTGACTTTTTGACCGAGACTGGCGAGTAGTTTTGAAAAAGAAAGTCGGGATTTTCCTAGCGTCATCACCATAATCCCGATAAAAGCGATAAGGATCGCAATCAGAGCGCGGCCGGAGATGCTTTCTTGCAGTAGCAGTGCTTCGAGCAACACCACTTGGACGACTTCGGATTTCGACAATGCTGTGCCGACGGTAAAATTTGATAATGAAAAAAGCCACATCAGCAAGAACGTAAAGATGATTTGAGTAATAGACCCGCCAACAACCCAACCAATGAATGCAGGACTTGCGGCGGGGGTGCTCATCTCGAATCCCCCGACCAAAAGGCCAAGCCAGAGAAAAGCAAAAGGGAGGGCGTAAAGAAAACGAACCGATGCCGCACCAAGATCGGTGAGTTCAGATTTTAAATGGCGCTGAACTGCAGAGCGCAGGTTCTGAAAAAACGCAGCGGCGATGGTAAATGGAATCCAAAGCATGATGGGTATTAAACTGAGATCCTAGTGCCTGCCTACTGGGTCTGGGCAAGTTAACGGATAGTTAGGCGAAATGCGTGCAAAGTGCGCGGTCCAATGACTAAGGGTTAATATGCCTCGTTGACCCGTTATACTTAAATGTCGGTCCAGGCGATCAACCCGATAAAGCAGGCAATCTTAACCTTTCTCGGATCTGGCTCAAAAATTAATTGATGACCTTAATCGGGTGCCGAGGCGAGTGGTGTCTCCCAAGTGCCTGGCCCTTCAACCTTTTTTCAAACCCGGACTCTGATGCTGGCAGAATCCCTTCCTGTTTTGGAGATCAAGCTGACCCAGACCGATGATGAATAGACCAACTGCGTTGTCGCATGGTGCTATGTTGCTTTTTTCCGCCTTAGTGGCGGGGTCATTCAGTCTCGGCCACATGATCGCAAATGAGATTACGCCGGCCGCATTAACGGCGCTACGCTTTGTGATTGCCGCTGCGATTCTTGGGGTTCTGGTGTGGCGGACCTGCGGCGTCTCTCGTGATGATCTGGCTGCATTGTGGCGTTATTTACTATTGGGTGGACTGATGGGGGCTTATTTCATCCTGATGTTCGAAGGGTTGAAAACCGCCTCGGCAGTGTCAGCCTCGGCCGTATTTACGTTGACGCCAGCTTTGAGCGCTGTTTTTGGTTATATCCTGCTATCTCAGCTGATAACATCCCGGATTGTGGTGGCACTGGGTATCGGGGTAGCTGGGGCGCTATGGGTTATTTTCCGTGCCGATTTTAATTTAATCTTAGCGCTAGATATTGGTCGCGGAGAGGGGATTTATTTCCTGGGTTGCATTGCGCATGCGATCTACACACCATTAGTCCGAAAGCTTAATCGGGGTCAGTCACCTGTTGTCTTAACTTTCGGTACGATCCTGGGAGGCCTGGTGTTGACACTTGCCTATGGGTTTGGCGATCTCATGGCCATGAATTATGAAGGTTTACGACCCATAGTCTGGGGGACATTAATCTATCTTGGGGTTTTTGCCAGTGCCATGTCCTTTTTGCTTATCCAGTATTCCACGCTTCATTTGCCTTCCTCTAAGGTGATGGCTTACACCTATCTGACACCCAGTTGGGTGATACTCTGGGAATTGGCCTTAAGGCATCCTCTGCCCCCGCTCATGGTGTGGCTCGGGGTTGTGGCAACCATACTGGCCTTGTGCTTGTTGTTGCGCGATGAATCTTCGCGACAATAGAACCGCATTGGTTAATTCCTGAGAATCCGCTCGCGTCATGTGCGTACGGACGCTGCATTAGAGGGATTCAGGTGACGTGTGATTCGTGATCACTGTCGTGTTGCTGGCGTGACCTTATCTTTATTAACCTTACAGGTCGCTTGAGCGCCCGGCGATGCAGCATTCAATAGACCACCAGAATTAATATGACCAAGTTACAAAATGCACCAGTTGTTTTGTCCGTGCCCGCTAGCGCAAGGATGTCATTATCTGGGCAAAAGAAAACCGGAGCCATCATATGTCGTTGCGTCTGATGCCTCAGCATCTCCTGCCGGCATGGGTGCCCATTGTGATATTGATATCGCTGGGCCTTTTATGGGGGGGAGTGACCAATGTTGCCCGTTTTGTGGGGCTCTTGGGAATCCCACCTCTGGCGTATGCGTTTTGGACCCTGACTATCGGTGCGGGTCTGCTGACCTTGGTAAATCTAGTTCGCCGCAAACGGCTCCCTTCGTCCCCGAGACATTTGCGGTATTACCTGGTGGCAGGGGCGCTTAGCTCCGGGTTGCCCACGGCAAATATGTTTTGGTGCCTGAATTACATCAGTGTAGGCGTTATGTCGTTGGCGCTGACCATGGTGCCTTTGATCACCTATCTTTTGGCAGTGGTATTCGGTCTGGAAAAGCCCCATATCAAACGGGCGTCTGGTATCGGCTTAGGTCTATTAGGGGCGCTACTGGTCATTCTGCCAGATAACGGGCTGCCGGCAGACCAGCCAGTCGGCTGGTTTATGATGGCCTTTTTCACTCCGGCCGCCTATGCCGCCGGGACCGTATATACAGCCAAATATAGGCCGGCCGATGTGGAATCACTGGTTGGCGCCAACGGCATGATGCTTGGGTCTGCTTTGTTGTTGCTGTGCCTAACGCTAATTTCAGGCCAGTGGTATGTGCTGTGGGTAGATTTCACGCTAGTCAATGGACTGATAACCCTTCACGGAGTTGTATCGGCTATCGCGTTTACCTTGTTCTTTACCCTGGTACGTATTGCTGGGCCAGTCTACTTCAGTCAGGTGGCATATCTGGTCACCGTTTTTGGAATCGCCATTGCGCTGGTCGTATTTGGCGAGCGTTACAGTGTTTGGCATTGGCTTGCCTTGGGGGTAACCATTTATGGTGTGTGGCTTGTGAATAGCGCACAGCGCCAGGCGGGTCACGTTGCCTCCAAGGCCTGATCGTCTAATCTCATTTTGAAGGATTTGCGAGGTCAAAAAAAACCCTGGCGCTACCAGTGTAGCGCCAGGGTGATCTAGTTTAATTATGCGTACTTGCGATCAGGCAAACCACCAGCGCTCAGCCGCTTTGCAACCGTCTAACTCCCAGTTGCCGGCGATCACTTCCGGATGGCGTACTTTGTCGTTGGTGGCAAAGATATCCTGCAAGAAGAGCGGCAGGACTGTGCCACCATCACTATGCACGAGCTGCTGCATCTCGACGTAGATTCCTCGACGTTTACCTGGATTGGTTTCCACACGGCCCATCTTCAGCAGTTCGTTAAAGCGGGTGTTCTTCCAGTAGGTATCGTTCCAGGAGGCGTCTCCTGCATACACTGTTGAGAACATCATGTTCTCGGTAGGACGGCCCGACCAGTAACAAGCCGAAAACGGTTTTTTCATCCAGACATTCGACCAGTAGCCATCATCAGGTTCACGTACCACCTCGACATTGATGCCCGCAGGCCGCGCTGTCTCTGCCATTAGCTGTCCGGCATCGATAGAACCGCCAAATCCGGTTTCTGCTGCATGGAATTTAATATCCAAACTGTCCAGACCAGCTTTTTTCAGGTGGTATTTTGCCTTGTCTGGGTCATATCCGCGTTGCGGCAGTTCATCCGTAGTGGCGCGATAGACGTTAGCCGGGCCAATCGGATTATCGTTACCCAGCTCGCCGTAGCCACGCGCGACCACCTTGAGCCATTGCTCTCGGTCGACGATGTATTTTATCGCGGTACGGACATGGTTGTTATCGAACGGCGCAATATTAGTCAGCATCGGCAGCGTGATTTGCTTATTACCGCTGGTCGCACCCACAACAATGCCTGATTGTCGTTTGAGCAGATCTGCCGTTTTTGCAGAAACGTTGTTCATGGCATCGAGTTCACCGGTACGCAAAGCGTTTTCCCGGGCAGCCGAGTCAGCAATCTGCAGAGTTTCAATTTCGTCAAAGAAACGTCGATTCGGTTTCCAATAGTTTGGGTTTGCCTTAGTCAGCGTACGTACGCCAGCGTTATTTTCGACGAGACTGAAGCCGCCGGTGCCAATGCCTGACTGCCAATCAATAGTGCCATCGCCATTAGAGGGGCAGATCAGCAGATGATAATCAGTGAGGATAAACGGGAAGTCGGCATCCCCGCCGCTGAGTTCCACCACCACGCCGTGCTTGCCATCAGCCTTGACTGAGGCGACTGCATTTAACTGTCCCTTAGCGGCAGATTTAGACGCTTCTCCCAGGTGATGATTAAGCGAATCCACCACATCTTCTGAAGTCAAAGATTTGCCACTGTGGAACTCGACACCCTGGCGAACCTTGAAGTTCCATGTCTTGGCCCCGTTACTTCCTTCCCAGCTTTCCGCCAGTTCAGGAACCAGATTGCCATCGGGGGCAACTTCGGTCAGATTGTTACGCAATTGGCCGAACTGTACGTTCAGCATGTAGTGGTCAAGGATTTGACCCGGGTCCAGCACGTCGCTGGTGGCGCCGCCGGTCACACCCTGGCGGAAGCGTCCGCCTTGTTTTGGTGCGGCCAGAGCACTTTGCATGTACAGTCCAGGCGCCATGGCGCCCAGTCCCATCGCCGACATACGGGAGAGAAATTCCCGTCGGCTCAGCTTACCTTTGGCCACCCGGGCCTGCAGGTGATCAATTTCAGATTTTTGTCTGTCGTACATGTATCTCATCTCCTTAGGTGTATTTAGTATGTTTTCGATTGGCGACGTGTTTCAGTTACAGTGACGACGCTCTACGTTGACTATTTTCGCAACGATATCTAGAAGTTAATGCTGACTGGGACTGAAAGTCAATAATAAACATTGAATTAGCATCTTATTTTATACGAAATGATTGATTGTTCTGTTTTCATGGCAAAAGCGCATGCCAAGTTAATTGCCTGGGATTTGACCCAAATGACAGCTATCACAGAAGGTCACGAGGGATAATTCTCTCCCATTCACGAGCGTGGACGACTGTACCACCTTCAAAAGCGGTGACCTTAGCCCAAATATAAAAATTAGCGAGGTCACACCGCATAGTGGTCTCGGTTTCGGTCCGAATAGACCAGTCATCGCGTGACATCCAACAGCAATATAGGGTTTTGGATGAAGCGCTTAGCGGGTCATCCGGGATAATTGACCAACAGTCTTCGTGTCGGTGGCGAATACGCATCCGGTGGCCTGGTATTTCGTCCTCGCCGGTATCGTCAATGACTTGGTGTTGGGTGGCGTTGTTAGCGCAGCCGTGTGTTACCCATCGGCGGTATTCAGCCGGACGGTGCTGGATATACTCGGGTAGTGGATTCGGGTTATCGGGTTCAGGCATATCATAGATGTCATTGCCGTACCGTACTGGCAAATCAAGGCGAGTGTGCGGCCCGGTTTCGATGCAGGCTGTGACTTGATAAGGCCCCGGCATCACCATCGGCCAGTAGGCAGTCGATATGGCAAGACCGATGCGGTGTCCTGTTGGGAAACAGTACCCGGACTCGTCGAGCACTAAAGCCACATCCATCATCTGGCCAACCACCACGGGTTCAGGATCAGAATGACTATTGCGGTGGGTCAGATTAATGACGCCCCAACTGACTCGAAAAGAAGTTCCGTCTGGATGTATATCCAGCAAGCGCACCGCGAGATGGCCCACGGGTTGATCGATCGAAACCCGTAAGGCCATTGTGGGTTGTCCGAGGATCTGGACAGATTGGTCAAGTACCGCGGTTTGGAAAACGAGCGAGCCGGCGTTATCACCGGTCTGATCACCGGCAAGTTCCTCATCGGGTTTAA
>JAAZYQ010000080.1 GCA_014239575.1 Gammaproteobacteria bacterium
AAGGACCACATCCTGCTTGGGAACATCGGTATACAAAGGGATATCAAACTGATTGCCTTTAGAAAAAGAGTACACATGGTGTTTAAACGAATCGTTGTTAGTGAGCGTGATAGAGGTACCTTTTGGTATCACTGACAGAAGGGGTTTGAACGCTATGCCAACCTGGTTAATGACGTAATCGGCCCCGGGTTGGGCTGGGGAATCCGTTCCGATTAGTTCTACAATAGTTCCGTCAAGGCTTAAGTTCTTCTTGTCATGCAAATAGACGGTAACATCGAGCGCTATCGACGGTGCGCAGACCGAAAATAAAATAGCGGGTAAGAGTATGAGACGGCCCAGGTTCTGATAAGCTGACGACTTTCTCAAAGTGCAGTTTAATGAGAGCATGGATGTAGTCTCAGGGGTTTGAGCTTATCCACTCCACGATATGATCTGGTAACTGCTCATCATGAACATATTTCTGTGAGATAACCTGGTTAGAAACTTTTAACTGATCGATGTTAGGGTCGACCGCGCGACCCTCATTGAGCAACCGGTATGCACAGGTCGACGGCATAATATTCAGTATCGAGAGGTTATCCGGGGAGAGAATCGCGCAATCGGGGTTGATGCTATTGCGGTTAGCGTAATCGGTGCAGCGGCAGGTATCGATATCGAGGTACTGACACGCGACATTGGTGTAGTGCAGTTCACCAGTATCTTCATCTTCAAGTTTTACCACACAGCAACGGCCACAACCATCGCAAAGCGCTTCCCATTCTGAGTGGTTGAGTGAAAGCAGTGGACTGGCCATAGTCGTTTGGTTTTGGGCAGGGAATCTAGGAGATGACGATCGTTTGGTGACTACCGCCAATGGCGAAGACCTGAGAATAGAGCATGAACCTGAATATTGAAAGACCCAAGTGATTGATATCGCTTTGCATGAACTATGAAGCTTGCAAAACCTAAAGAAGATGCCGAAGGTTTATCCGCCTGCATGTATTATCCACTGGCCTCAAGGTTGGGGGCCCAAATCCCCTGGCCATGCACAGATAAGAGAGGTGATTGGGCCCAATTGGGAAGTGATTCCCGATTGACACGCTCGGATTGTAGATCTTGCCGTAAGCCCAAAGAAAGTTATGGCCTGGCATGCCCCCAACAAACCCGATCAAGGCAGATACCTTGGAATCAGCACAATGGGGCGAAAAATCTCGCTCGAAAAAATTTGATCTATCGACTAGAAGAAACCCGCATTATCGCGGAGTGGCGTCTGTGTCGTGATATGTGTTGCATTAGCCTAACTCACGTCAGAAACTTCTTAAGTCACTCAAGATCAATATCCAAAGGGCTCGTTCTTTATGAATGCTGATATGCACAGGCTTGCAGTACTGTTGATGATCGCCAGTTCCGTGATTATCAGCTTTTCCGGGCTGATTGTACGTGCGCTCGAGATTGAGTCTTTGGTGATGAATTTCTACCGGTCAGTTTTCTTGATGTGCGCAATCGTTATTTTGCTGGTTGTCAAATATCGTGGCGCCACGGTAGTTCGGGTGATTGGGGTCGGTTGGCCTGGCGTGTTTGCCGGGTTGCTACTAACCGGGGCGGCCATCACATTTTTGCAGTCGCTGACTCATACCACGGTCGCCAACACACTGTTTATTCTGGGGGCCATTCCGTTTTTTACAGCGGCGCTGGCATGGGCATTCCTGAAAGAGCAGCCCAGCCGGGCAACCCTGGTCACTATGGTTGTCGCCTTCCTGGGAATCACTGTGATGATGGGGGAGGGGATTGGTATTGGATCAGGCTACGGCAACGCCATGGCATTGCTAACCGCACTGTGCTTTTCCATTTACGCAGTGTTGGTGCGCCATAACCGTCAGATAGACATGCTGCCAGCGATACTGATTTCCACTTTCTTTATCATGATTGTGGTGGCGCTGGTCCGTTACGATGCCCTGCAGATTTCCAGAGGTGATCTGCTACTGTGCATGCTTTGGGGTGGGGTGATGTCCGGTTTTACCAGCGCCTGTTTTATCGTTGCATCGCGTCACATTGCAGCTGCGGAACTGACAATCTTCATGCTGCTGGAATTTGCTCTGGGTCCGATATGGGTCTGGTTGTTTATCAACGAGGTGCCGTCCCGCTGGACTCTGGTCGGAGGCGCTCTGGTGATATCTGCTGTTCTGGCCCGTTCCTGGATGGAGTTTCGCTCTCGCTACTCCTCTCGCCCAGTGGGTTGATTGGGTCTGGCGGTAGGGAGTCTATGCTTATAGGGGTTTAGGGATCACTCCTTTGTCACTACCAACGACTCGGGTCTGGCGCATACGGCGGCGCCAGCGGTCTGCGTCATATCTCGTGCCGCGATGCAGTATGCATCGGTTATCCCATATCACGGTATCACCGGGCCTAAAGGCAAGGCTAAGAATGTGCTCGGACGCGGTGGCGTGTTCAACAAGAGTATCGAGCAGTTGCCGGCTATCTAGTCCTGACCAGCCAGGAATCGATCGTGCGTGCGAGCCGATGTAATAGTTTTTCAGGCCGTTTACCGGGTTGGTTAAAACCATGGGGTGCATTACCGGCGGCAGCGATGCGGCATGATTGGGATTGACCGGCGCGATCGGACTTCGGGAAAAAACATAGTCATGCACGACATGTAGTGGTTCTATCCGCTCACGCATCTCGTCGGATAACCGTGCATACCCAGCGCGCATACTGGCAAACTCGGTCTGCCCACCTTCACCAGGTACCTCATAGGCATGCAGGATCGAGACAAAAGACGGAGTCTCGCGAAAAGAGGAATCTGAATGCCATAGCTGGTTGCCACTCTGATAGCGGGTATTGGCGCTGATGTTGTCAAATTTCGATCCGTCATCCTGGATATTGCCCACGGTGCCAAAGTAGTTGACGATGCCGGTGTTGCCAAAGCGAACATGCTCTGCTTCAGGTGAGCCCAACAGACGGGTAAAGGCAAGCTGTTTTTCATCACTCATATCCTGATCGGAAAAGCACAGCACTGAATAGTCGTCGATAGCCTGGCGAACAAAATTCAGACTATGGTCGTCCATGTTGCCTGATAACTCGATACCGTATACCCGACCACCAAAGTCCGTATGCAGAGGCTGAATGTCAGGTTTGCTCATTGACCGGGGGTGAAATCAGTTATGGAGTAACCGGTAAATGCGGTGCGGCGCATTTCCCGGCGAAAGCCATGATAGTCGTTTACCGCATAGTGCTGAGTTGAGAAATTATCCCAGATTACCACCATGCCTTTTGCCCAGCGGATTCGACAGCAGAATTCCGGCTGGGTCGAGTGCCCAAAAAGTGATTCCAGAATCGGTCGGCTTTCAACCTCGCTCATCCCGTCCAGGCGCAGGGTGTAGGTGGGATTGATATACAGCCCCTGCCGGCCGGTGACGGGATGGGCGAGCACCGCAGGGTGAAAACGCTCACGGTCTGCATCAGGGTCGCCGCGGCGAGTGGTGCCGCGCATCGATTGCTCCTCAAGCGGTGGTGCCCATTTGATACCGTAGGGCTTGCCCACGTGGATTGCGTTGCGGTTCTCCAGAAGATTGCAAAGCGGCTGGGCAAGTGAATCCCACGCGGCTTGCTGGCTACAAAAGAGCGTATCTCCGCCGTGAGGGGGTACTTCTAGTGCGCAAAGCACTGAGCCGCTTGGCGGGCGCTCAAGAAAACTGAGGTCTGTGTGCCAGCCCCCGCCAAAGACGCCCGATCGTTCATCGGCTTCTTTGATGACATAGGTCATCTCCGGGTGGGTATCGGACCCTCGTGCATAAGGGTTGATCATGGGTTTGCCGAAGACCTCAGAAAGGCGCTGATGTTCAGAAACATCGAGGTGCTGGTCGCGAAGAACAAGTACCAAATAATGGTTTAATGCGTCGCGCAGTGTGCCCCCAAGGTCACTGGAAATGGATTGCTTCAGGTTGAGACCGGATATCTCTGCCCCAATGTTTCCGGTGATGGGGGCAATCTGCATACAGAACTTTTGCTCGGTGCTGGTGTTGGGGCAGGGTTAGATATTGCGCCTAACAGGCGCTATTCCAGGCCAGGATCGGGCCACACAACGGGGAACAAATCCTCAGGCATACGCATGCCTGGCTGTACACCCAGGTCTTTCAGGGGTGGCGAGGTTTCCCCCGGCCGCTCAAAGTAGACCATGTCATCGCCGAGCCAGCGCGTTGAAAAAGCCCGACGCCGGCTTTTTGTTTCAACTGCTGTTGTGCCATGCAAGGTTCGAAAATCAAAAATCAGGGTATCACCAGGCTCGAGCTCAAAAGCCCGCAGATCTTTTTCCTCGAACGCGTCTTCAAGGGGTGCAACGGCAGACATGGCCGGATCTTCCAGATCATAATCGGAGCCATCGAGAAAATGACGTGGGTAATAAAGTTGCCCGGATCGATGTGACCCAGCCAGAAATCGCACCGCGGTATCTGCTGGTGTGAAGTCCAGCGAGACGTAGATACTGACATTCTGCCAGCCGTCTACACAGTAGTAGGGTAGATCATGATGCCAGGGAGTGGCAGTCTGCGTGCCGGCATCCTTACAGAAGACGTGCTCATGAAAAAACTGAGCGGATGTTGACCGCATAAACTGACAGGCCATTGAGGCAGCAGCCGATGACCTGACAAAATCCGTGTATTCTGAAATGCGATGCCAGTTGCAGTAACTGTCAAAAAAGCGACCTTTTCCGCCTGGCGCCACGCTGTCGCACGGAAAAGAATAGTCGTTGGGGTAATCCATATTGCGTTGTAGCCCAGCCCGTAGCCGATCAACCCAATCTGCAAACGCACCGCGTAGCAATACGACGCCATCGCGTTCAAAAGTGGCTACGTCATTGATATTGACCTCATAACTAAGAGGCAGGGCTAAGCCCTTTAGCACGTCTTCGGGAGGTCGCCAATCTATGGTTGTGTGGTTACCTTTGTTTGTTGATTCCTTCACTTGCTCGCGCCTCGAAGATTACCCTGGATTTATTCGACATCATTTTTTATGTTTTTGGTAGTAAATTCTCAGGGTCGTATAAGCCTTTGCAGCCCACTGCCTCTACTCTTATGGGAAATGGTTCGTCAAAATACTCCAGCAATAGCTCGCGGCCCTGTTCAGCATAGGCTTTTGGCAGGTATCCCAGGGCGATATTTAGGCCAACAGAAGGGCCATAAGCAATGCTGGTGGCATAGGAGCGTCGACCGATGTCATCGATCAGAACCTGGTTGGTGTGCGGATCCAGGATCGGCCATTGACCCACCGGGTAGCGGGCAACTCCCTTCGAATCTATATTGTCCGTCATAACCATCGTGCAAAGATAAGCCGGTTGATGCTCGCGTTCCCGCTGGGTGAGGTAAGCGTCTTTGCCATGAAAATCTGCCGCTTTGACGCTAGGTCGAGCGAGTCCCGCCTCGACCAGGTTGTACTCGCTAAGAAGATCCGCATTTTGCAGGCGAAAGCTTTTCTCAAGGCGGCGGGAGTTGGCATAAGTCTCTACGCCCACCGGGGTCGCGCCTTGCTCAAACACCAAGTCCCATAGCGACAGGCCATAGCTGAAAGGTACGTGTAATTCCCAGCCTGACTCGCCTACATAGGAGATGCGAAAAGCCAGCACCGGAATCCCTCGCACGGTGATGTTTTTCGTAGTGGCGAAGGGGAAGTTGTCCGACTCGAGTTCATCGGGTTTGTCGGCAATGGCTTTAAGAATTTTTCGGGCGTTAGGCCCCCAAAGACCCAGACAGGCCATATGGTCGCTACGATCTTCTATATAAACGTTCCAACCCTTATCCTGAGCCATGCGTTTAAGCCAGACGTAATCACGGTTGCCGGCGTCGGCCCCGTCGACTATTCGAAACTTATCTAAGGCGAGGCGCAGTACAGTCAGGTCCGCACAGATGCCCCCAGCCTGATCCAGAAAATGGGTATAAATCCCTTTTCCCACGGTAGTGTTGCCACCGACCTTGGCAACACAAGCATATTCCATCAAGGCTTCAGCATCTGGGCCGGTGACATCGTAAACGGCAAAGTGCGACAGGCTGATCATGCCGGCGTTATCCGACATGGCAAGGTGTTCAGCGTTGGAAACCCGCCAGAAATGACGGTTGTCCCATTCGTTTTCCCGCACCGGCGCTTTGTCTGCGTATTTCTCCAGCAGAATCTCGTTAGAGGCGTATCCATGAGCGCGCTCCCAGCCAGCGAGTTCCATAAAGTGGCCGCCGAGTTCCTGTTCCCGTGACCAGAACGGGCTTCGGCGCAGGTTGCGGCCTTTGCTGTAGGGCTCTCGGTTGTGCACGGCCGGGTTATAGATTTTGAACGCGGTCTCGTAACAGCGATCGTAGATATAGGAGGGGGTCTTTTGCATCGGGTAGTAGCGGGCAACATCGATGCTATGTACATCCACCTCAGTAATGCCATCGGTCATCATGTCTACAAGAACTTTGGCGATTCCAGGCGCATCTTTCACCCAAACGGATTCGGCGTACCACAGCCCCCGGGTTTGAGGTGATTCACCGATAGACGGCCCCCCATCGGCGGTAACCTGTAACAGACCGTTGAAAGAATGTTTATCGTTCCAGCCAAGTTCTCCGAGTATTGGCGTCAGTTCCATCGCACGCTCGAGCGGCTCAATAATCTGTTCCATCTCAAGATCACGCTGGGAAGGCGACCAGTGCGATTCGCCTTTTTCCAGCAGGTCTTTGGGGTGCACCAATCGGGGGTTTTTTTCCTCGTAATAGCCCCATTCAATCTGCCCGCCTTCTGCCGTATTGGGGTCACCGGTATCGCGGAGATACGCTGAATTTCCCTGGTCGCGAAGAAGGGGGTAGCCGATTTCTTTGCCAGTGCCCTCGAATTCGTTGTACGGGCCAAAAAAGCACAGCGGGTGGTCCACAGGCATGATCGGCAGGTCTTCTCCCGCCATCTCGGCCACAAGTCGCCCCCACAATCCCGCACAGACCACGACCGCGTCTGTAGCGATATGACCCCGGCTGGTTTCTACCCCCTTGATCCGTCCGTTGACAATTTCCAGACCCGTTGCAGTGGTATTTTGAAATGCCTGCAGTGCTCCACCGGCTACGGCCTGATCCACCAACTTGCCCGCCACGGTTTGGGAGCGGGGTATGACAAGTCCGGCATCGGGATCCCACATCGCGCCTTGGATCATGCTTTCTTCCAGCAAAGGCATTTTTTCTTTGGCTTCCTTTGCGCTGATCATTTTTACATTGGTGCCAAAGGCTTTGCCGGATCCTACTTTGCGCTTGAGTTCGGCCATGCGCTCGTCGTCATCATGGCGAGCGACTTCAAGTCCGCCTACCCGACTGTAATGCCCCATCTCATCGTAGAACGCGACGCTGTACCGCGTGGTGTAGCAGGTCATATTGTCGTGTGCAGTCATGTAGCAAAAGTCCGACGCATGGGAGGTGGAGCCGATATCCGTTGGCACCGATGATTTGTCGATACCGACGATATTGTTCCAGCCCTTTGCGATCAGATGGTGCGCGACCGAAGCGCCAACAATGCCGCCAAGGCCAATGATGACGACATCAGCGCTTTTGGGGAAACTGGCCATTTTCTACTCCATGATTGATGCGGATTACCACAGCACAATGCGGGAAACTTACATAGCGACATGGGGTCGGCAGGACCTCATCGCTTGAATGGTTTCCAATGATTAGGAGCTTGAAGGTTAAGTCCTCGACCTATAGAAAATCAACAGTAAAGGCGTACTCTTTCTTCGCACAGGTGACTCAGTTCTGCTGGCTATCAAGCGTGCCAGTTGATCGCGCTATGTCGTCAATAATGAGTTTGGCTCAACCCCCGCATCCACCAATTCGGCTCTGGTGGCCAAGTACTTACGCACACCATCGAGTCTCCCAAAGAGAGATCAACCGAGCAAGCTTAAAGTAGGAGTCCAGCCGTATTCCGGGTATCTTGATCATTGGGCAGCGAAAACTTTTTCGCACTAGTCAAGGATACGATCTAAGGTCCAGATCGCCAATTCATGTACTAAATGTTCCTCTTCTGCAAACCGTCCCTGTGGTCGGGCTTGAACCGATTGACCAATTTGTTGCGCTTCACAAATCGCATTATCCTCGGCTGTCGCTGTATCCCATCGTTCAAAATAGGATTGAACCGTTTTCTGAAAATCTGGCGTCGTAATTGCTGATTCAGCAAAACATGATCCTACTTCCAGGCGAGACCTGGTAGGGCTTTGCGGCTGAATTGTGAGCCACCACATACTATCTGGCGCAAAAACAAACTGCGTACAGGGATATATATTGGTAAAAAAGGTTCCTCTTTGTTGTTCTTTAGATAGGTCTGGATTTTCGATCCAGAAATTCAATAGCGCTAGATTAGGTTTTCTGGACTGTGGGTTGGCTTGTATGAGTTAAGGGCGGCCAGCTGACTGACAACCACATCCAAATCCCTCTATATGGTTTTCTTGATACCTAAAGCTTTTCGGTAAATAGCTACCACCATGGCTCCTGTTCCTAACATTAAGCTAATCTGGAACGCCGAATTAGCAATGTTCCAGACTGGGATCGCTGGGATGATTAAAACGGCACTTAAGAAACTATTGATAAAAATCAATCGGGTCTCGGTTTCTGGAAAATTCCATGCCTTGATGAATGTGGGAATTGAAGCAAAAGTATTCGCCGCCGTCGCAAGCAAAACTGCGATGAGTGGAGAGCTTGCGAGCTGCCAGAACAATAATGCTGTCAAAGACAGGCCCCCGCAAAACCAGTCAAACCGGGTGAGTTGCCAATAGCTTTTTCTGTTAACAAAGGAGCCCAGAAATATCACTGCGGGCACCACACCACCAACCAGCACCCTGACTGAAGCCCAGATATCTGCGTCTACTGAAAAAGCCGCTCCGAGGCTGACTAGGGGGGCCAAGGCCCAGAGGAACCAGGAAACCCGGTTGGGCCTGGTTCTGCCTGCTAGAGTGTCAC
>JAAZYQ010000081.1 GCA_014239575.1 Gammaproteobacteria bacterium
CTATGGTAGATTCATCGCAATTCATCTTGCGCGAAGCAAAACGTTTCAGAAGGTCTCCACTGTGAGAATATTTTCCGACCTGGCCGCCGCAATCCGGGCCGTATCGGGTACCTGGTATGGGGTCGTCCCAAAGATAATTTAAGGTGGTAAAAGCACGTTGGAGATCATATCGCCGGGGATACCTATACTTAGCCGTGTGAAAGGAAGTATGCCCAACCACATAAACCCCATTGGCAGTGACTTCAATATCGTCTTTGCCCGACACCCACCATTGGTCTAGTTGTTCACCAGTTCCGTCATCGTAGACAGTAACTGGAAACCCAAACCTGCAATCAAGATAGTCACCCGGCACCGCATCAAGGGCCCCGTCCATTGAAAACATAACGCGCCAATCTGCAATCGTGTATTTAAATCGATAATTTTGCAAAACGTAGACTTTCCCGCCGTAGACCGAAATACCCGTTAGATCTCCGTACTTGCCACAGGCAGAGTCGAACCATTTATTGCATGTACCAAAGCCTGTACCGGTCGCCGCATCGTAACCATCCTGACCCTCGTGCGCCTCCCACTCATTCAGCAGGGCACCGTCGGCATCGAGTTTTGTAATCCACCAGGATGAATCCACTTTTTTTCTGGCGAGCCAGATGTTTCCTTTCGCATCAATATCGATGCCCATAATAGTCTCAAATAAAACATCGTCTGTTGGTGATGTGATCATCATCCTAGCGACTTCGAGGCCACCGGAATCGTATTTAATGATGCCGGCAAGGGTGCCCCCGTTCACGTATCTAACCGTGGCGGCTGACACTCCACAACAATCCCTATCGCCCGCCTGCGCAGGATATACCGCATAGGTGTTGTCCAAGGCGTCAACAGCCATTTTGCTGTAGTCTTCTCTATTAAGAAAATTCTTGCTTGCGTCACCATCTATGTTATGGGCATACGTGCTAATCGGTTTTAGCTCCGGGCTTAATTTCGTGATTCCGCCAGCACCCGCGTAAGCCCGGTTTTCTTGCATGGTGCGTCTTTTCGGGTCATCGTATACGCTTAGGTAGATGTTATTTTTCACATGCACATTGCCCTTGGAATCGACGGCGACGTCGCTCGGCAGTCGTATAGCGCCCTCAATATATCCGGTTTCGAAGTAGTGGGTAGTCTCTATCATCTTGTGCCCAACATCGATCATCAGCAATACGTTGGACCGGCCATAAGCACCAGGAGGCGGAAGCTTTTGCGCAGATACCTGCGCGCTAAACAGCAAAAGAGCGATACAAGCAAGGCTAAGATTAGTTTTCATTGGTGCGCCATGTGAGGCCGGGGATGCCCCGGTTATGCCATGCACTGAATCGGTGGCAAATGATTTTGCACAACTAAAACTTAAAGCAGCAGTTATGAGTTTGGGTGTGCACTTCGATATCTTGTTTTTAAAAGAACTGAGCCTTATCATAATTTAGAATCGTTATATTCTGCCCGCTGCCCCATATCATCTTCCCCGCCGGATGAAAGGCCTTGATACCTTAGATCATACATACCTGTTGTTACAAAAGGTACAGTTTTCCTGATGCAAAGTTAACCCCTTGGTCGTGCGGTATTTTCAAGGGGCAAAACTGAGATCAGCCGACCAATGGAATATTGCGCGGTGTCATCTACTGCTCAAACGGGCCTTATGCGTATTTTGCACGACGCCAATGCCCCGGTGCTGCGTAGGTGAGAAATCGATAAACCTTTACGAAACAAGCCAAGCCAAGGCAAGGCAAAACAAGGCGATCGTACGCGATCATATTTATCTATGGGTTGCGCGAGGTTCTACTAGAAATGGGTCCGGCAAAGAGGTATGGAGTTATTGCGTCAGGACCCGTGGGTACAACGATCGGAAGTGGAATAAGGAGCTTGCCAAGCGAGATGCCGCCCTCACTTATGCCAACCGACTGTCGAAGACTGAAGGCATTTACCCGGTTGAGAGTCAGAATAAATATGTAATCTCCTAGACGGTAGTCGGTTAGTTAGTCCGCATTTTTCTCACAAAATTCTTCAGAGAGCGGCAACTGGGATATTTCAAAAAATAGATGTGCGCCATCTAACAATAAATCCTCCCCCGGCGCGATTCCGGGGTATCGGGGTCCGTTCCTGGCGCACGAATAAACCCCCCCGGCCTGGAAAATCCTTCGCCAGGCGCTAAATCCCATGACCTCGATTTCCCACACATGGCGACAGGATCAAAGATTTGAGGCGGTCTTTTACGACAACTTGTCGTAGAACTGGAATCCGGGATTTTCGAATCCATGATCTACGACACACGTGTGCCTTTTTGGTTATCTCGGAAGGGGTCCCGCTATCTTCAATCAGAGACCTCTTAGGCCACAGTTCAGTCACTGTTACAGAACGTTATGCTCACCTGAAACCCGAAGCAGTAAGGGAGGCAGTAGCTGTTCTTGACCGACTTCAGTCACATTCTGGTCACACTGGCAGTGAGGTCAATGCAGCCAGTAACGTAGTAACCTTGGTAAAGAGTTGATGTAGAACAGAAGAATTGGTGGAGCCGAGGAGGATCGAACTCCTGACCTTCGCATTGCGAACGCGACGCTCTCCCAGCTGAGCTACGGCCCCATGACAATTAGGGAATAATTGCGGGTCAATTTTATCCCACGTTCCGATAATTGACCACCTTAAGTGGACGGGCTGCCAAAAGCAAAACCGTTGGTCTCATGATAAGGTGGGTGCTGGACATTCAGGCAAAGGATATTTCAGATGGAGTCGCAGGTACCGGCGCGAGAGGTTTCTCCCCAGGCAATTCTGGATGCCGCGCGCGTTTTTGAAGAACGCATTCCTTTTAATCGAGTGCTTGGATTACGGTTTGAAAAACTCGATGAGTCCGATGTAGTGGTGCGGTTCGAAATGCGCGATGAACTGGTGGGAAATTTCACTCGCGGTAATCTGCATGGTGGCGTGATCTCCAGCACGCTGGATGTTGTCGGCGGGTTGGTCGCGTTTATTTCGTTATTGAAACGCGAAGGTGTTCAGTCGCTGGCAGACGAAGCGGAGAAATTTTCTCGGATGGGCACGATTGATTTGCGGGTAGATTACCTGCGTCCTGGTTTGGGACAGTCTTTTTCAGCTAAGGGTTTTGTCTTGCGTACCGGACGCAAGGTGGCTGTTACCAGAATGGAACTGCATAACGACAAGGACTTGCTGATTGCCGTGGGTACAGGGGCTTACAGTATTTCTTAAGTCGTGTTGACCTCTGCTCAGCCTTAGTGTGGATGCTATAGTAGTATCGCTTGTGACTGATCAACCCTTATCTGATATGGCCGAAACCCCACCCGTAACAGGCGCTTCCTTAGCTCCAGGCGAGCAATTGCGAAAGGCCCGTCAGGGCTATCACTGGACAGTTGAAGATGTCGCGGCCAACCTCAACCTTACCGCGGATGTTGTTCGTGCACTTGAGTCTGGTGATCGTTCAGCTTTGCCCGAGGCGATTTTTGTTCGCGGGTATCTTCGCGCCTATGCGCGGCTGATGGAGATTAATGAAAACGAAGTGCTGGAAAGTGCTGATCGGGATCCTACCCGAAGCATTGGTTCAGTTGTTCCTGTTATCGGCAAGGAGGCCTTCAAAGAGAAGAAAGGGCGAAGATGGCTTCAGTTTTCGACGGCTCCGCGAAGGGGTCGTTGGCGAAAGACAGCCCTTGCCACCATTTTGATCATTGTCGTTGTGTTGGCTGCCTGGTGGTTTAGTGGCTTGCGCGTACCGGTAGAGAATCTGATCAACTCTCCCGGTGGTGATACTGGAACCTCCGGGGTAATCACCATTCCGCTTAATACCAACGACTGACCTCACCGTTTTACGCCAGTTCCGGCTCGGAGAGTTTCGGCTCCCTTTCTAACGGTCTGGGCACAGAATCTGCGCCATCATGGGTGCATCTATGTTGCCGCCGCTCAGTATTAAGCCAACACGTCCTTGAACCCTGACCACCCCACTTAATAAAGCAGCGAGGCCGAGCGCCCCGGAAGGCTCAACCACTACGCGTGCAGTTTCAAACAGTAATCGGGTGGCTTCGATAATCGCCTCTTCCGGCACGCTGACAATATCATCCACGCTTTCTCGTATCACCGCAAAGGTCATTTTCCCCAAAGATTCGGTACGGGTTCCGTCGGCAATAGTTTGAGGATTTTGAACTCTTTCGATCCGGCCGCTACGAAAGGATCGCACTGCATCATCAGCGGCTTCAGGTTCGACCCCAATAATTGAGCAGCCCGGCGAAAGAGCACGGGCGCTCAATGCCGAACCGCTGAGGAGTCCGCCGCCACCACAGGGAACCAACAGCATTTTCAGCGGCCCACAAGAATTGATCAACTCCATTGCTGCAGTTCCTTGGCCGGCAATGATGTGAGGGTGATCAAAAGGGGGTACCAGGACGCAGCCGGTTTCTCGAATTACGTCGTTGGTCAACTCCTCGCGCTTATGTTGGGTTGGGTCGTATGCTATGACGCGGGAAGCATAACGCTCAGTACCCTCGCGCTTGATTTGTGGTGCGTCATGCGGCATCACCACAGTAGTCTCGATACCCAAATATTTCCCGGCCAGCGCAACTGCCTGGGCATGATTGCCTGAGGAATGCGTGATGACGCCACGCGAACGCTGCTCTGGCGTCAACCGACTCATGGTATTCCAGGCGCCACGGAACTTAAAGGCGCTGATATGCTGCAGATTCTCGCATTTAAGAAAAAGCTTGATGCCCAATCTTTCATCGAGAGGGGTATTGGCCAGTACGGGTGTTTTTCGGGCTACGCCGTCCAGACGGCCGGCAGCAGAAACAATATCTGTATAAGTCGGAAGCATGGACTCCATCAGAGATTCGTCATCGAGGCTGGTTATCAAGTGTAGGTGCTCGGGCCGGTGGGTTAGTTACAGCCAAACTGATCAATTTCTTTGGCTCACTTCCCGTTACAATCCGGGAAAAATACACCAGTGTCAAATTATGAATGAATCTTCCACCTCGCCTCTAGAGATAGAGACTGGCGCAGCACCGGTTTTTTCTATTATCTGGCTGCATGGCTTAGGTGCCGATAGTCGAGATTTCGAACAACTGCCGCAGATGCTGAATCTGCCTCGCCAGCTGCCGATTCGGTTCATTCTGCCGGATGCACCTCATCGACCGATTACCTTAAATGGCGGTATGGTTATGCGCGGATGGTATGACCTGACCGGTATGGAGATCGTTAAGCAAGAAGATGCATCAGGCCTGGACGAGTCGGCCGGAATTGTCGACTCTCTGGTGGCCAGAGAATGCACCCGGGGGGTGCCAAGATCACATATCGTTGTTGGCGGCTTCTCCCAGGGTGGGGCGGTAGCGTTGCATTATGGGTCGCGTTGCGAAGAGGCGCTGGCCGGGATTGTCGGTTTATCGACCTACCTACCGCTTTCAGGTCAATTGGCTCAAAGGATTCATCCCAGCACCCTTAGCACGCCAATCTTTCTTGCCCATGGCCTTTTTGATCCAGTGCTGGCCTTACCTTTGGGCGAGGCAAGCCGCCAGATTTTGCAGGATAACGGTTGTGACGTCACCTGGCACACTTATCCGATGCCTCACAGCGTAGCGCCCGAAGAAATGACTGATTTATCTACCTGGTTGTCGGCGCGTGTCTGGCCCGAGGGTGCAGTTAGCTAGATTGTGTTTTTCTCGTCGATTGAGCGCTGCCGATGCTCAAGTTGATCTAGCGCCTCGCGTATGCGTGGCAGATGAGGGTTGATAGCTAAGGCGTTGCGAAAAGCCTGTGTCGCGGGACGATACTGACCCTGACGCAGAAAGATTAGTCCCAGTCCCGACAGCGCTCCAAAATGCCGTGGCTCCAGCCGTAAGACCTCTTTGATATCCCGGATCGACCTATCGTAGGCCTTCGCCAGAAAAAGTACCGTAGCTCTCTTGTTCCATCCTTCGGCAAATTCTGGAGCACGATCGATCGCCTCGCTGAAGTGCTGGTAAGCAGAGCGATAGCGTTTTGATGACATAGCTCGTGCGCCTTGCGCCATGGCGTTCGCTACATCGGGATTGTCGACTTCTCGCCACAGACTCCAGATTTCCCCGGTAATGCGGTCAGCGGTGGCTTGATCGGGGGCAGTTTTCAATTCCAAAAACAGTGGGTCCAGGCCAGGGTGGCCTTGATCTGCAAATGCCTTTGTCATTGACAGGATCATGCAAACAGCCGCCAGCCAGGCGATGGTTCTACTGGTGGTTCGACTAGGTAGCTTCATGGTGCGGAAGCGATCAGGCGCAGCGCCTGGGCATGTAGCGTCGGGTTAGCACTTGCCAGCACCTGCCCGGTCGAATCAAAAGTCAGTGCCTCGCCTTCCCAGTCGCTTATGCAGCCGCCCGCACCTTTGATCACCGGAACCAAAGCCAAGTAGTCAAATCGACCTAACCCGGCCTCCATGACTAAGTCGGTGTAGCCCAATGCCAACAGGCCGTAGGCATAACAGTCGGCGCCAAACTGGCGAAATCGTACAGCTTCATTCACTTGACAAAAAATCTGCCATTCCTGCGGGTCAAACATATCCACGGTAGTAGCATTCAACGTGGCGTCAGCCAGTACATGGGTTTCAGCTGCTTTGCAGGGGGAGCCATTGTAGAGGGTTGTTTGGTCCTGAATTCCGACCCAACGCTCGTCCAGTGCTGGCATATCGATAATGCCCAGTACTGGCTTGCACTGGTAAAGCAGAGCGATCAGGCAACCAAAGGTGGGCTTACCGGTGGTAAAGCTCTTGGTGCCGTCAA
The DNA here is from genome assembly GCA_014239575.1 of Gammaproteobacteria bacterium. Taxonomy (GTDB): domain Bacteria; phylum Pseudomonadota; class Gammaproteobacteria; order Arenicellales; family UBA868; genus UBA868. Next base: position 6,771 of record JAAZYQ010000081.1, read on the forward strand.
TTGGATCCAGGACCCATAACCAATGGGTAGCACTACCACTCAGCCCTTCTTCTTCGCCGTATACGCCGTGATCGGGATAGTGCTGTCCGATAACTTTTCGCAAGTGCTGCTCGATCTCCAGATCGGCAATGGTTACCGGCGTACCATCGGATTTGCTGGATACCGTGTGTGGCTGGCGAAAAAACTGGTTGCTTATCCTCCGGGCATCGTCCGCCAGTGACGAGGCAAAAAGAACGAGGTCCTGGTCCGGTACAAGAGGCATAGGTGCGCCCGATAAGAGAAGTATCTGGACGCCAACATTAGTGCCTTCGCTTAGCTAGTGCAATCTCCGATCGCGCAGATCATGTCAAGAACGGTGCATCGTTGATTGGATTGAGCGAAATCAGTAGGTAAACTCAGGTTGAATACCGGCGCTCCAGAGCATCACGCTGCTCGCCAGCAGTCCAATCAGGGCGACCATACCGACAGCTAGAATCGCACTGGAAAAAAAAGCCCTGCTCCCCGGGGATGCGCATCATGATGGGTGTGCCGATATATAGCCGGTAGACGGTGTATGCCAGTACCGGCAGGCCGACAACGTAATTTAGCCAAATCACCGGATAGATCTGGACAATGCCGACCAGGAACATGGGAGTTGCGGTATATGAGATCAGTGCAAGACAGCGCTCCAGAGGTTGCTCACCGCCATAGGTGCGTGACATCCACTGGACAAGTTTCGCCAGGGTATAGGTCGCAACGAGTATTGCCAGGTAGTAGGCGATACTGATCTTAAGTGCCCTGGCGAAGGTCAGTTTGACCGTAGCACTGGCGCCAAAAGACCAGCCGAGCCGGGTGGCTCCAATCAGACCCGCGATCGGTGGAATAGCGCCCAGGATGAGAGTTTATCCAAGGAAGAGGTCACTGACCGATCACGCCTCCAGGCTAACCGTCTCAAAATGGGCTGCTGGATTTTTTAGGTTTCCACCAATATGGTTGATGGTCATGGCAAGTTTTCCTCAGAAAACCAGATTGTGATGCTAGTAATAGTAAGAGGAGGCTGACGCTCTGACAAGTCGACCTGGTAGAGCTCTTGGTCGGCACAGGGTTGGCTGAAGATTATTTTTCCGCGGAGATATAACAGATGTAAGCGGCATCTGCGTCACCATTTTCGGTGGGTGTAAAAACGCCATTGCCCTCGCCGCTCTTGGTATCAGTGCCCTCCCAGTGAACCAGCACCCTTTTAAAACCTGCCTCATCCAGTAATTCTCGAACCTCAGGCAGTGTCCATAGGCGCCAGTTATAGCTGAAAGCGCGTTTCAGCTTAGATCCATCAGGGAATTTAAAATGAATATGACAGTTCATCTCCCCGGTAATAGGATTGTAGCGGGCCTGGTCCCAAACGTAGATAAAATCGTCGTGATCCGTCTCTTCTTCCATCTCCCGATATGCTTCATAGCCACCGTACGAATCCAGAAATAAAATACCGTCATCTGCCAGGCAGTCGCGTGCTCTTGAAAAATACCCCCTTAGCTCATCCCGGGTCTGAAAGATCCAGTAACTGAAGTTCATAGCCAGAATCATATCGACGGGCGGCGTTTTCGCTGTAAGAACGTTTTCATTCATGAGCGCAATCCGTTCTGCTCCGTCACCGCTAAGGACATCGACCTTGTTGTTTTTCCCCCAGGCTAATACCTCGGTGTCCAGATCGACACCCCAGGCCTGATTATCTTTGCGCCGTCGCACCCACTCGCAGCTGGTATTAGCGGTGCCACAGAAGTCCTCGCGCAGGGTAGCGGCCTTACGTCCTCGAATCGTCTCGTAGGTTTCATCAACCATGTCAATTTCAGATTCCACACACTGGACTGCACGCTCGTAGAGTATGTGGCGATCCGCCTTGTCTGCTTGTGTCGGCCCCTTGGGCTTGGGAATCCTGCGGTAGGTTGTTCGGGTTTTGGGCTTCTTATTGCTCATGGGGTAATCATTTTTTCGGATCGGTTGCCATTGCCATGCGGCCACACGATGTGACTCGCCGGCAGGTGCTCAGGGGTTCAAAGAGATGACTCAGGAAATAGCAACGGCGATGTTAGCGCATATAGCCTGGTGGCCGAAAGGCTGCCTGAGAATTATTCGCCCTGGTTTGACAGTACGTGATCTGCGACTGCCGAGGCAATTAGAGAGAACA
>JAAZYQ010000082.1 GCA_014239575.1 Gammaproteobacteria bacterium
GGTTATATCGGTTATATCGGTTATATCGGTTATATCGGTTATATCGGTTATATCGTAATCATAGTCGATCAAGAAAGGAGTTATGCAATACGACGTTTCGGGAAAGGTTTCTTAATCATGGTGTTTAGCTTGCTGAGCGCGACCGGCAAGGTTGTCTTGGCAACCGATCCGTTTGAGCGGGCAATCATAGCCTGCGAAAATGAGTTGACCACCTTTTGCAGTACCGTCACTCTGGGACAGGGTCGATTGATGATGTGTCTGGGCGCACACGAGGATAAGATTTCTGTTGGTTGCGCGGTTGCAGTCTACGCCGCCGCTGTGGCCATTGATGTCCTGGCGGGCCTTATTGCGGCGATTGGTACGGCCTGCGAGCAGGGGATTGTCGATCATTCTGCAACGCCGGCCAGCGACACAGAACTTGTTGTCGAGGTCGGGTAAGGGCAGATAGTCGCCTGCCTGGCGGCACACGAAGCGAAACTTGGTAACGCTTGTAAAGCGATCATCGGTGAACTGCTCAGCGATTAGTTTCTGGGACACAGGACAAAGTTTGTTCAGGGTGGGCACGATCCCTGTTGGGCAAATCCAATGAGTGTCAGATATCCTCGATAGAAGCCGTTGGCCCCACTCTTATCTTGCTAGCAAGGGTGTATTGGATGGACATCATTCATGGTGAGACTTCTGAGCCCTTTGTTGGTGGAATTTGCTATGGAATGTGAAAGGCGACGCTAACTTTTTCGATTAACCATTGGAACTGGGCGTTGAATCGATGACTAATTTGCGACTCTGGATGAGTGGCGATATTTTTTAGCTTGGCGCGACTCAATGGCAAATGAAGATACTGGCCAAGAATTGACGATGATCAAACTACTTCGTCCAAGGCATATTATTTCCGTTTGCACGTTACGCCAGTACGTCGAACCCGTCCAGGGTCGGCCGCGTCCGGTCTTTCAAATTACATAGATGTTACGGCCATAGCGAATCTCGCCCCTTTCAGCCAGCGCGTTTATACTTTGTATGCTTTTCGTCACCAACATGCATATGGCTAACCGCACCTATCCGAAGACCTTTAAACTGCCTGATCTGGAGGCCGCAAAATCCTTTGCCGTAGAAGCGGTCTTTCATCCCCAGCCATTGGGGGTGCACAAGACCTGGCGATACCTGCACCCTAAGTTCTTAAGCAAGCTGATTGCCAGTATTCAATATTAATGAAAGAAGCCATTGCAAGGGTAAATCCACTTGAAATCGGAAAGCCCCTGAAGGTATGGAAGGCTTTTAAGCAGCGCCGGACAGAGCAGATGGGCATTGCATAAATACCAACGCTGGCTTAATTGTATGAGGTCTTAAATAGATTACTTAATCTCTCCCCAGTGCACCACCATGAAACTGCAGCCCATCGATAATGCGCCATTTGGCGTTACCGTCTTCGACTTCGACTGCGCATCAGTGGACCCTGGGTCGATAAAGGAGATTCGACGCGCGCTGCATCGCGATCAAATTGTGGTATTGCCCGGGCAAGCGCATCTGACACCGCAAGAGGAGGTTGCGTTCTACCGTCTGATTTACCCCGGCGGCACCACCGTCTGGCGTGATCAGACCCACAACCCGTGGGAAAGATACAAGGTTGAGCAGGGCAATACAGCCGGCACTTTCCAGATTCCGCAAGAACCAGGTGTACTCGTGCTCGGCAAGGGCGACATCGACCACCACGGCCTCAAGGTAACTCTTGGCGGGGGCCGCGCTGCATATGGTGAGGAGGAAGGTTCACAAGTGCTCGGCGGTGGCGTGCTCCAATGGCATATCGATGGCGCGTTCTACGAACACGCCCCGGGCCACTATACGCAGATGCGTTGTATCGAGGCTCCTGCAGGCAAGGGCCACTGGTTGGCCTGCACTGATGACGAAAAGAGCCGTCTGTGGTGCCCGGCCGGATCAACCGCCTTTGCGAGTGGACGCATCGCTTACGACTCAATGCCCCCTGATGTCCGACAACGATGCCTGCATACCCAGGTGCATTATCTGCCTCGGCCATTTGAGGCGACCTATGGGTTAGGTAACAGCAACAACGGCCTGCGGGCCGTTGACCCCGAGGCTGAGGCCCGTTTTAAGAAGGGGTCTGAACCACCTGGCACGGTTTTCAACGATCCGATGGCGCAGATCTATCCCCTGGTATGGACTTGTCCGGTAACAAAATTTCAGGCACTGATGCCGCAGCCACGTTGTCTGTCCTGCCTGGAAACAGAAATCGATTCTAGATCTAAATTTTTTGGCATTACTGAGTCCAGATACTTGGTCGAATCCTGGATGCACCCGGCGATAGTTGCCAAAAGCGTCTATGTGCATGCTTGGCAACCAGGCGATCTGGTAATCTGGCACAACCGCTCGGTCTGGCATTCAGCCACCGGCGAGCTCGCGCGAGACGACCGGCGTGTCATGCACCTTACCGCGTATAACAGCAGTGAAGTACCCGTTTGCACGGTCGATTGAAAAGTGTTTCGGGGGCGGCCTAACTAACCGGCGGATCAGGAAATGGAAGAAGACCGTATATTCAGTTTTGATATGGGAGGCCATGTCTTTGCAGTCAGTACTAAATCTGGCATTGCCCAGCGCCTGTTTGACCAGGGGCTGAACTGGTGTTTTGGCTTTAATCAGGAAGAAGGACTTGCCTGTTTCAATAAGGCGTTGGAATTTGACCCAAGTTGCGCAATGCTGCATTGGGGAGCGGCCTATGCCGCAGGGCCGTTTTACAACATGCCCTGGTGCGATTTCAGCGAGCCCGAAGCTGTTGACTGCACTGCGTTTTGTCGTGGCCATATTGATCAGGCGCTGGCGCTGTCGAATAACGCTGCGCCGCTGGAAAAAGCGCTGATCAGGGCATTGGCTCGGCGGGTTCAAAAACCTCATATTGTTTCTCAGCCAGAATATAACGATTGGGATGACGCCTATGCAGGCGCTATGCGCGAGGTTCACTCCGACTTTGCGGATAGTCAGGACGCAACGGCTTTGTTTGTTGAGGCAATGATGACCCGTACGCCATGGCGGCTGTGGGACGTTAAAACAGGATTGCCAACGGCAGATGCCGATACGCTTGAGGCAATCACGGTCTGTGAAAAAGCCATTGCTCTGGCCGATGAAAGCGGCCAACAACAGCACCCGGCCATTTTACATCTGCATATACATCTGCTTGAGATGTCTCCCACGCCGGAGCGGGCAATGGACTCAGCCGATCGCCTTGGTGGGTTATGCCCGGATGCAGGTCATATCCATCATATGCCTGGGCATATCTATGTACTGTGTGGCGAATATGAAAAGGCCAGGATGGCGAGCGAAGATGCCATTCGTGTGAATCGCAAATACCTCGCCTATGCCGGGCCTTATAACTATTACACCACAGCACGGTGCCATGACCTGCATCTGATGATGTATACCTGCATGTTTTTGGGACAGTTCGAGCCGGCAATGGCCGCCGCGCAAGAGATTTGTGAAAACCTGCCCCCTGATGTGATCGACATGAAAGGCAAGCCGTTTATCGCAAGCACGATGGAGGGCTATTACGCCATGAAAATGCATGTGCTTGTGCGTTTTGGGAAATGGCGTGACATCATTGATACTCCAATGCCTCAAGACCCGAAGCTTTATCGTGTCTCGATCTGCATGCACCACTACGCCAAGGGGATTGCGTATGCAACAATGAAAGAATTCACAAAAGCCGAACATCACAAGCGCCAGTTTTACGACACTCTTGAGCAGGTACCCCCAAGCCGCAAATTCTTCAATAACCCGGCAACCGAAACACTGGCTGTTGGCGAAAAGATGCTGCTGGGAGAGTTGGAGTACCACAAAGGCAATCACGAGATGGCTTACGCGCATTTGCGTGAAAGTGTGCAGCGGTGTGACGATCTACACTATTCCGAGCCATGGCCCTGGATGCATCCGCCACGCCATGCTCTGGGGGCTTTACTGATGGAGCAAGGTCATTACAAAGAAGCTGAAGAAGTCTATCGCGCAGATTTAGGATTAAACGATGCTATACAACGTTGCGCTCAACACAAGAACAATGTCTGGTCTCTTCACGGCTTGGTTGAATGCCTAAAGTATCGCGGCGAAACCAAAGAACGTACTGATCTTCAGGTGCTCTTGACGAGTGCACTTGCGCATACCGACGTTGCTGTCACGTCCTCGTGTTGTTGTCGCAAAACCGTCGTTGATATTGGCCACTGCTGAGCGGCCAACTATTATAAATAGAGGCACGGATAGCTCTACTCGTCTTCCTCGCGCATCAGTTCATCCGCGCGCATCCACTGGCGGACGCTATCGGGTGGAGGTAGGGGTGTGCCGTCGTAATTCATAGCATCCAGCAAGTCAGCGGTGGGTACAGATTGCCCACGGGTTCTGAATAGAGCGCGGGCGGTGGCACGGGCCGCCCGGGTGTCGCCGGTCAGTATGTCGTGGCGAAAATAAAGCCACTTATCATCCCAACCGAGAATACTGCTTTTCAGCGTAATTTTCTCAAAAGCATGCAGCGGTCGCTCAAAGCGAACCATGACACCTCCGGCAATGGGAAACCAGCGCTGGCGCAATACCACACCCACCAGGCCACACTGGGTCATCAGGTCAAAGCGTCCCAGATCCATCAGGGTCAGGTAGCGCCCATTATTCATATGGGCGTTGGTATCCAGATCGTTGGGCCAGACCCGCATGGCGATTACCGATGGTCGAAGGGCAGGGCTAAGCCGGGTCGTCAGCGCGCGGCCGAACACCCGGCTGGCACGCAAAAAGGGATACATGCGCTTATCAGCTTGGCAAACCGCCGGTGGAATACTTAAAAGGCGTCATCTGGAAAGGTCATCATGGTGGCGCCACCCGACATGATGGATGCAAAAAGTGCACCGCTTTGCGGCAGGATGCGCTCCATGAAAAAGTGCGCAGTAGCAATCTTGGCCTGGTAAAACCCGGTGTCATCATTGTCTTGTTTTTCCAATGCGACTTTGGCCATCTTTGCCCACAGGAAGGCCAGCGTCACCAGCGCAAAAAGTTTCAGGTATTCGCTGGAGGCAGCGCCTGCCTCATTGGGGTCTTTTAGACCGGCCTGAGCAATCTGCCCGGTAGCCAGTTGCAGGCGGCCAAAGGCTTTGGCCAGCGGTACCACAAAGGGCTGCAGTTCCACGTTTGCCGTGTTGCTGGAGATCCAGGCCTGCACCGGATGAAAGAAGCGTCGCAGGTAGCGACCCATGTGGGCCGTCAGTTTTCGTCCCACCAGATCAAGCGCCTGGATGCCGTTAGCCCCTTCATAGATCATGGCGATGCGCGCGTCACGGGCGTATTGCTCCACGCCGTTATCGTGAATATAGCCATGGCCGCCATAGACCTGCACCGCCATCTGCGCCGTGTCATGGCCAACTTCTGAGAGGTAGGACTTCACCAGCGGGGTGAGCAGTTGCACCAGATCATCGGCCTGTTTGCGCTGCTCGGTATCTTCGCTGTGATCGCGAATATCGATTTGCCGACCAACCCATACGGCGAGTGCCCGTGCACCTTCGGTAAAGACGCGCATGGTCAGGAGCATCCGTCGGATGTCGGGGTGTACCAACAAAGGATCGGCGGCCTGCTCGGGGTAGCGTGCCCCGGTAAGTGCACGGCCCTGCTGACGATCACGCGCATACTCGACCGCGGCCTGATAGGCGCTTTCCCCCAGGCCCAATCCCTGGATGCCGACACCAAGTCGGGCATCATTCATCATGGTGAACATCGCCCGCATACCCTTGTGCGGTTCACCGATCAGCCAGCCGGTGGCGCTTTCCAGGCTCATCTCGCAGGTGGCCGAAGCCTTGATTCCCATCTTGCTTTCTATCCGTGTGCAGCGTATCGGGTTGCGCTCGCCTGCTTCTCCATCATCGTTTGGCAGAAATTTGGGCACAAGGAATAAACTGATGCCTTTAATCCCCTCCGGGGCATCCGGCAGCCGCGCCAGCACCAGGTGAATGATGTTCTCGGTCAGGTCGTGCTCTCCGGCTGTGATGAATATCTTGGTGCCGCTGATAGCATGCGAGCCGTTTTCGTTGGCGACAGCCTTGGTGCGAATAAGACCCAGGTCGGTGCCGCACTGGGGTTCGGTCAGGCACATGGTGCCCGACCAGATGCCGCTGACCATTTTGGGCAGATAGCCGTCTTTGAGCTCATCGCTGGCAAAAGTATTTATCGCGCGGTAGGCGCCACGCGTCAGGCCGACATAGGTCGCAAACGCCACGTTAGCCGAGCAGGCCATTTCCTCGAGCAGTACGTTGAGCGCACCTGGCATACCTTGGCCGCCGTATTTCGGGTCACAGGGTAGGCCGATCCAGCCGCCCTCGGCATACTGACGGTAAGCATCGGCAAATCCTGGCGGGGTAGTGACCTTGCCATCGTCGTATTGGCAGCCACTGGTATCACCGCTGTGGTTCAAAGGGAAAAGTTCGTTCTGCGCCAGTCGGGCGGCTTCTTCAAGCACTGGATCGACAAGGTCAGCGGTGGCATCTTCACAGCCTGGCAGAGCGGTGATCTCGGCGGGATCGAATAGCTCGTTGTAAACGAACTGCATATCGCGTAGTGGTGCGGTGTAGCTGGGCATGGGTTTCTCTTTATCGGATTCAGTTACGCAAAGGCTTGCCGGTCTCAAGCATGTGCTCGATCCGGTCCAGGGTCTGCGGCGTACGCAGCAGACTGACAATCGCATTGCGTTCCAGGGTGAACAGTTTGTCCTCACTAAGGGTTTCGGTGGGATCCACCTTACCGCCGGCCAGCACGTGAGCCAGTTGCTTACCCACGGTGACATCATGGTCGGTGGCTTTGCCGGCTCGATGAAAGTCATTCAACGCCAGTGTCATGGCCGCTTCGCCCGAGGGCCCCGGCAGGGTGAGTTCGCGCGGTTTGGGTGGCGCATAGTTCTGCGCCATGGTGAGCGCACGCTCCTTAGCACTTGCCAGCAGGCGGTCGCGGTTCATGACGATGTTGTCGCTGGGCCTTAGGTACAGCAAGGCCCGCGATTCCTCCGCCGATTTGCCGACTGTCGCTGTGGCTACAGTTTCGAAAACTTTGCTTACCGCTGGCATTGGCCCCTTGGGGTGTCTTGGGTTTTCACTCCAGCGCAGCAACATCTCCTTGCAGCCACCCCATGCCGGCACCAGCCCTACGCCCACTTCGACAAGACCCATGTAAGTCTCGGCGTGGGCTTCTAATGCGTCGCAGTGCAGTAAGACCTCGCAGCCACCACCCAGGGCCATGCCGGATGGGGCGCCGACCACCGGGAAGGGGGCGAACTTGAGCGCCTTGTACACATCCTGACCCTGCTTTACGGACTCGGTGATCTTGGGCCAGGCTGCGATATTGGCAGCAAAAAGACCTACACCGACATTGGCGCCCACCGAGAAATTCGTACCTTCGTTGTGAATCACCAGTGCCCGGTAACCCTGTGCTGGGATAATCTTGAGAGCCTTCGAGGCTGCCGCCATGATGCCCTCGTCAATGGCATTCATCTTGGAGTGAAATTCCAGGCATAGCACCTTGTCGCCGATATCCCACAGGCTGGCGGAACGGTTGCCATCGATGCGCTCCCCGGCTCTCTTGATGTCTGCCAGTAGCAACACGCCATCAGCGCGGTCCACATTGTGGTAGGCGCCGTCGGTGCCAAAATACTGTAGTTTGCGGTTTTCGACTTGGTAAAAACTGCCTTCACCCACCTGTTGCAGCAATGGCGGTACCGCCATGCCCTGTTCCGTCAGTTTTTTTGCAAACCATTGTGGGCCGAGTTTGTCGATCAGTTCGAATGGACCCCATTTCCAGGCGTAACCATTTTTCATGGCCTCGTCGACCGCGTGAATGTGATCCGCGATCTGCGGTACCAGGGCGGCGGCATAACTTAAGGTGTGCGAAAGTACCCGCCAGGCGTACTGGCCGCCACGGTCGGGGTGTTCCACCAGGGCACGTAGTCCCGCACGTGCCGCCTCGACACTGGCGAGCGAGGATTTGTTGGCTGGGTGATATTCACCAGTCTTAAGGTCCAGAGCTTCTTTCACCTTTTTGCCGCCGGCGCGGTTGAGGCGATAAAAGCCGCCTTTGCCTTTGCGTCCAGTAGAGCCTTCGGCAATCATCTTTTCGATAAAGGCGCTGGGCCGGTGAATGTCACGGTACATGTCCTCAACTGGCAGTGTTGCCAGCATCGAGCTTTCCACATGCGGCTGCAGGTCTATGCCGACGAGATCCAGCAGGCCGAATATCCCAGTCTTGGGGATACCCATGGGCTTGCCGATTATCGAGTCAGCCTCTTCGACAGTGAGGTCATCCTCAAAAGCAAAGCGCACGGCAACTCCCATCCACAGGATGCCAATCCGGTTGGCAATAAAACCCGGAGTATCCTTGCAGTCCACCACCGATTTACCCAGCATGCGGTCACCAAAATCCCGCAGGGTGGAGATCACCTCGGCATGGGTATCGGGCCCCGCGACCAGCTCCAGCAGCCGCATGTAGCGTGGTGGATTAAAGAAGTGAGTCACGGCAAAATGCTGGCGAAAATCCTTGCCCATGCCTTCGACAAGATGGGCGAGCGGAATGGTTGAGGTGTTGGAGGTGACGATCGCGCCGGTTTTGCGGTGTTGGTCGATCTTGCGGTACAGCGCTTGCTTGATTTTAAGGTTCTCAATAACGACCTCGATCACAAGATCGCAGTCGGCAAGCCACTCCAGGTGATCCTCAACATTGCCAGGCCGGATTCGCTTGGCATTGCGCTGGTGCATCAGCGGCGCTGGGCTGGTTTTCAGCAT
>JAAZYQ010000083.1 GCA_014239575.1 Gammaproteobacteria bacterium
TTATCTCCATGGCGATCACCCGGATACCGTATTTGCCGGCGAGTTCGAACACCCATGGCAGACAGCGGGCACCATGCCCCTGAAAGGAGTAGGGGTTGGTACGGGGCTTGTAGGCGCCCATGCGGGTACAGACCTGGCCGTTGTCGCGCAGAGCACGCATCATGGTTTCGACGTTAGTCGGGTTGTCTACGGCACAAAGGCCGGCAAAGACATGCAAAGATTGCTGATCAAAGCGCACGTCGTTATAGGTGAACCCCGAGGCGCGTACGTCTCCGGTGTGGCGTCCGATCACGCGGTATTCGCGCGAGACCCGAACCACTTTCTCAACCCCGGACAGACTTTCAATCTCGGCCTGATCCAGGCCGGCAACATCACCGACCACGTAGATCTCGGTGAGTGTACGGCCAGTGCCGGTGATGCTGTGGTAATGTGGGGTAATCCCGGGCCTGGCAGAAAGGTAATCCATGACTGCCTTACCTTCGGCAGTGCTGACCGGGCTGTCGGGTCGCAGGATGACTATCACTACGAACCTCCTTGTTCGACTGGTAAGGTGAGGTCGTTGCCCCACTCGGACCAGGAGCCCGCATAGCCGCGCACCCGGGTAAATCCTAGCGATTTTAGCATCATCCAGGCATGGGCCGAGCGGTGATGGGTCTGACAGTAGGTAATGACCTCTTGCTGGGGATCTATTTGACGCAGGGTTAGCATGTCTTGCAGTTGAGAAGCGCCTTTCAGCCTTAGGTTTCGATCAGGGTCTAGGGTGTCTTGCCAGTTAATGTTTTTGGCGCCGGGGATATGGCCACCGCGCGCAGCATAAGCCTTGCTTCCCGCATATTCCTCTGGGGTTCTGGCATCCAGCAGTACGACCTCGTTGTTGTCCAGGTGCTCGAGCACATACTCGCGGGTGGCGAGTACCGTGGGATCGTGTGAGACCGTGGGCAGAGCTGGCGTGTTATCGGGGAAAACCGGCTCTGCACTCACGGGGTGACCTTCGTTATTCCAGGCATGAATCCCCCCGTTTAAGACCTGCACGCTGGGGTAGCCCAGGTAATGCAATGTCCACGCCAGTCGCGCGGCCCGGCCGCTGCCTTCGTCGTCATAGGCCACCACCCGGGAGACGGTGTCAAGTTTCAACATTCCAGTCAGGTGGGCCAGCCGCTCCTCTGGCGGCAACAGGCCCGGTGCTGGTTTGGTACCGGCCAATAGCAATGGATAGTCCAGGTGTATTGCTCCGGGCACGTGTATCTGAGCGTAGGACTCGGGCTTGCCCAGATCGACTAGCAACAGTTTGTCGTCATCAAGTAATGGCTCAAGCTCGTCAGGTTCGATCAGCATAGGGTTGTGATTCATAATGCACCAAAATGGGGCCTGGCAGGATTGCACCGCCCATGTCTGAAAAAAGAGAACAGGGCATTGTCGCTATCTGGCCCGCTAATGCAACTGCACAGGTCGCCGTTTGGATTCAAGACCGCTGGCTGTGTTGCCCAAGGGATATTTTTTTAACTTAGGTCTGAGCCAATACTTTGGTCGCTGGTCAATGTCTGCGATAATCCCCGCGTCATCGGGTAGTCCGATTAATGCCCGGCGGGGCCTGTCCCTTTCTCAGTGATCCATTCCAGCCGACCTATCAGGAGCGTGCCATGAAACTCGTCACAGCAATCATTAAGCCATTCAAACTCGACGATGTACGCGACGCGTTGGCGGAAGTCGGCATCAAGGGTATGACGGTTACCGAGGTTAAGGGTTTTGGCCGGCAAAAGGGCCATACTGAACTGTACCGTGGCGCCGAGTACGTGGTGGATTTCGTGCCTAAGGTCAAGCTTGAAGTCGCGGTAGATACTGCGATTCTTGATCAGGTTATCGATGCGATTGTCGATGCAGCCCGCACGGAGAAGATCGGTGACGGCAAAATCTTTGTCTACGATGTGGAGCGTATCTTGCGGATCCGTACCGGAGAGACAGACCAGGATGCTCTTTAAGGCGGGGTCTGTCATTGCCCGTTTTGGGCTAGCGCTTACGATTGCGATTTTCCCTACCGTGACTTTTGCGGGTGCCGATAGCGGCGATACCGCTTGGCTGCTGACATCGACCGCACTGGTGCTGTTCATGACGATTCCGGGCCTTGCGCTGTTCTATGCAGGTCTCGTGCGCACCCGTAATGTACTGTCGGTGCTGATGCAGTGCTTTGTCCTGGTTTGTGCGGTGAGCGTGCTATGGGTGACCTTGGGGTACACGCTGGTTTTTGGGGCCGGCGGCATAGATGGCTGGATTGGCGGATTGGAAAAAGTCTTCCTGCGTACAGTGACGGTCGATGCACTATCGGGAACCATTCCCGAAAGTGTCTTTGTTGTTTTTCAGTTGACTTTTGCGGCGATTACCCCGGCGCTTATTGTTGGCGGTTTTGCCGAGCGCATGAATTTCTCGGCCATGCTGATCTTTTGCCTGCTGTGGACGCTTTTTGCCTATGTGCCGGTGGCGCACTGGGTTTGGGGTGGCGGCTGGCTGAGCGCGATGGGTGTGATGGATTTTGCTGGCGGTACGGTGGTACACGTTAACGCCGGCGTGGCAGCGCTGGTCGCGGCGATCGTTCTTGGTCGCCGCCGCGGATTTCCGCAAACAGCGATGCTGCCGCACAACATGACTATGACGGTAACGGGTGCCGCCATGTTGTGGGTGGGCTGGTTTGGTTTTAATGCGGGTAGTGCGGTTGCCGCTGACGGCGTGGCCGGCATGGCTATGTTAGTTACCCACATCAGTGCCGCCGCCGGGGCGTTGACGTGGATGATTGTAGAGTGGATTCGTCACGGCAGGCCGGGCGCGCTCGGCGCAGTCACCGGCATGGTGGCGGGTCTCGGTACGATTACTCCGGCTTCGGGTTTTGTCGGTCCTATGGGCGCACTGATTATCGGCGCCAGTGCTGGCTTTACCTGCTACTGGGCGACCCAGTTGGTCAAACAGCGCTGGGTGATCGACGATTCGCTGGATGTCTTTTCGGTGCACGGAGTCGGTGGTGCGCTGGGCATGCTGTTGACCAGTGTGTTTGTCATATCGAGTCTGGGGGGAGCGGGGTTGCCTCAAGGGGTCAGCTTGGCCAGTCAGTTTGGAGTACAGGCTTTGGCCGTGATGGCTGCCGCAGCCTGGAGCGCTCTGATCAGTTACCTTGCACTGAAGGTTGCCGGTGCTGTGGTCCCGCTGCGCGTTGAGGTAGATGAAGAGATTGAGGGACTTGATCTTGTGAACCATGAGGAGCGCGGTTACAACCTCTAGCCCAACGTCAAAGGGGGAGTGATCCCAGACGTGCCTGGCAGAATCAAATTCTACGATCGTACCTCGGCGCAATCGCGGCAGATCGGATCTCACGGCCGGTACAGGCACGGGCGCGAAATCAGTTCACAGCAGAGCGCGCGGATCGAGGCGGCGTGTGCTAAGCCTGTTGTAGTCGGGGCTTGATCTCTCGCCCGTCATGACCCGCCGGTTTTCGGTGGACGACTTTCAGTGCGGCTTCCAACCCATGGGGTCTGGGCAGTCCGGCAAAGTGCTCCTGGATTGGTGTTGAGTATGTTCGCCTAAGGCGTGAGTTGTCGGCCTGGCATCGAGCCTCACTATTCGGGCTGTCTCAGGCTCGATAAAACCTCAAGTGTTCGAATTTGCCTCGCCCGGTGTGGGTATCAGGTGCACATCGCGTTGCGGGAAGGGGATCGAGATACCGGCCGCATCGAGCCACAGTTTGGCGTTTTTGTTGAACTCAAACTTTAACGTCCAAAAATCTGTACGCTGACTCCAGCAGCGAAGCGTGAGGTCTACTGACGATGCTCCAAGGCCTGTGACCAGTACTTGTGGGGCGGGTTCGGCGAGCACCCGGTTGTCTTGCTTTATATGATCAAGCAGTAAAGCCATGGCTTTTTCAACATCGTCTTCATAGGCGATACCCACCGGGATATCCATGCGCCGAGTGGGCAGGCGGCTGTAGTTGAGGATAGATGTGTTCCAAAGTGAGGCGTTTGGTACCGAGCGGTACACCCCATCATAGGTTGTCATATCGGTGGTAAAAAGCCCTATCTCATTTACGGTGCCAGCAATACCGCCAGCATCGATGTAATCATCTACCTTAAAGGGTCGCAGCAGCAACAGCATGATGCCGGCCGCAATGTTCTGTAGCGTGCCCTGTAGCGCAAGACCAATAGCCAGGCCTGCGGCGCCCAGCACTGCAATGATGGATGTCGTCTGAATCCCCAGGCGCGCCAGCACGGCCACCAGGGTGATCGCGATAATGGCATAGCGAGCCACAGACGAAATAAAAGGCTTTAAGGTGGTATCCATGCGGGGCAGGCGATCGAGCGTGCGCAGGATGAGTTTTTGCACGCGTGTGGCCAGCCACCAGCCAAGAGCCAGAATGGCCAGTGCTGCCGCAATCTCCAGGCCGAAGCTGATGCCAGTTTGGATCAGGGCGTGAATTTCAGGAGATATTGTCGTATCCATTGCCGCATTCTAACGTGGAACGCGCCATAGGTAATCTGCTCTTCAGATCTGTTTGGGTCTATCCGTTTCGGCTCAACACTGTATGATCTAATCCGTATTAGATAAGCAATCTTTGGGGGCGGGAATTGATGGACGATAGGGAGTTAAACAGTGACATCCAGCGCTGGCGCGGACGTGTCGCGGTGGTAACCGGAGCATCAAGTGGCATAGGTCGGGCGATTACGCTGGAGCTATTAAAGGCAGGCATGCAGGTGGCGGCCTGTGCCCGGCGCCTTGAAGCAATCGAGGGCCTTGGGAAGGAAGCCGGCAGGCCCGATGCTTTTTTGGCATGTCGGGTCGATCTTCGCGTCGAGAGCGATATCGTGGGGTTTTTCGATACGGTGCGTAAGCGCTGGCAGGGCGCACATGTACTGGTCAATAATGCGGGCCTCGGTTTTGCCGGTGATCTTGCCTCGCAGGATCCTGGTCAATGGCGCGAGATGCTCGAGGTTAACGTGCTGGCACTTTGCATCTGCACGCAACAAGCCCTTGCCCAGATGCAAGAACACCATGATGAGAGTCATATTATTCATATCGGTTCCATGAGTGGGCACCGAACGCCCCCAGGGGCTAACGGGATCTACAGTGCTACCAAGTTTGCAGTGCGCGCACTCACCGAGTCATTGCGTCAGGAGATGCATGCCGCTAAGCGCCCGGTTCGGGTGACGACCATCAGCCCGGGCCTGGTCGAGACGGGCTTTGCCTCCCATTACGCCGGTAGTGCTGATGCGGCAGCCAAAACCTACGGTTCGCTTAAGTGTCTGCAAAGCGAAGACATCACCAGTGCGGTATTGTATGCATTGGCTCAGCCTGATCATGTGCAGATACACGATATCCTGCTGCGGCCAAAAGAGCAGGGTAGTTAATAGCCCTGACAGACAGCCGGCAATAACAGCACGCAAGGATCATCTTATGAGCGAGGTTTTCAAATCTACCGATCAGGCGCGCTCTTTGCTTTTGCCAAAGTTGGGCTCACTATTGCAAAAGACCGATGAGATGCCGTGGCAGGATTGCGGCGCGCCCGGCTTTTGGGTCAAGACCCTTGTCGAGGATGAGCGTGCCGGCGTTCGCACTTGGCTGATGAAGGTCGATGCCGGCGCATTCTCTGATATGCACGCCCACAGCGAATTCGAGCAGATCTACGTGCTCGCAGGGTCCTTTTTCGATCAGGATGGGCGTTACGGCCCCGGGGATTTTATTGTGCGGGCGCCCGGTGCTATGCATACTGCCGGCAGTGATGATGGCGCCACGGTGTTGCTGTTTTACTCGGCGGGGACTGATGAGTCCGGATAATCGCTCAAAAAGGCTTTTGCCTTACTAAATCCGATTTGCCAGGGATGATGCTTCGCTGATAGCGACCTCTACGGTGCGCGGGGCACGACAATCCCCTATGGAGAAATTCTGTGGGGCGTCATCGTCCCAGCCATGAATGAGTTCATCGTTGGCTCGGCATCCGGACCAGTCGATAATGAGATCAATACGCTCCCGTTTGCTGAGTCGGTCATCAAAAACATTGCGCAGCACTACGGTGTTCGCGTTTACAGCTTTGATGACGTGTGCCGCTGTGAATGTGCAGTCACGCTCGCCCAGTCGCTGATACCAGGCACCACGGTTAGTCGGGTCAAGATCAGCGGCAACGGCGATATCTGAAGTCACAATTTCGGTTGCGATACCCTGATGCAATAGCATCTCGCTGGCAGCCAGGCCTGCCTGGCCTCGGCCCTCGTTCAACACCAGCGCTTTGGTGGCACTTACTGGCGTACCGCATAAAAGCTCATGTGCCGAGATAATCTGTATTGATCCGTCGCCGGCAAAGCTACGACAGGTATCGAGTGCGCCGGTGGCAATGACCACCACCTCGGCATTAAGCGCGGTGATGTCCTCGCGGCTCATCAGATGGTTAAGGTGCAGTGGCACGCCCAGCCTTTGCAACTCGTCCAGGCGCCATTCAATGATGCGGGCGAGTTCCCCGGTAGAAGGCGCACTGGCCCACAGCGCCAGTTGTCCACCGGGTTTGTTGGCCGCATCGAAAATCTGCACCGTGTGGCCACGCTCAGCGCAGATGCGCGCGCATTCCAGCCCCGCAGGCCCCGCGCCGATAACGCTCACCTTTTTTGAGGCCTGGGTCGGTGACAGCGCTACACCTGGTGTAGATACAGTCGGGTTTTGAATACAGCGAATGGGTTTGCCCCCATAGCGGTTGGCAATGCAGACATTGGCGCCCACGCAGATGCGGATATTGCTTGGCACCTGGCCGCGGATCTTGGGCAGAATCTGCGGGTCACAGATATGCGCGCGGGTCATACCGACCATATCGGCCTGACCATCGGCAATAATATGTTCTGCATGGACAGGGTCGACAATTCGGCCTACTGTAAATACCGGCAGGTTCACCACCTCGCGTATTGCGCCGGCAAGATGCACAAAAATGCCGTGGCGGGTAGGCGTAGGCGCCCAGTGACGGCTACGACCCAGGTGGGTAATATTGGTATGGGCAATGATGTTGAGGTAATCGATAAGGCCCGTATCTGCTATTTGTTTGCAGATGATCTTCATTTGCTCAAGATCCAGGGCGCCGGGCTCAAACTCATCTCCGGGCAGGCGCACCCCCAGCACATGATCCCGACCCAATGCGCCGCGAACGGCCTCCAGCAATTCCATTAAAAAGCGCAGGCGATTCTTAAGTGCGCCACCGTACTTATCTGTACGGCGGTTGGTTAAAGGCGAGAGAAAAGCCTGGGGTAAAAAGCCGAATGCACCCAGTATCTCAACACCGTCCATGCCGCCGGCAGCCACTCTTTTGGCACCTTCAGCATGGGCATCAATCACTTCATGAATCTCAGCCAGAGTCATTTCATGCGCAATATTGCCGTTGATCTCCGAGCGCACGGGCGAGGCTGCCCAACTTTCGAGGCCTGGCTGGTTGATCAACACAGTGCCCCCACTGTGTGCCAATTGCGCCAGGATACGACCCCCCTCTGTGTGAACCGCATCGCTTAATGCGCGGTACCCCGGCACGATATCGTTGTTGAGGTTCCAAAGTGCATCGGAGTTCATTCCTAAAAGGCCGGATTCATGCACCGGGGTACCACCGGTAATCTGCAGACCCACCCCATTCTTCGCGTAGTTGCGGTGATAAGCGATGTACTGCTCAGCGGGTTTATTGTCTTTGGCAAAGCCTGGCACATGGGCTGAGATCAGCACGCGGTTGCGTACTTCAATGGGGCCGATCTGCAGGGGACTCAGCAGGTGCTTAAAAGCGCTCATAGGCGAGGCCGGGCAGGGGTGTATTGCCCGCTATTATGGGCGCAGGAAGTCACAGATTCAAAAAAAGACATAACAGGCGTGTATAGATTTCGCTGCCGGTGCTTGTATACCATAGAGAGTTCAAACAATCGGGCCGATGCTTAGATGTTGGATTAGCAACGAAAAGCCCGTTAAGTAGAGGACTGTGTAGGGGAAAAATGTTACTGTCTATAAATGAACACACTAATTGAAAACAACCGCGCGTGGGCCAGCGGGATTAAACGCAAGGACCCGCAGTTTTTCGAGAAGTTGGCGCGTCAGCAACGTCCCGAATATCTGTGGATCGGCTGTGCCGATAGCCGGGTGCCTGCCAACCAGATCGTAGGCCTATTGCCCGGTGAATTGTTCGTTCATCGTAATGTGGCTAACCTGGTCGTTCATACTGATCTCAACTGCCTATCGGCGATCCAGTATGCGGTCGATGTGCTCAAAGTTAAGCATATCATTGTCTGCGGTCATTACGGCTGTGGCGGGGTGGCCACAGCCATTAGCGAGCGACCCAGCGGACTGATCGATAACTGGTTGCTGCACGTCAAAGACATGTATTACCGTAACCAGTCAGCCTTTGTCGATTGCGCGGATGACTCTGAACGGATCAACCGACTGTGCGAGATGAACGTGATCGAGCAGGTTAACAATGTTTGTCACACCAGTATCCTGCAAGCCGCTTGGCAGCGCGGCCAGGATCTACAGGTACATGGCTGGATTTATAGTATCGCAGACGGCCTACTGAAAGACCTGGACGTCACTTTTAACGCACCTGAGCAGGTGCCCGAGGTTTACCGCTGAGCTGTGCCATTGTAGAGAAAATGGTGGCGGCGGCGGGAATCGAATAATTACGAAAACCACTGTAATTATAGTCTAAGCTGACATTAGCCCAAAAATATACCGTCAAATATACCG
>JAAZYQ010000084.1 GCA_014239575.1 Gammaproteobacteria bacterium
GTGAGGAAACCAGTGCGACCCCTATGGTCCCCAGAAGAAACCCGACCCATTGGCGCGCTCGGACCGGCTCAAAAAGCATGGGACCTGCCAGCACTGCTGTCAGCATCGGCTGCAGGCCGACAATCAACGCACTGTCTCCAGCCGATACCCCAAAACTGATCCCAAGGTAAATTCCACCCAGGTACACGCCATGAACCAGTATCCCTACTGCCATGATATGCATGGCATTTTTCCAGGTACCGGGACCCTCGGCGCCGGTGAGCCAGGTGATCGCCCCCAGAATTAAGCAAACCAGGGCGAACCGCAACGCTAAGAACGTCGCCGGCTCTGCGTACGGTAAACCGAGTTTTGCGCCGATAAAGCCAGTACTCCACAAAACCACAAACACCGCAGGAGCGGCAGCGAATAGAAGCGATGAGCCGGTTGGTCTTTGCGTTATCATTAGCTGATCAGCGTTAAGCGAAGAGGCGTAGTCTATGAGATTAGGGCTAGGCCCACCTACTCCAATTTCGACTTGAAATTCAGAGGTTCAACCTTATTTAAATGTTGGTTTGAATTACAGAATCTAATCTATTGAAATGAGCGACAACCCTTTTGTCACAGTGGTAACCCAGCAGAGTTTCCCAACCGAGGTGACTCAACGTTCGGCGGCCGTGCCTGTGCTGGTAGATTTTTGGGCCGATTGGTGCGCGCCGTGCAAGATGCTTGCACCCGTTCTCGAAAAGCTGGCTCTCGAATACGCAGGCAAATTTTTGATGGCCAAAATTGACACCGAGGTTGAACGCGATCTGGCCGCTCAATTTGCAGTACGCAGCCTTCCTACAGTGAAAGTATTTCGCCACGGTGCGGTCGTTGACGAATTCATGGGCGCGCTACCGGAAAGCGCGGTACGGGAAGTGATTGAGCGTCATATTGAACGGCCGGCCGATCTCGAGTTAGCCAAAGCGGCGGACTTGGCCGACAGGGGTGATATCGAGGCTGCCGTCACACTGCTTAAAGAGTCTCTAACTAACGACCCGGGGCATGGTCCGCTCCGCGTCGCCCTTGCTCAGCAGCAATTAAATACTAAAGACGCCCAGGGTGCGTTAGAAACCCTGAAAGAATTGCCTCTTCTGGCAAAGCAGGAAGAAGAAACCAAAATATTGCAAGCTCGGATCGAACTGGCCCTTAGTGCCGATGAAACCGGCGATACCGACGAATTAGCTCAGAGGGTCACCCAGAATCCCAATGACCTGTCTGCACGCATCCGCTTGGCCACCGGCCTCTTTCAGCAGTCCGGACAGGAAGAGCCTGCCATGGCCCAATTGCTCGAGGTAATCCAACGTGGCCGCGGCGCTAGCGAAGCCGACCAGGCTCGCCAGACCCTGCTAAAAATATTCGCCAGCCTGGGTAACCAGGACGAACGGGTCGGTCGATACCGTCGATTGTTGGCGCAAGCATTGAATTAACCACCACGCCCGTGCCACCAGGGTCAACCGCGTGGGTGGTGCGTGCCATGTAGCGACTGCAATCTTGCCTGGGCGACATGGGTATAGATCTGAGTGGTCGAAAGATCTGTGTGTCCTAGCAGCATCTGCACGCTGCGTAAATCGGCACCATGATTTAGTAGATGTGTTGCAAAGGCATGCCGCAACGAATGCGGCGAGAATTCTGCACCAATGCCCGCCTGTTGGGCATAACGTTTGATCAGGTGCCAGAATGCCTGGCGAGTCATCGGCCCTCCGCGCCGTGTCACAAAAACGGCATCAGTCAATTGCGCCTTCAGAAGGTCTGAGCGAGCCTGCCCGAGGTATTCGCGTAGACTCTCAGAGGCCTCTTCCCCCAATGGCACGATTCGCTCTCGCCCACCCTTTCCTACCACCCTCACCAGCCCCGTAGTCAGATCGAGCTCGTTGAGTGTCAGGCCTACCAACTCGGATACGCGCAGACCACTGGCATACATGGTTTCCAGCATGGCGCGATCTCGACTCCCCAGGGCGGTATCCCTGGGAGGCGTTGACAATAGTTTTTCAACGCCTTGTTCGCTTATATTTTTGGGAAGGGGTCGGCCGATGACAGGAGAGCGGACATCGGCTGTTGGGTCTGCCTGAGTGCCGCCTTGGATTAGAAGATAGCGGTAGAAACGGCGCAGAGTAGATAAGTGCCTCGCGGAGGACCTCGGACTCAGCCCCGCCCGGACATTAGCGGCGAGGTAAGCCAACAAATCCGCGCGGGTCACCTGCTCAAGCGCCAGTCCTTTTTTTGCGAGCCAGCCTTGAAAAGCAAGAAGGTCTGTTCGGTAGGCTGCCAACGTATTGGGACTGAGCCCCGATTCGAGCCAGATTCCATCAAGAAACTGATCCAGCAATTGCGTCTTTGGGGAGCTCACGCTCAGTTACCTTCTTGAGCGCGTATACGACCCAACTGCAGTTGGGCGAGCCGGTATCGCAATTTGGCCTGCAATTTCGGGTCGGTCGTGTCGCCTAGAAGTCGATGATAGATGACACCGGCATCATCATACAAAGCGCCGGATTCCAATTCCTGGCCGGCCCGATACAGTGCACTTCGACCCCAAGGATCATCGGTCGCGCCAGCCCAAAAGGCTGATTCAATAAAATAGGCCGCACTGCGTACAGGGTCATCCAACTCAGCCCACGATTGCGCAACCCAATACAGCAACTCACGTTTCTGAGCCGGAGTCTGAACCAGAGGTGTCACCGCTTCAAACAGCTCCAATGCGAGGCGATGTTTCCCCAGAAATTGCAGGTCAAACATCACTTGCATCACCTGATCAAGACTCGCGGGTGCCATGGCCTGAAGTTGGGTGAGCCAAGCTTTCAACTCAGCGGCTCCAGCGTCTGCGTTACCCCCCAGGATTTGAAGCCTGGCCGAGCGCAAAACCCAGGCCCCGTGATTTACCCCCTGCGGTGGCCCCTCAATCATCAATTGCAGATCCGCCGCACGCGAAAAATCGGACTCGGCCAGCGCCTGATCCACCAGCAATAGCAGGGTCTCATCTTCTAAGTCTGAATAGCGACCCAGTAACCCGTTCTTGCCATAAAACGAGCCGAGCAATCCCGCGTATCCCTCATCCAGCAACTGATGCACCAACCATGAATGGGCCAGTTGTTGTTCGCGCCGTGGCAGAGTCTGTGTTAATAGATAAACGCAAAGCGACCTGGCTGCGAGGGGGTCAAGGTTATCGCCGGTGGCCAGCGCTTGCCACGCAGTAATGGCCCGGTCATCCGACAAGGAAAGATCCTTAAGAACGGTTTGGCCAAGCGCCCGGTAAGACATGATAAGCGAGTCACTATCTGGCTTTGCCAGAAGCGGATCTACTGTGGCCTTGTGCAATAAAAGATACTCAATCGCGCCAACCCGCCATCGTGCATAGCCCACTTCAGATGCGACTTCTGCCAACATCGCGTGGCGAGTTGATTCGAGGTGAACAAGTTCTGTCGGAATGAGCGCAGCGCCAAGCCGTGCCACGGCGAGATCAATGGGTAAGACACCACTGCGCCATTGGGCATAGGACCGCCATAGCTGTGCCTCATGGGATTCGGCACCGATCAACTGGAAAACCGCGTCCTTCGGGCGATGCCCCGCTAAGGCAATGCGTGCTCTCAGTAATTGCCAGGCGGTTCCATCAGGGGCATATTCTAACTGGTAGCGCTGCGCTGCGATCTCTGCATCAGCTACGAGCCCTTGGGCTATATAAGCCCTGATGATATTGCGTCGTATTTGCTGAACCGTACCCGGGTCCCACTGACCTTCAGCGAGAAGGGTTTGAGAAACGGCTTGGGCACGACTCCCTTTTGCCGTCATCAATAAAGCACTACTGAGTCTTAGTCCTACTTCTAGAAACTCAGGATCGGGCTGCTCCTTAAACCGCTGAGTCAGTTCAGTGGTCAGTATGTCCCAGTGACCCTGCTCTTCGAGAAGCGCCCAGCGCTCACGCGCTCGCGCCAGTATCGCCTCCTCACCCGTCGCCGGCAGCGTCGCCAGCATACTCAACGCCAACTGCCCCAAGCCGTGGTCCTTAAAGCCGTGAATGGACGCGCTATCCAGTGTGAGCGAAAAAGGAGTCGAGGCAAGGCCGGATTCCGGCACTCCGGGGGCGGACTCTATTGAGGGAGATGCGACACGATCCGCTTCAATCTCGGTTTGAAATTGAACATTAAGATCAAGGCCGCCAATGGGCGCAGGCCGAGCGGTGAAAAGCGGTGCCGGGCCCCCTTGGGCAAAAGCGGCAGCGCCGGTAATAAGGGAAATACCCACCACCAGGGTGAATACCATGGCAACGACGACAGCAACGTCGAACCGGCAGTCGCACAATGCAGTGCCTGCCATGCGGTGGGTTGCGGGTCTCATCCCACCTGCCAAGTGGAAGATTATTGGGTGCGAAACACCGCCAATCACCGAGGACCGCTCACGGCGGTCAGGAAATTTTCTCGCGAATCCGTGCTGATTTTCCGGTGCGGCCACGCAGGTAGTAGAGTTTTGCCCGTCGGACTGCGCCGCGCCGGCGGACCTCGATGCTGGCCACTAGCGGACTGTGTGTCTGAAAAACCCGTTCGACTCCTTCACCGTAAGAAATCTTACGTACAGTGAATGATGAATTAAGGCCCCGATTCTTACGGGCAATAACCACACCCTCGAATGCCTGAAGGCGCTCCCGGGCCCCCTCCTTCACCTTGACTTGGACGCGGACAGTGTCACCTGGACGAAACTCCGGCAGGTCTGTTTTAACCTGCTCGCTTTCCAACTGCTCAATGATGTTCATGGTCTGGAACTCTCCTATTTTTCGTATTGCTGCCTGAACGACTCCAGTAACGAGCGCTCTTCATCGTTCAACTCTTTTTGCGCCAGCAGATCTGGCCGTCTCAGCCATGTCTGACCCAAGGCCTGTTTTAATCGCCAACGCCGAATTTCTTCATGGTTTCCCGTCAGTAACGGGGCCGGTACCTCTACGTCTTCAAACATTTCAGGCCGCGTGTACTGCGGCCAATCCAATAACCCAGCACTGAATGATTCCGTCTTAACCGAATCATCGTTACCCAGCACACCAGGCAGGTATCTTACCAGTGCTTCAATCAGCACCATCGCTGGCAGCTCTCCACCCGCCAGCACATAATCGCCGATGGATAACTCCTCATCCACCTCGCGCTCCAGCAAACGCTGGTCAACCCCCTCATAACGCCCCGCCAACAGCACCAGAGCAGGCTCTGTCGCGAGGGCCCGCACCCGTTCCTGGGTCAACCGGGGCCCCTTTGGGCTGAGGTAGATCACCTTACCCCCACCAGCAGAGCGAGCCGACCGGATAGCTCCCGCCAGTGGCGGCGCCATCATCACCATGCCGGGCCCGCCGCCATAGGGCCGGTCATCCACCCGGCGGTAACTATCTTCGCAGAAATCCCGCGGATCCCACAACTCGAGTCGCAACTTCTCGTTCTGAAGTGCGATCCGGGTCATCCCAAAGTCGCGTACCGCATCAAACATCTGCGGAAAAATGCTAACTACATCTATGCGCATACTTAAGCGCATACTTAAATTGCGCCCCCAACGTCACAACAGCCCAGAACGATCAGAAATGTTTATCCCAGTCCACCTCGATCTGCCCCGTTTCTAAGTCGACTTGCCGAATCACGTCCGGGCCGTAAGGAATTAACCGCTCACGATCTCCAGAGAGCACCAGCACATCATTGGCGCCGGTCTCTATCAGGTGATCCACCCGACCCAGCGACTCGCCAGCCAAATTTATGACTTCTAATCCTTCCAGCTGATACCAAAAATATTCCCCAGCCTGGGGCAATTCAAGCCACTGCGGATCTACCGCAACATCCATTCCAATTAGTGTTAGCGCCTGATCCCGGTCATCGCAGCCGTCAAGGTGGGCCACCACGCCCTTACCTTGGCGCCGCCCATCTAGCACGGCTACTTCTTGCCACTTTTCACCTTGCCGCAAGAGCCAGCGCCGATGGACGAGTATCGCGCCGCGCTCACGCGAGTAATCAAAAACACGCACCCATCCCTTGATTCCAAAAACACCGCTCACTTGGCCCATAATCAGCGGTTGGACTGCCAGTGCTGACATCGATTTTGAAGTTCGCCGCTCCCGGCAAACGCAATAGGTCAGGCGGCTTTCGTGTCGACCTGTTTCAAAAAGGTAGCAACCCGTTCCGAAGGTTGGGCGCCATGGCCTATCCAATATTGCGCACGTTCGCGATCGAGCCGTAATGTTTCTTCGCCGGCCGCTGCCATTGGGTTAAAGAAACCGATGCGCTCGATGAATCGTCCACGCGGTTGCCGCTTGCGATCTGACACCACAATCGAATAAAACGGGCGCTTTTTAGAGCCGCCACGGGCGAGCCGAATGGTCACCATTTAATAATTCCTCTTAAAAAATCCGTTAAACCAGTCAATTTTAGCATAGTTTGTATCCTTTGAAACCCAAAACCCGTAGCCATCTTTAACGGGCAAAGGGGTTACCTGTGCCCGGCCCAGCGCCTTTCATCTGCCCCATCATCCGTGCCAGCCCCCCTTTTCCTTTAGCCTTTTTCATCATCTTTTGCATCTGTGCAAACTGTTTAAGCAGGCGGTTGACCTCCTGTACCTGAGTGCCCGACCCAGTGGCAATGCGTCGTTTACGCGACCCTTTTATCACCGCGGGAAAGGTACGCTCCCCGGGTGTCATTGAATTAATGATTGCAATCAATCGGCCAGTCTCGCCACCGCCAGCCTGGGCCCGGACTGCTGCCGGCAGATCGGATACGCCAGGCAATTTTTCCATCAAACCTCCCAGGCCGCCCATCTGTTCAACTTGAACCAGTTGTTCTCGAAAATCTTCAAAATCAAAGCCTTTGCCTTTTCTCAGCTTGCGAGCCATTTTCTGAGCCTGGCCCTCATCAACACTACGCTGTACCTCCTCAACCAGGCCGACAACGTCTCCCATTCCCAGAATCCGAGACGCTACCCGATCGGGGTGAAAGGCTTCCAGCGCATCGATTGCCTCACCTACCCCAAGGAACTTGATCGGCTTTGACGTGACTTCACGAATTGACAATGCTGCGCCGCCGCGCGCATCGCCGTCAGCTTTGGTCAGAATAACACCCGTCAGGGCGAGCGCCTCGTTAAAGGCGCGCGCACTATTAACAGCATCCTGGCCAATCATGCTGTCAGCAACAAACAAGGTCTCGACCGGATCAACGGCCGCATGAATCTGGGCAATCTCAGCCATCATTTCACCATCCACATGCAAACGCCCTGCCGTATCCACAATCAGAACGTCATCGGCACCCACCCGGGCCTGAGCCAGGGCATCGGTCGCGATTGCGACCGGATCATGCCCTTTTGCATGAAAACGGGCGCCGACCTGATCTGCCAGTTGACGAAGTTGCTCCATAGCCGCGGGCCGATAGACATCAACACTGGTTAGCAACACCTGCTTTTTCTCCCGCTCTTGAAGAAACCGTGCCAGTTTTGCTGCACTCGTGGTTTTTCCGGCACCCTGTAGTCCTGCCAGCAGTATTACTGCCGGAGGGCGAGATGCCAGATTGAGACTTTCGTTTTGCTCACCCATTAAAGTGACCAGTTCGTCATGAACCACTTTGATCACCGCCTGACCCGGGCTAAGACTCTGGAGGACTTCTGTCCCCGCGGCCCGCGTACGAACCCGCTCGAGAAAAGTCCGAACCACGGGAAGCGCCACATCAGCCTCGAGCAATGCGATGCGCACCTCGCGCATGGCATCACGAATATTGTCATCATTCAGGCGGCCGCGGCCCGTTAGACCCTTAAAAGTCGCTTTAAGCCTATCGCTGAGTTGGGGAAACATATCGGTTGTCCAGGATTGCTGCGGGGTCCAACGCCTGCTAAGACGCCAAACCGCAATGAAACCTTACGCAGTTGGGATAAAATCAGGGAATCATTAATCTTTAGAGCATCTATTTTACATGGTCATTGAATCTGATCAGAAACTTAAAGTCCCCGTTGGAAGAATCATCTGGCCGACCACTGGCATCACAGACCCATGACAGAATTGTTTAGCCTCACCGCCGCGCTGTTTTACCTCACTGCGACCGTCGTCATGCTTCGTCAGAATAGCGGGCCTGCAGATTCGCCTCGCGGCCGATCATTTGAAGCCCTGCTCGCCTACCTTGCCGTCGGCGCTCATGGCTTCAGCTTGGCGCCACTGGGATTATCTACCGAAGGGATAAACCTCGCCCTGGGCACTACGCTATCCTTGATCGGTTTTGTCGTGGTGGCCCTTTACTTGATTGCTCGCTTACTCCAGCCTGTTCATATTCTTGGCGTATTAGTTTTTCCCGCTGCCACCCTGGGAGTCACTATAGGCTGGCTTTTCCCGGGAGATGCTTACGCGATTCATTTACAAGGCACGACCGGACTGGCTCATATCCTCGGTGCGGGCCTTGCCTATGCCCTTCTCAGTCTTGCGCTAGCTCAGGCACTGCTCCTCAGCGCTCAGGACTGGACCCTCAAACACCAGCACTCCAGGGGGATTTTCTCCGCGCTTCCCCCGATCCAAACCATGGAAACCA
>JAAZYQ010000085.1 GCA_014239575.1 Gammaproteobacteria bacterium
TGGCGCTGCAGGTGGCGCGCCGCGATAGCGATGTTATTAAAAAGGCAAAAACCCATCGCTGCATCATGCTCGGCGTGATGACCCGGAGGGCGCACCAGGGCAAAACCATTGTCGGCAGCTCCATCAGCAATAGTATCTGCCAGCGCCAGCACACTCCCGGCCGCCAGCCGGGCAATATCGAAGGATTCGTGGCTGATGGCTACGTCCGGGGTATCCAGGTAAGGCAGGCCACGCATGCAGTTGGTCCGAGCCCGCTCGACCAGTGCCGCATCGTGTACCGATGTCAGACAGTCAGGGTCACAGGCAGATGCCAAGGTGAACTGCAATTGAGTGAACCAGGGCTGGGCCTCAAGATGGGCCAGGGTATGCGACAGCCGTGCCGGGCGCTCAGGGTGCCCAGATCCGGTGTCGTGATCCAGAAAGCGTCGATCACTGGTAAAAGCCGTTTTCATAGTGCGACTTTACTCTAGAGGCTGGTGCCCGGCGCGGTAGAATCGGCTGGCTGACCCGTTATCTCAGTGGTATCGCGATGATCGTAGTTCATGGTTAGGGCTAGCGCTGATCGTTTGAATATCAGGTACATTAACTTTTACGTTCTTGCGAGCACAGTATAAACATCCCCTACCCGGTCTGAGCAATGAATGAGATCGCACGGTTCCACGGTAAGTCAGGGTGTTAGTTATCTGGACAGGCCTGGCGCTGCTTGCCCTTGGCGGCGTGATTTTTCTGGCCAGTCGTGTCTGGTCGCTGAGGGGGCAAAGCGGAACCGTGCTGGCGGCCCCGGGCAGGACCGAGCCATTTAACGGGTCTGCGCTCATAGTTGGAACCTACAATATCCATCGGGCGCGCGGCACCGATGGCAGGCGTGATCTGCGTCGTATCGCCAGGATTATCCGCGGTTGCGACATTGTGGCACTCCAGGAAGTGGAGGGCCCTCGCCTCGGTAGTAGCCACAACCAGGCTTGGCACCTCGGTCGGTGGTTACGATTGGCTGCACATTTTGCACCTAGCCGAAAGTTGTTCTTTTTTCCGCACCGGGGCAATGCGCTGTTATGCCGGTTCCCAGTCAGCCACTGGCAGCGCTTGGCGTTATTCCCCTCGACCGGACGAGCGCATCGTAACCTGACGGTGTACCAGGTTGATCTTGCCGGCAGCCCCGTGCACATACTGAATACGCACCTATCCAAACCGGCCGAGGGCGCATCGCCGTTCGAAGCGGTAATGAGTGTGTTTGGGCAGTACCCACGCGCTATTCTGCTGGGGGATTTCAACGCCTCGATGGATCATCCGACGATGCGACACTGGCTACCATCTGATACGGTGGATGCGTTGGCCGACGCCGGATTTGATCCGAGGCGGGTGGATATGATTTTGATCCGCGGCCTGTCGGTAGACGAAGCCTGGTCATCACCCATTGGTCCTTCGGACCATCCTTTTTTCGCAGTGCGTCTGCGACTGAAGTGATGCCTGGTTTCAGTGCACCGAAAAACCTGCTTGGGCCAGTAGCGTTTCCATCCTTACGCTGATGGCCTTCTCGGGCTGATCTTTCCGCCACCACTGCATCCATCGGGCCACATCGGCGGCTAGTGCACGCTCGCATGCAGTCTGGCTGCTGTGGTGCCGCATGGCGTCGAGATCGAGCAAGACGGTTTGATCTGGTGTCATCAGGATGTTCGGTGGCTTCATATCACCGTGGGAAAGTTGGTTCTGGCGCATCAGGACAAAAAGCCGGGTAACGTCCTGAAGCGTTCTTTCCATTAGTACTGGGTCGCTGCGGTCATTCAGTGTGTCGCCCCGCGCTCCGTTGGGTATGTGCTCGCAGACAAACCATGATTTCCCCCAAAAGCCCGCTTGACGCTCTTGCGCCCAAGCCACCGGGCGCGCTGTGATAATGCCAATGTCCGACAACAGCCCGGCAAATACCCAGCAGTTTTTAGCCCGAGGTGGTCGTACCGCTTGGCGCAACCGGTGCCAGGTATTTTTGATGTTGTAGCGTTTTATTACGAAACGGTTGCCGTCAAATGAGGTTGTACACAAGGTTGTTTTAATGTCGGTTTTGAGTAGTTCAACATCAGGTTCAGCAAAGGCGGCATCTGGGTTGAGCAGCAGGGTGCGCAGCATCGGCGAGTCGTAGCGGGATAAAAAGTGTGCCTTAAGGCCCTTACTGTGAAAAGTCTGCGCTCGGTCACTCAGCAGGGCGTAGCCGCTGTCTGGGGTTGCGCTGTGAATGGCCGCCACTAACCCGTTCGCCTTCCTAGGGCTGGGTACTGGCACTGCGCAGAGACTGCGCTACAGGTGCGTTGGCCATCGGCTGACGCAGGTGTTCGGCGCGATAAAGGCGCTGAGCTCGACGGTCCACGCGTCGCCAGAATTGCCCCTCATGGGTTAGGATTTCGCGCAGGCTGTGCTGGGTGTAAATTTTCATAAAACGTAAATGGTCACGGCGGGTTAGGCCCAGGTCCATACTCGAATAGTGCAAGCCGGCCACGTCCTTAATTTTCCAGCGCTTAGGAGTGTGTCGGCGTAGCTGCATCCGGTGCAGGTCAATGACAAACAGCTGGCTTGCTGAGCCTGCGAGTTGTCCTTTCTCATAACCGGGCTGTAATAGAAAATGGCACAGGTAAAAATCGCGATGATTGGCTCCACTGTTATGCAGTCGTCGTGCAGTTTCGGCCAGACGCCGGATCAACCAACGCTTGAATCGTATGTCGGTAGCATGACGGGGGGGCTGCTGCTGCCACGCGCCGCAGAACTCCTCCAGACTCTGGGCATGGGTGATCTCGTCGGTAATGATGAAAGACTGCATCCTGGCGGGATTGCCGCTTGCGCTGCCGAAACCGGCGATGCTGAGGGTATCAATCCCTAAGCGTTGCAGATGGTGTGCACCGTGCCATTCATTCATGGCACCCAGTACCGGTAGTCGAAAATAAACCAGGTTCTTGATGATCTCCTGCCAGCCGACGCCGGTGTGGGTTTTCAGAAAATAGCGCTGGTTGTGGCGCGAGAAACGCACAGTTTTGCGCCCCGGGGCTTCGCGAAAACCCTCGCCCTCAAGTTGCATGATCTCGGGGAAATCCCCCAACTTGGCAAGATCCGCGCGCAGGTACACCCAGGGATCGATTGGTTCATTTTCAAGTGAGGCGTTGGCGGTTGGATTCAGTTCACGTCGATGGTTGACCAGAGTTTCTATTGCATCCACAGCGTTGGCAGGCATGTGATAGAGCTCAGGGTTTGCACCATAACGGATACCATTAGTTGACCAGGAAGTCTTCCGATTCGAAATCAAAGCCGCGGCGAGTTGCTCGTCGAGTTGGGTTTGGTCGAAAGGTGACGGCAAGACCTCACCGGCGTTGGCCTTGATGATGTGGTCGGCGTAGCCGCAAACATCGGTGGCAATGACAGGCAGTCCCGACGCAATGGCCTCGAGCAAAATGGTTCCGGTGTTCTCCATATAAGCGGGATGAACCAGCAGATCGCCGGCTGCCAGCAGTTCCGGGATATCAGTGCGCCCACCTAAAAAGCGGACTTTGTCGGCAATCTTGAGTTTTTGTGCCAGACGCCGGTAAGGCCCGGCTTGGTCTTGGCCAACAACAGCCAAGTGGGTGTTTTTTAACAATGGCGGGAGTAGATTGGACAGCGCGACCAGCGCGCGATCCAACCCCTTGGTTTTAAAGCCTGAGCCGATGAAAAGCAGCAGCATGTCCGATGAGGCCACACCCAGCTCCTGGCGGAGCTGGGTTCGGACCAAGTTGCGGTTAGCAACTGGCCGGCGATCCGAGTCCAATGTTGGGGGAAGCAGATGAAATCGCCCCTCCGACGTACCATAGTATTGCTGATAAACTGTTTTCTCACGTTCTGAGAGTGAGAGGATCCGGGTCTGACTGTCTCTGCCAAACACCGCTTTCTCGAAGGTGTACATGTGGTGGTAGCGTGGGGTGAACCGGTACAAAGGCACGTACTGGGGAACGGCTCGCCCGAGGTAGCAAAAATCCGCACCGTAGTACAGATCTAGTCCAGGCATCTTATTAAAACCGATAACGGCATCAAAGTGCTCGCTTCCTATCGCTTTTTGCATCTGTGCATGAAAGTGCCGGTCACGAACATGATTGCCTACCAGCAAGCGGCTAGAAGGGAAAACGGTTAGTTGGACCCCTTGAGGTTGCTCTCCCTGCCATTCAGCGGTGTAGACGTGTACCTCGTGCCCACGGCTGCGGCACTCTTTGAGTATGCGTAAGAAATCCCGTTGCAATCCGCCGTAGGGGAAGTACTTATAGAGGCAAAGCGCAAGTTTCATTGACATCACCTTGCAGGTAGCAAGAGCCCAAACCAGGGGAGCGTAGTTTAACGCTTCTGCGCGGTTGGCAGGTTGCCGCCGCGCTCCCAGCCAAGCGCACTGGAGCAGATGAGTTCCAGATCGTCGTACTGTGGCGCCCAATCCAACACTTCACGAATAGCGCGATTGTCTGATACCAGGCACGCTGGGTCACCAGCACGGCGATCGGTTTCACGGATGGTGAAGTTGACCTGACTGATCTGCCGCAGCGTATTGAGGACCTCGCGGACGCTGTAGCCATGCCCATAGCCGCAGTTGAGCACTTTGGAGTCTCCCCCGTCGGCGAGGTAATCCAGCGCCTGCAGATGCGCTCTGGCAAGATCCTCAACGTGGATGTAGTCGCGGATACAGGTGCCGTCGGCAGTGCCATAGTCGGTACCGAAAATCGATACCGTTTCGCGCTGCCCACAGGCGGCCTCGCAACCCACCTTGATCAGGTGGGTTGCCTCTGGTGTGGCCTGCCCTAATCTACCGTCGAGGCGGGCGCCGGCAACATTGAAGTAACGCAAAGCGATATAGCGTAGTGCCGGGCCTGAATCTTGCCGCCGGGCAAGATCCTCGAGCGTCCATTCGGTCATAAGTTTGGTGCGCCCATAAGGATTGATTGGGTTGGCTGGAGCATTTTCGTTAACAGGGATCGTCTGTGGGTTACCGTAAACGGCTGCACTGGAGGAGAAAATGAAACACCCAATCCCAGCTTGCTGACAGCTTTGGATGAGCTTCAGTGATCCCACCACGTTGTTTTGATAATACTTGGCCGGGTTAGAAACTGATTCGGGGACTACGATGTGACCCGCAAAATGGATCACAGCGTCGAAGCGCCGCGCCCGCATCAGAGCCGTTACAGCATCACTGTCAGCGGCATCCAGTTGGTGAAAATCGACTTCGTTGGGAACGGCCCAGCGATGACCACTGTACAGTGTGTCGATCACACTGACTCGGTGACCCGCAGCCAGTAACTGGTGGGTTGTATGGGAGCCGATATAGCCGGCACCGCCGGTTACCAGGACAGTCAGGGGATGGGGGCTCACGGACACCTCACTTGAAAGGGTTGGGCGAGATTATATCGGCCAGCGCTGTGTGCGGTTAAGCCAACAGACCTTCTAGGGTATCGATGACCTGCTGCGGCGCCAGTTTTTCCAGGCAGTCTAAGTGCCCCAATGGGCATTGGCGTGCAAAACAGGGCTGGCAGGAAAGTTCCAGCGAGATAGCCTGGGCACGGTGGCTGAGCGGCGGAGTATGCTGGGAGCTGGAAGATCCGAAAATACCAGCTACGGGCCGGCCGGCGGCGGCTGCGATGTGCATCAGGCCGGAGTCATTGCTAACAACAGCCCGGGCCTGTGCCAGCAGGTCTACGGCTTGCAGCAGGCTGGTGCGGCCCGCAAGATTCAGACAGCGATCCTGGGCTTTACAGCTGTGAATGATGGCTTGCGCCATTGGCTGATCTTTATGGCTGCCGACCAGCCAGATTTGCCAGTCCTGCGCCAGATAGTGATTTGCCAAAGCGGCGAAATGGTGGGATGGCCAGCACTTGGCCGGGCCGTACTCAGCCCCAGGACACAGTGCCAGGATCGGGTTATCCAGGACTTTGAGGTTAAGGCTCGCCATGATATCGGGTGTGGCCCGTGGCTGGGTAGTCAGCTGGGGGGGTGGGTAGCGTGAGACGAGCGGTTCATCGGGCGTTAATCCCAGTTGCACAAATTGTGCGGCCATGTGCCCCTTCTTGCCGACGGGCTTAGTACGCAGGTCATTGACCAGGCCTTGGCGAGGCTCACCCCGATAGCCACTGCGTACCGGGATTTGGGCAAAAAAAGGCAACAACGCTGCCTTAGTTGAGCCTGGCAGAATGATGGCGTGATCAAAACTCCGTGCTCGCAGCGAACGTCCGAGTCGGTAACGTTCGATCAGCTGCAGCTTGCCGTGGTGAAAAGGGGTTTCAATGACTTCATCCACCTCGGGCATGCGCGTAGCGAGCTGAGCTGTAAAAGCTGGGGCAGTCACGCAGAGCCAGGCCTTGGGCCGACGGGTTTTGAGCACCTTGAAAAGGCTCTGCGCCATGACCATGTCGCCTACCCAGGCAGGGCCGATCACCAGGATCCGAGGGGCAGAACCTATCTCACGCATTGCCCGGTGGCAGAATTGGCTGAGCCCGTTACCGTCAGGCTGTGTTATCAGACAGGTGAAAGCGGGTGCCGCAGTAGGGACAAAGCGCGCTGTTGCCCGGCGTAATCGGCAGATAGACCCGGGGATGCTGGTCCCACAACTCCATATCCGCTGTGGGGCAATGCAACGGTAAGCTATCAGGGCTGATCTGGCGCGCCTTTTGCGTCTTTGCGGTAGCGGCTTGGGATGGGTTGAGGTTACTCATGACGGGTTGATCAGACAAAAGTGAGCCAGTCATTGTGCTTTGGATCTCGGCCGTGCACGCAGTCGAAATAACTTGCCTGTAATTGTTCGGTCACAGGGCCGCGGCCACCGTTACCGATACTGCGCCCATCCAATTCCCGAATAGGGGTGACCTCCGCTGCGGTGCCGGTGAAGAAGGCCTCATCCGCCACGTACACCTCATCACGAGTAATTCGTTTTTCCACCAGATCCAGGCCTGCCTCACCGATCAGACGGATTACCGTATCGCGGGTAATGCCCTCGAGCGCTGAACTCAGGTCAGGTGTATAGACCACACCATTGCGTACGACAAAGATATTTTCCCCGGTACCTTCCGTTACGTAGCCTTCGGCGTCCAGCATCAGCGCTTCATCCGCCCCGCCGGAAAGCGCTTCCTGCAGGGCCAGCATTGAATTGATGTAGTTGCCACAGGCTTTGGCACGGCACATGGTGATGTTGACGTGGTGGCGGGTAAAAGAAGAGGTCCGGACACGAATGCCGTTTTTCAGCCCATCTTCGCCAAGGTAGGCGCCCCATTCCCACGTTGCGATAGCAATATGGGTCTTGAGCATGTCTGCACGAATACCCATGCCTTCGGATCCGTAGAAGGCCAGTGGCCTCAGATAAGCACTTTCCAGGCCGTTTTCCTGAACTACGGCAACCTGGGCCGCGTTAAGGGTGTCGTTATCGTAGGGCATTTTCATACCAAGGATATGAGCCGAACGGAAGAAGCGTTCGGTATGGTCGGCCAGGCGGAAGATGGCTGTGCCGCGATCGGTCTCGTAGGCACGAACACCTTCGAACACACCCAGTCCGTAATGCAGGGTATGTGTCAGTACATGAACCTTAGCCTCGCGCCAGGGGACCATTTCTCCATCGAACCAGATACTTCCATCACGGTCTGAAAATGACATCGCGTTTTCCTTATGGTGCCTAAGTCAATTAATTTGAGCGTACGTTACTCAGATGCTGAATTATTACAGAACAATGAGGGGTGCGTAACCGCGCGCCTTGGCTGACGTATCACTCAGTTAACATAGCGTGCACGGCGTGCACGGCGTCCCTGGCATAGGGTGCAAGCCGCAGCGAAATCTGGTCCGGCAATATCTCTGGACCCAAAATGCCTATACCAACTGGTTTCCCGGTTTCCAGTTGTAGTCCAATCAGCGCCTGGATGACTGCCTGACCCATGACCCGCCCGTGTGCCGTTTCACCGCGCTCGATAATGCCGAGCACGACTGCACCGTCGATGTTATGGCGGGTCAGCAGTCGTTTCACCGCAAGTGGTTTTTCCATTGAGCCTGGAACCCATACCTGTTCGCACACATCTAGTTCTGCCTCCGTCGCGGCGGCCAGTGCTGCGCTGACCATGGCTTCACAGGCATCTTTGTGAAAAGAGCCGATCACCAGGGCAATAGTGGGGCGGTTGGACATCGCTGATGTAGGGTAGGTTTAAATCAGGAGTGATTCTAGCCCATCGCCTTGGGCTAGGGCTGTGGCTGGCCACGACCCGGCGCACCATTAGCGCTTCGGTCATCCATCACGCTGCCCGAGATCAAGATACTTGCGCCACAAGGCGCCGATCGCTTTGCGTTCAGCGGCATACTCTCCAACGCTCACGAGCGCGGGGCGCCGGCTCAGTTTGAGTGCCTGTTCCCGGGCCAGGTACAGCCGTAGCACATGGGCTAACGCATCGGCCTCTGCGATCTCAATTTTTTGTGTGTCGGCTAGACGCTTGATGATGGCAGCGTTAGTTCGGAAAG
>JAAZYQ010000086.1 GCA_014239575.1 Gammaproteobacteria bacterium
TCTTTCTTTCGTTGAGCGCCGAGATAATCGGCGGCCAGACGAATTTCATGCAGAACCAGACGAAAATAACAAAAGCAATGCTCTGACCGATCAGCGTCAGGTTGATGTTCATAGCCTGTACCTTGTCACGGGTGGTCAGCCGCCGACTACGGCGAACATGATGTACAGCGCGATCGCTACACCGATAATCGGGATAGCATCGACGAGGCCCATCACAATAAAGAACTGGGTGCGAAGCATCGGCAACAGTTCAGGCTGGCGGGCAATACCCTCAAGAAAGCGGGCGCCCAAAACACCGACGCCTACACCGACGCCTATGCCGGCAAGACCGAGCAGCACCGCGCCGGCAACGTAGAGTAAAGCTATTTCCATGAGTTTCTCCTGTAGGAAGTTGTCAGGTTAGGTCAGATATAAACCGAATAAAGAAAACTAGTGATGGCTATGGGCCATCTCCAAATACACAATAGTCAGTGTCATAAAAATGAAGGCCTGCAGCAATACGATCAGTATATGGAACACTGCCCACGCCCACTGCAATACCCCCCCAGCGACGGCCAGTACCGCGCCGCCAGAAAACAATAGGGCAATTAGGATAAAAATCATCTCCCCGGCAAACAGATTACCGAACAGGCGCAGTGACAGCGATATGGGCTTAGATATTAAGCTGACGAACTCAAGGAAGAAGTTCGCCGGCACAAACAGAATTTTGAGGATCGGATTTTTCGCCTGGAAAGGTTGCATGGTCAGTTCGGCCGCAAACCCGCCTACGCCTTTTATCTTTATGCTGTAGAAGAGCGTCAAAACGAATACGCCCAGCGCCATACCGAAGGTCGCGTTTGGATCAGTCGTGGGCACCACTTTCATGTATTCGATGCCCATCAGGCCTGCAATCTGTGGAATCCAGTCAACCGGCACCAAATCCATGGTGTTCATCAGCAGCACCCAGACAAACAGCGTCAGGGCCAGCGGTGCGACCAGATCGCTCTTGTGTGAAAACGATCCACGAACGTTTTCGTCCACGAACTCGACGATCCACTCGACGAAGTTGAGAAACCCACTGGGGGTCTGTGCGCTTGCGCGTTGTGCCGCTTTTCGAAAACCCCACAGGAACAGGGCTCCGAGCAATATAGACCAAAACATGGTATCCAGATGGATTGCCCAGAATCCCATCGCCTTGGCTTCAGCCGCGCCATGGGCAACACCCCAGCTGCCATCCGCATGCTGACCATAGGTCAGATTCTGAAGATGGTGTTTGATGTATCCGGTAGTGGTTTGCGCGTCGCTTGCCATGTCTAAGTGTCGCTACTTTGTACCTACAGTGATCGCCCCGAGGGTTGCCGCGAGCAAGGCTGTTATCAGTCCTGTCAGGAAACCTGCAATCGCCAGATCCTTTATCAACGCGAATGCCAGCGCACATAGAGCGCCGGTAATCACCAATTTTCCAAATTCCGCTCGGTACAGGTTGAGCAGTTCCCTCTCGGCCGATATATCGGCTGGGGATGCGTAGACCCGCCAAACGGCGTATACATTCGCCAACAACCCAGCGCTACCGCCCAGCAGTGCCGAGCGCGCCTGTCCCTCGGTCAATAGCGCTAACAGCACGACGACGCTACCAACCGTAATGGCCGCGACGCCAAGAATCCGCCAGAGAGTTTTGCCAACCGGCGTTTTCGCCTGGGCTTTGCACGCTACTGCCATCTGGGTGCCGGAAACCTCGGCTGGGCCCGGGGGCCAAACGGTTATTTGCCCCCGTGAGTTATTTGCACTGCAACAAAGGGTCGCGCAGTATAGGGGAGTGCCCCGGCAAGGGTCAATCCTATATCCCAATAAACAGCCGTTATCTGGCTCAAAAACGCCGCGTTGGCCAAAATCGGGCGCAAGAATCCTACCCGGAGGCCAAACCGTGCTCAGCAGATCAATTCGGCCCAGCGCGCTCGTAAACTATCAGCATTCGTATATCCAGCACACAAAAGACCATAGCGGGAATTACCCTCATCGTCCTCACAGCACCAGATGACGGTAGGAAATCCGGTCACACCAAAAGTGCGCACGGTGGCGAGTTCATCGGCAAAGGTCTTTTGTGTCTGCACCGCCGTGAGATCACGGGCAAATTGCCCACCATCGATTCCAATTTGATGGGCGATCGCAATCAGAGTATCGGAATCAGAAGGGTTGCGCGCCTCAAGGAAGTACCCACGCTGTATCGCCTCATACATGGTTGATCGGGCACGTTGGTCCTGCAGCCCTGCCGCTATCACGGCCCGGCAAGCCGGATAAGTCGTACGGCGCGGCTTGCACGTCTCCCAGAATTCGAAATTAAACAGGGCGTCGGTCCGACTGGCGACAGTGCGCCAAGCGTTTTGAACATACTGACGAGTCGGGGTATCCATCGGCTGGTCCGTATCTGGTGCTAAGCCGCCCATCAAATCGATGATCTGAACCGATGATGGCAATTCCTCCCGCAAAGCTTGCCAGGCCGACCTGAATCCCCAACACCAGCTACACATCGGATCGACGATTAGATAGAGCGTCATCTTCATATCAAGGCCAAATTGCGCTGTATGGAGATATAGATGATTTCATCTTGCCACCGGTCAGGGCCTGGATCTTCCTGAAGTTAGCCAGGCGGCTACCCCCCGGTGCACCGCTTAATTAGGAGAACCCTGACTCAAGTATGCCCACTTTATCCGATACCCGAGGGTGCCGGCTACTGCAATCCTTAACAGCCGGCGGCGTAGCCCTGGCCGCAACCAGCACCGTGGCGTCGGCTAACCGTGAAAGATGCTTTAGTAAGGCATATCAAGCCTTGTTATTTCAATTCACAAGTCATCGAAAATATGATCCAGCGTGCTAGACTTTTAGTGTTTTCTATTGCCTCGTATGGTTGGCCCAATGGACATTGAACGCGCACGCTTTAATATGATCGAACAGCAGATCAGGACCTGGGAGGTGCTGGATTCTTGGGTGTTGTCAACGCTGCAGGGCTTTCACCGCGAAGATTTTGTTCCTGCCGGATACGCGGATCTGGCGTTTGCCGATATTCAGATACCTATCGGCCACGGGCAAACCATGATGGAGCCCCGGCTTGAAGCCAGGCTGCTGCAGAGCCTGGCTCTAGTTGGCGGTGAATCCATTCTTGAAATTGGAACCGGCACGGGTTACATGACCGCATTATTGGCCCATTCTGCCCAAACGGTGACTAGCGTCGATATCCATGGTGATTTTCTGAAAGGCGCAGCACAGCGTCTGAGAAAAACAGGTATTAACACGGTCACTCTTGAGCAAGGAGACGCGGCGGATGGCTGGAAGCCGCGATCCACCTGGGACGCTATTTTGCTGACCGGTTCCGTTCCTGAAATTCCACCTGCGTTTGAAAAGGCTCTGGCAAAAAATGGCCGCTTGGTTGCAGTGGTTGGACAGAATCCAATTATGGAAGCGATAATCATCTTTCGAGACGCCAATGGGGCCTTGTCACGCCGATCTCTTTTCGATACCCATGTGGCGCCGTTGATCAACACACCTTCAAAGCGCGCTTTTGAGTTCTAATGGGCGCGGGTATCCGATTCATGAAACTACTCCAACAGCTGCTTCTACCGGGCTTACTGGCATCTGCCAGTATCCTCAGTATTGCTTCGGCTAACGCTCAAGAAAACGCGGTCTACATGGTTCAGTCGGGCGATACGCCGTGCGAGATCGCGGAGTTTTTTCGAGTGCCCTGCGCTGAGCTGATTAATGAAAACGACCTTGGCGCCGACCCGATCATTTATACCGGACAGATACTCAAAGTGCCCCTGCTCGGCACTGCCGGCACAAACACTGACAACACTATTGCGCAAACCCAAACCCAGGCTCAAATACAGGACACTAGCCCGGTAGAAGTGACAGCAGTCGTTGCGGCATCAACCGATAATGCCGCAACGATAAATTTGGCTGATCTGGTCACCGTATACCGACTGGCCAAGGCCAGCGACCCGGTTTTTGCAGCTGAAGGTTACCGTCACGATGCGGCGGCCGAAATCCTTCCCTTGTCCCGAGCCGCCTTGAGACCACAGCTGACAGCGGGTGGCGCCCTTACCAGCGCATCAACCGACGGCCTTGATACAACCTCTGCGTCCGTTGCGCTGTCACAAACACTATATAACCGCGCCAGTTCGGTGGCAGTGAAGCAGGCGGATCAGCAAACCGAACAAGCGGCACTTGTATTTGCGGTTGCCACCGAATCTCTGATCACTCGCACCGTCAATGCCTACTTCTCGGTGCTTGCCATGCAGGATAATGTTGAGCTAACCCAAAGCAACCAGCGGGCGATTGGTCGCCAACTCGAACTGGCGGAACAGCGTCTTGAAGTCGGCCTGGGCACCCGGACCGATTTGTTCGATGCGCGCGCCCGGTATGAAAATGCCGTGGCCGACACTATTGAGGCGGAGAAACTGTTGGACGATGCCCGCCAGGTCCTTATTGCGCTAATCGGTGAGGATATAGGTGAATTACATCCTTTAGCGAAAACGGTCCAACTGACACCACCCCAACCGGATGATGCGGAGCAATGGGTGGCACGCGCACTCAGTGACAACCGAACCCTCAAGGCAAAATCTCTGGGAATATCACTTTCATCGCTCGAGATCGACCGGCAACAAGCGCAACGCTTGCCCAAAGTGGGCTTGCAATTATCCGGAAATTACAGTGATACCGTCTTAGGGGACGACACCTCGGCGCGAATAACGCTTTCGGTCAACATCCCCTTTTATCAGGGGGGGCTGGTCAACGCCCGAGTACGCGAGGCCGCCGAAAACCGCAACGCGGCCCGCTCTGATTACGAGGCAGCGTCCCGAGACATCCGTCGGGATACGCGCCAGGCTTTTCTGGGCATCAAGAGCCGACTTCGCCGGGTGGCTGCGCTGGCCGAGGCGGTTCGGGCAGGGGAAAACGCGTTGTTGGGTAAAGAAGAAAGCTTCGCCGCTGGCCTGACCACCAATATTGCTGTTCTGGATGCGCAACGCGACCTTTTTCGGGCAGAGCGCAATTACACCAAAGAGCGTTACGAGTACATCATGCAGATGCTGCAACTGGAGCGCTTGTCAGGTGATCTCGATGAGAACGATGTGGCCCGGGCCAACGCCTGGCTCACTGGCAACAGCTAGTGCCCTTGTCCTGGCCGCTAGCGTAGCGCAAACACCACTCGGCCGCCGCCAAAGGGTGTCTTGAAACTAGCTTCGAAGCGGCCATTCGTATCCGGCTCCACAGCAGGTCCAATTGACCCTAACGCCAGCAAGTCTCCAGCCTTAAGAAATCGACCCCTTTTTTGCAGTAGTTGCTTGAGCTCAAGCACAGCCTGTAATGGGTTTGTACCGGTAACCAGTCCGCTACCGTGACTAACGGTTTTTCCATCCTTTTGGAAAAGATGCGCAGCGAAAACCCCCGCCCAGTCGTCTACCGTTATCGATGATGGAACCACAAGCGGCCGCCCGAGCACCAAGTACCGGACCCCGCCATTGATGGCGATTAAGGCCGCGGGATCGAAACGTTGTGTAGCCACAAGCAATTGGTCGCGAACTTCAACGGCGGGCAGAACTTCAGAGATTTGAGCTGCCAGGGCCGCTAAGGTATCTGCTTTGTTGATCAGCTTTGAACCTACCCGTACCAGCAGTTCGAGCTCAACCGACGCGTTGCTGTCGCGCGCGCGATGCAGCGTCGCACCACTAGAGGTAAACATATTTTCGAGCAATACTGTGCTGAGCAGCGCCCCGTCGGCGCCGCTGTCCCGCTGATATCCTGCTACCGAACCGTAGTCTGGCGCTAGATTCATCATCAGAAAATCCTGCACCTCAATCGCCTTTGAAATCGCCAGATCCGGTAAAGGGCTCGCCAACCGCTGTCGCTCGACATAGGCCTTTAGCGCCAGGGCCAGAGCTTCCTGAGCCGCGTTGGCTTGAGCCGTGGCTGACAAAAACAATCCACTCGCAAGAGCGAGGGTGGCGAAGATAAACCGTTGTCTTTTCATCGCTGGATATTCTGGCCCAATCTGAACTCACTCACGGGCAAAAGTTGCATTTTATTTAAAATCGTCCTCTAAACCCTTACCCAGCGTTGGTCCCATCACGTATACTGGGGTTATGCCTTATAGCGGCTCGATCGACACCAAACAGCGTGCCAAATTGTGTCTCGAGGTCATCACATGACCCTGGATGCGTCATCCCGTCATCGCAGCCGCATCAGTATCACCGAGGCAGGTCGCCTTTTTGGAATATCGACCAACACGATTCGGCGACGGGTTAAAAAAGGTCACCTGACTCCTTTCCAACGCCAAGACCCTGGTGGGAGACCCCGTTATCTTTTCGATATCACCGATCTGATCCGCGTATTTGGAGAGCCGGGATCCACGCCAAGTGTCACGTCTAGCACTAGTGACACCAACATCCCAAGTCACGTTACAGGTCAAAAAACGATGGAACAAACAGCACCTTCAGCGCAGCTGAACCAGCTACAGCAGGAACATGCTGCCCTGAAAGCTCGCTTTGAAGCGCAAAGCCGGCATCTTGAAGATCTTCAGCGACTGCTGACGCCGCGATTGGTCTCGCCTGACTCGGTGGGCCAACGTGCGTCCCGCTACGTGGGTGAGCTCGCCCGAGCCTTCCGAGGCCAAGACCGTTGAGCACTCAAAGCTTTTTTTTGGGCCGGGCCAGGGCCTTGATGCACGCGCTGATGGTGATTTTAGTGCTGTCCTTAGCCCACCCGGCGATGGCCGCGCCCTCATCTGATCCGCTCGAGTCGTTTAATCGGGCAATGTATGCATTCAACGATGTCTTCGACCGTGCGCTGCTCAAACCTCTCGCTACTGGCTACCGAGCCATCATTCCCAGCCCGGTTCGCCGAGGAGTTGGTAATTTTTTCCGTAACCTGGGTGAGCCAACCACGTTTATTAATGACCTGCTGCAAGGCAAGCCCGCTCGGGCTCGTCAAACTCTGGATCGTTTT
This sequence comes from Gammaproteobacteria bacterium, assembly GCA_014239575.1. GTDB lineage: Bacteria > Pseudomonadota > Gammaproteobacteria > Arenicellales > UBA868 > UBA868. The sequence goes on from JAAZYQ010000086.1 coordinate 6,976, forward strand.
TTGTTAAATAGCTCGATCGGGCTTGTCGGCCTTATAGATATTGCGACGCCATTAGGCAAACCGGCTCACGAAGAGGATTATGGACAGACGCTCGCTGTGTGGGGAGTGCCCAGCGGGCCCTATCTGGTGCTGCCTTTTTTGGGGCCCAGCACAGTGCGAGACGGTGTCGGCAAGATTCCGGAATTCTATATGGCTGACCCTTTATGGCAGCCGGACAATCTAACAGTTACTGTGGCTCGTTTTAGCCTACAGTTAATAGATCTTCGTTCAAAACTCCTTGGAGTTGACCGAATACTGCAGATGCAGGTAGATCCCTATCTGTTCCTGCGAGAGACGTACCTGCAGCAAAGAAACGCACAGATCAGCGACAGCGCGACGCCCAGGGCAGAGCGCCCTGGGGAGTTGGAAAAACTGCTGCTGGAAGAGTAACACGGGCCTGGATCTAGATTGGCAACCTGGGCAATAGGCGATATTCAAGGCTGTGATGCAGCGCTTGATCGCTTACTTAAAACCATAAGCTTTGACCCACAGACTGACCGTTTGTGGCTGGTTGGCGACCTTGTAGGACGCGGGCCGGATTCTCTAGCAGTGCTGGATCGGTTGATTGACCTTGGACCGTGCGTAGTCAGCGTGCTTGGCAACCACGACCTGCATTTTCTGGCTGTTGCGGCAGGCGTTCGGTCAGCCGAAGCTGTGGAAAAACTCGATCATATCCTCGCCCATCCGAGCTTACCAAAATATGTTGATTTCCTTAAGAATCAATCACTTATACATGTTTGTCCTAAGTTGAACGCGGTGATGGTCCATGCCGGTGTTTACCCAAAGTGGGCTGTGGACCAAGCGGTCGCTCTGGCCAGTGAAGTAGCTGATGCACTGCGTGGCGCGCAGTGCGAAGCGTTCTTGTGCCACATGTACGGTGACGCCCCAAGATGCTGGAATACAACGTTATCAGGATGGGAGCGATTGCGTTTCATCACCAACACGTTCACCCGTATGCGAGTTGTTGATCAACACGGATGCCTGGATCTGAATTACAAAGACGACGCTGCCGCTGCGCCGTCTGGCCTCACGGCGTGGTTTGATATTCCGAATCCCGGGCTTTCACATTATCGGGTCATCTTTGGTCACTGGGCGGCTAGCGGCCTGGTGAACCATCCCCCTTACCTGGGCCTTGATACCGGTTGTATCTGGGGAGGTCGTCTCAGTGCTGTACACCTTGAGGCTGGACACGTTAACATCGTCTCGGTGTCCTGTGACCCAATCTGAGCCGAGAATGCGTACATGAGCAACCCCTATGAAATCGATATCGAAGTGGAAACGTCCTATATGGCAGACCATTCCGAGCCTGAAAAAGATCGATACGTATTTGCGTACACGATTACCTTAGTCAATCGAGGCTCTATTTCAGCCAAATTACTAACGCGACGTTGGATTATTACGGATGCGGACAACCGCATTGAAGAGGTCGAGGGGGAGGGGGTAGTGGGCGAACA
>JAAZYQ010000087.1 GCA_014239575.1 Gammaproteobacteria bacterium
TCCAATTCGCCACTATCGTAGCGCTTGACCATGTCCTCAAGATCGAGCGCTTTGATTTTTGAGGCGTTGCCGGCCGTACCAAAAGACTCATAGCGTGCAACACAGATCTCATTCATGGCCTTGGTTGCTTCTTTTAGGTACTTGCGTGGATCAAAGGCCGAGGGGTTCTGATGCATGAAGCGTCGACTCGCGCCAGTAGACACCATAAGCACACCTCTCGCCACGATGTATCGATCAATACTTCCAGAATCCAAGTCCGTCACTCCTCACAAGGCCTCGATACGCGCTAATACGCGTATCACAGTATAAACACATCATCCAACGGCTCAGGCTGCCTTCTCCAACTCAGGAGAATACTCACCCAGTGCGGCAACCCCATTCATCCGGGCCCGGTGAAAAGCGATGGCACGGGCGCTGTCCACGTTGCCGCTCTGACCTGCCCAGGTTGTCATGGCTGCCGCCTGCAGGGCTCTGCCATATGAGAAGGTCACGGCCCAGGGCAACGCAACACCCACATGGTGCATTGCATTGAGGTGCATTGTCGCCTCTTCATCAGACTGTCCGCCGGAGAGGAATGCGATTCCTGGAACGGCCGGCGGCACAGTGCTCAACAGGCAACGCAGTGTTTCCCGCGCCACCTCGTCAACACCCGCCCGGTTGTTCGCCTCCGCACCCGAAATCACCATGCTTGGCTTGAGCACGATCCCGCGAAGATCTACACCCTGGTCGGCAAGTGCCTCAAAGACAGTTTGCTGGGCGTGCTGTGTTACTTGAAAGGATCGTTCAATACTGTGGCTACCGTCTATCAGCACTTCAGGCTCCACAATTGGAACGATATCGTGCGCCTGGCAGAGCGCCGCATACCGGGCAAGGCCATGGGCATTGGCGCTGAAACAGGCCTGGCTGGGCAACGCATCAGAAATAGCGTACACCGCTCTCCATTTGGCAAATCGAGCACCCAGTTCGTGATACTCAGCAAGGCGCGGACCCAGCCCATCCAGACCTTCTGTGACTTTCTCACCCCGGTGCAACACAAGATCCTTGGCACCGGTATCGACCTTGATTCCTGGAACGATACCCTGCTCGTTAAGTGCGTCTACAAACGACTTTCCGTCTGTCGTCTGATCCCTGAGCGTCTCGTCAAAGAGTATTGCGCCACCGATATACTCGCCCAGACCCGGCGAGGACACCAGCATGGTCCGGTACTCTCGTCGCATTTCAATCGTGGCTGGAATTCCGAGCGCTTCGAAACGTTTGTTACAGGTAGGCGCGCTCTCATCCATTGCTAGAATTCCTTTGCCAGGAGCCACCATGGCACGAGCAGTCGCTTGAAGTGTATCGATGTTCATCAGATTTCCTCGTAGTTTACGTTAAGACAAATTTTTCCACGGTCACCTAGGTCAGTTGATACGGAAATGGCGTGCCTACGGATTAACAGATACCGGCTGAGACCAGCACAATCACTGAGCTATCAGTATTGTTTACCGCCATCCATGATGGCATGCCTCTACTCCATATTGTTGACGTTAAACGCGGAATCCCCGTAATAATACTCAGCTTGATAGATGAGCATCTGGCGCATTGACATCATAGGCATGGCTTATTCGCTACTGACATTTGCAAGTTAAATCATCTAGGCCCGCTCGGAATCTTGCTGTTTATCAGCGCGTAAAAATTCCTGCGGACAAATCTCTTCACTCGGTTTTGGTATACATGATAGCTTCAGTCACGCTCTCCGGTGACCTCGCCCACTTTAACGATCTTCATCGAATTAGTGCCACCTTTCACACCCGAAAAATCGCCCTTGGTAATGATCAGCCAGTCTCCTTCGGCGACCAAGCCTCGGGCCTCAAGTTCTGCAACCACTGCCCGATTAACATCACCGCGCGGCAGTTGCGTTGCATCAAAAGGCACCGGATATACCCCACGATAAAGCGCCATTCTTCTCTCAGTATCTTCATTTCGGGTCATCCCGAAGATCTGAATTCCGGAACTGATGCGTGACATCCATTTAGCGGTTGAGCCTGACTCGGTCAGCGTCAAGATTCCAACGACGTTGTAGTGGTTAGCGGTATACATAGTCGCCATGGCGATCGTTTCTTCGACGGAGTCAAAGCGAGACTCCATACGATGCCCTGAAACCAGGACACTGCGATGGCGCTCCGCAGCCAGGCAAATCCGGTCAAGGGCTGCAACCACCTTGACTGGGTGACGGCCGATCGCGCTTTCGGCGGAGAGCATGACGGCATCGGTACCGTCTAGCACCGCATTGGATACATCGGAAACTTCTGCACGCGTTGGCTGTGGACTGCTCACCATCGACTGCATCATCTGCGTCGCGGTGATCACAACGGTATTATGGGCGCGCGATTCACTAATGAGGCGCTTTTGCACCCCAGGTACTTCAGCGTCACCAATCTCGACGCCGAGATCCCCGCGCGCCACCATGATGACGTCTGACGCCACGATAATTTCTTCGATTTTATCCAACGCCTCACGGCGTTCGACCTTGGAAACCACATGTGCATCACTACCGGCTGATCTCAGAAGCATCCGTGCGGTCTCAACATCGGCACCGTGACGAACAAATGACACCCCCAGATAATCAGCGCCGATCTCGGCGGCAAAGCGGATATCCTCGTGGTCCTTTTCGGTAAGAGCTGGGGCCGACAGGCCACCACCCAGTTTGTTGATGCCTTTGGAGTCCGAAAGTTCTCCACCGACAATCACCCGTGTCGATATTGCAGTACCCTCGATCTTATCGACCTGAAGCACGACGTTGCCGTCATCCAGCAAGAGTCGATCTCCCGTATCAACATCGTTAATGAGATCGGTATAACTAGTGCCAACACTGTCCTCGGTTCCAGCACGATCATTCAGTGCAGTATCAATAACAAAACGCTTGCCATTACGAAGTTGCACAGGACCATCAGCAAATCCGCCAATTCGAATCTTGGGGCCCTGCAGGTCTACCAGCAACGCAACAGCACGGCCATGTTGGGCGGCGCTGTCCCGAACTAACTGGGCACGCCGACGATGGTCATCACGGGTGCCATGCGACATATTGAGCCGGGCGACATCGATCCCCTGCTCGATCAGAGCCGACATCGTCTTGGCCCGGTCGGTCGAGGGCCCAAGTGAAACCACGATCTTGGTACGGCGGTGGGAGCTCACCTTGCGCTTAGCCTGATCCTTAGGAAGTGTTCTAATCGTCGGTTCATTTAAGTGAAGCACGCTGCTCCAGCATGGCAACAGCCGGGAGGGTTTTGCCTTCTAAAAACTCCAAAAAAGCACCACCGCCAGTTGAAATATAGGAGATGTCTCGGGCGATATTGTACTTGTCTACGGCAGCGAGCGTATCTCCGCCCCCGGCGATCGAAAACGCGCTGGAGCCGGCAATTGCCTCGCCCAATATCCGGGTACCCTCTCCAAACTGGTCGAACTCAAACACACCTACCGGCCCGTTCCAGACAATGGTCCCGGCGTCGTGCATCATCCTGGCAAAACGGGCAGCGGTTTCCGGCCCGATATCAAAAATCATATCGTCTTTTGTAACATCCGACACAGTTTTTATGATCGCTGGTGTGTCGGCGGAAAAAGTTTTGCCCACAACCACGTCGGTCGGAATCGGTATCTCACCGCCACTTGCCGCAGCATCGTCAATCAGTTTTTTTGCTTGATCTATCAGATCTCGCTCAACCAGGGAATTGCCCACGGGATACCCTGCGGCTGCGATAAAAGTATTGGCAATTCCACCACCCGGAATCAACTGATCGACTACATGAGATAAAGATTCCAGCACGGTTAACTTGGTTGACACCTTGGACCCGCCCACGATTGCTGCCATAGGCCGCGCTGGGGAATCCAATGCTTTGCCGAGCGCTTCAAGTTCTGTAGCAAGTAAAGGTCCGGCGCAGGCCACTGGCGCAAAACGGGCCACCCCGTGAGTCGAGGCCTGGGCACGATGGGCTGTGCCAAAAGCATCCATTACAAATACATCGCAAAGCGTCGCCATTTTTCGCGACAGACCTTCGTCGTCTGCTTTTTCACCAGTGTTAAAACGTACGTTTTCGCAAAGAACGACCTCCCCCTCTTCAACCTCGACACCATCCAGCCAGTCAGGAGCCAGGCGCACCGTTTGATTGAGTAAAGTGCCAAGATGTTCTGCAACCGGCGCCAGCGAGTACGTACTCTCGAATTTTCCTTCGTTTGGGCGTCCAAGATGTGACATCAGCATGACCCTGGCACCCGCGTCGACCGCCGCCTTGATTGTGGGAAGCGCTGCGCGAATTCGGGCGTCACTGGTGACAACGCCGTCCTTAACAGGAACGTTCAGGTCTTCACGGATCAGCACACGCTTCTTCGCGAGATCCTGATCGGTCATCTTAAGTACATTCATAGAGCAAACAGTAGATTAGCCTGAGGGAGAACCTGCAAACTATCGCGGTAACTTTTCATTCGCGACAACGGTAGTCAATACCCTGAACAACGGACCCGCCGGTGATCACACCGGCGGTACAGAATCATCGATTAGGGTGCGTTCATCAAGGCGACGCAGGTATCCAGCATACGGTTGGAAAAACCCCATTCGTTGTCATACCAGGAACAGGCTTTTACGGTTGTGCCGTTGACGACACGGGTCATGGCAGCATCATAGGTAGATGAGGCAGGGCAGTGATTGAAGTCCGAGGAAACCAGGGGCTTGTCGTTGTAATCCAGTATTCCCTTAAGTGGGCCATCAGCTGCCGCGCGCATGATCTCATGGACCTCTTCTACTGATGTCTCGCGGGCAGCCTCAAAGGTAAGATCGACCATCGATACGTTAATCGTGGGTACCCGGATCGCGAAGCCATCCAGCTTTCCATTGAGTTCCGGCAGCACCAGCCCCACCGCAGCCGCGGCACCGGTCTTGGTCAGAATCATCGACTGCGTTGCTGAGCGGGCGCGCCTCAGATCTGAGTGGTAGACATCTGTCAACACTTGATCATTGGTATAGGCATGGATCGTGGTCATCAGGCCTCCGACTACCCCAATCGAATCGTGAAGCGGCTTCACCAGCGGCGCCAGACAGTTGGTGGTACACGAAGCGTTCGAGATAACGGTATCACTTGCTTTGAGCACATCATGATTTACGCCGTAAACGACCGTCGCATCGACATCCTTGCCGCCAGGTGCGGAGATGATGACTTTCTTGGCACCGCCCGCAAGGTGGGCGCTGGCCTTTTCCTTGCTGGTAAAAAAGCCTGTGCACTCCATGACGACGTCAACACCAAGCTCCCCCCATGGCAACTTGGCGGGATCTCGCTCAGCGAGCACTTTGACGCGGCTTGTGCCAACCACAAAGGCATCGCCATCCACACTGACGTCTTGACCGAAACGGCCGTGCGCGGTGTCGTACTGCAGCAGGTGGGCGTTGGTGGCTGCATCACCAAGATCATTGACCGCAACCACTTCAAACTGGTCCTGCTGACCTGACTCAAACATCGCCCTAAACACATTACGGCCAATCCGGCCAAAACCATTAATTGCCACTTTGATCGCCATGGGCTGATCTCCTTAAGAAATGAAAAACTTTTCTGTTCTGCGATTTTCTGCGCCTGAAGCGCTTGAAAGCACCCTGATAGTCCGCCCCTACATCAGCGATTCCACCTGCCCCACAACATTTTCTACGGTAAAGCCAAAATATTTGAAGGCTTCGTCAGCCGGTGCTGATTCACCGAAACGGTCAATCCCAACGACCGCTCCGCCAAGGCCGACATACTTTAGCCAGCCAGCCGTCACACCCGCTTCAACTGCCACCCGCGCGGTTGCGGAAGGAGGCAAGACTGAATCACGGTAGGCTTCATCCTGAGCATCAAAAACATCGGTGCTTGGCATGGAAACCACACGGATTTTCCGACCCTTTTCTCTCAGAGCCGCGGCCGCATCCATAGCAAGCGCGACCTCAGAGCCAGTGGCGATGATAATTGCATCCGGTACGCCCTCACAATCCAAAAGCACGTAGCCGCCCTTCGCAATACCACTGATCTGGACAGCAGTGCGAGCCTGATGCAGGAGATTCTGCCGGGAAAGCGCCAAACTGGTTGGGCCGTCAGTACGCTCAATCGCGCAACGCCACGCGACGGCCGTCTCTACTGCGTCACAGGGGCGCCACAACGACATATTGGGAATCAACCGCAGGCTTGCAGTGTGCTCTACCGGCTGGTGCGTGGGGCCATCTTCACCGAGCCCGATAGAATCGTGTGTGAAAACAAACACCTGACGAATTTTCATGAGCGCCGCCATTCGCAAAGCGTTGCGCGCGTAGTCGGAGAAAACCAGGAACGTAGCGCAATAGGGGATCAGACCCCCGTGCAGTGTGAGCCCGTTACCGAGCGCCGCCATCGCAAATTCGCGCACCCCAAAATAAATGTAGTTGCCAGCGGCATCCTCCCGGGAGATGCCTTTGGATCCAGACCATAAAGTGAGGTTGGATCCCGCCAGATCTGCTGACCCCCCAATAAGTTCTGGCAAAAAGGGGCCAAATCCATCGAGCGCCAACTGGGAGGCTTTGCGGCTCGCAACTGTCGGTCCATCGGCGTTCACCGAGTCGATAAAGGCCTGTGACTTCTCTGTCCAGTCTTGGGGAAACTCGCCGGCCATCCGTCGCTCGAATTCGCCGGCGAGGTCAGGATGTTCTACGCGATAGGCCTCAAAGCGCTCGCGCCATTCATTCTCGCGGGATGCACCCTGTGCGGCGGCATCCCATGCCTCGCGCACATCATCAGGAATTTCAAACGGCCCATGGGGCCAGCCCAGTGTCTCGCGCGTCAGGGCAATTTCATCGTCGCCCAACGGTGCGCCATGACAAGACTCTTTGCCCTGTTTATTGGGAGAGCCCCAGCCAATGACGGTTCGACAGCAGATCAAAGACGGCTTGGCTGAATCTCCTTGGGCTTCGTCAATCGCCTGTGAGATCGCGTGTGGATCATGGCCGTCGACATCTTCAATCACCTGCCAGCCATAGGCTCGAAAACGCGCGGGGGTGTCATCGGTGAACCATCCTGCTACTTCACCGTCAATGGAAATACCGTTATCGTCCCAAAAAGCAATCAATTTGCCTACACCCAGAGTCCCCGCCAACGAACAGGCCTCGTGGGAGATACCTTCCATCATGCAGCCATCGCCCATAAAGACATAAGTATGGTGATCAACCACTACATGCTGAGCGCGGTTGAACTGGGCCGCAAGAACCTTCTCGGCAAGCGCCATACCGATGCCGTTGGTGATTCCCTGGCCCAGGGGGCCTGTTGTCGTTTCCACGCCCGGAGCATATCCGTACTCAGGATGACCGGGCGTTCGGGAGTGCAACTGGCGAAATTTCTGAAGCTCGCTGATGGGCAGGTCGTAACCACTCAGATGCAACAAAGCATAGTGCAGCATCGAACCATGCCCGTTAGAAAGAACAAATCTGTCGCGATCGGGCCACGTCGGGTTCGCAGGATTATGTTTCAGGTAGTCACACCACAGTACTTCTGATATGTCGGCCATACCCATAGGCATTCCGGGATGTCCGCTTTTGGCCTTTTGCACCGCGTCCATACTGAGGGCCCGGATGGCATTTGCCTTACTTCTTCGGTCAACTGCGCTGGCAGCGCCTGTTGTTGCCGTACTCATGATTGTTTCTCGCGTGATGTTTTGAGCGCATTCCGGCAGTCGATTTTCCGGAACCCAAGATAGCCTAATCCTGAGCGACTCACAGACAGGAGCCTGTACGCATTGGGTAATTCGGAGCGCTCACTATGCCGGGCCAGAACCAAAAGGTATAGCAAATAATATTGATATGGTGCATAACCTTTTTCCTATTTTTTCAGGGGTTTTCATTCTCTCGTATCCAGCGAATCCACAACCGATGGAGCTCCGGGGTAATAGCAGCAATCGCAGAACGTTTCGTGAACTTCCGGCAATCAAGGACGTTGCCCGGTATCGTCGAAAAAACACCCCCGGCCTCTCTCAGGATCAGGCTGCCCGCCGCGTAGTCCCACATCCGCTGACCCCCATGCAGATAAAGCTGCACCCTTCCTGCAGCAACCCAGCACCACTCAAGGACCGAAGACCCCAGATTGCGCTGTGATCGATATGGAGGGTAACGCACCAACGCGTCCGCAAGACCAGAGACCAAACGCTTGTAGTCTATGTTTGCGACACATTCGCGAAGGGCCAACGGACTCTGAGGCGTCTTGAGGGGCGTGCCACCGAGATAAGCACCTTCTCCAGCGCTGGCACTGAAGCATTCCCGGCGGACGGGATCATAGACCACGCCCAATTTCGGCTCTCCTTTAACTACCAGCGCTAACGACACGC
>JAAZYQ010000088.1 GCA_014239575.1 Gammaproteobacteria bacterium
GGGGCGCCGCCCAGCCTTAAAGTCGACGGCCAGGTGTTTCCGGTAAAGACCGATGTTTTAACCCCTGAGAGTTCGCAACAGCTCGTCAATTCGCTGATGAGTGAGGCCCAGCGTCAGCAATTTGAAACTGACAAAGAGGCCAACTTTGCGGTAAATCCAGAAGGGTTAGGTCGTTTTCGCGTCAACGTGTTCCGCCAGCAAGGCCAAGTTGGCATGGTGGTAAGGCGTATCAGCTCGCATATCCCCACATTTGAGGAGTTAGTTCTGCCACCGGCTACTCTGGAGAAGATAGCCATGGCCCGCCGTGGGCTCGTGCTCTTTGTCGGCGGTACCGGTGCCGGAAAAAGCTCTACCCAGGCCGCCATGGTCGGGTATCGTAATCATCACACTCGCGGGCATATTGTCACGGTTGAAGATCCCATCGAGTTTGTGCACGCACATGATCGATGCATTGTGACTCAGCGCGAGGTTGGGGTGGATACCATGTCCTATCGGTCGGCATTGGAAAACGCGATGCGACAGGCGCCGGATGTGATCCAAATTGGAGAGATACGCACCCCTGAGACTATGAAACAGGCGATCGTCTTTGCCGAGACAGGGCATTTGTGCCTTGCGACCTTACACGCCAACAATACCTATCAGGCATTGGAGCGAATTGTTAACTTGCATAGGCGGGTAGGAGATACTGAAACTCTGTATATGGATTTATCCATGAATTTAAAAGCGGTTATCTCGCAGCGTCTGGTGCCTAGAGTTACCGGCGGCGGGTTTGTGCCGGCGATCGAAGTCCTGTTGAATTCCCCTTGGGTCAGCGATCTTATTCTCAAAGGACAGATCGATAGTATCCGCGATGCTGTGGAAAAGTCGGTCGATGAAGGAATGATTAGTTTTGACCAGTCATTGTTCGATCTTTTTGAAAAAGACCTGATCAGTTACGAGGATGCGATACGTAGTGCCGATTCCGAAAACAATCTGCGCCTTAAGATCAAGCTCGAAGGCAAGGCGGCAAAGGGGCAAAAGGACCTTGGCTCAACCTTTGAACAGGTGGAGTTCTGATCAGCGTCGGGAGAACCTGACTTCACCAGCAACCAGGGTGGTCTCGACGATGCCAGGCAGTGATTGCTGATCGAAAGGCGTGTTGCTTCCGTTGCTGTATAGTTGTGCCGCATTCACCTGCCACGAGGAAGTGGGATCAAACACGCATATATCCGCAGGTGCTTCAGGCCCCAGTTGGCCAATATTGATACCAAGGATCTGCGCTGGATTGGCGGTTACTTTGGCCAGCGCGTCGGACAATGATAGGACGCCCTCATTAACCAGTTTGAGCGTCAATGACAATAGCGTCTCCAGACCTGCAATTCCCGGAGCGGATTCGCTGAAAGGTGCCAGTTTGGCATCGAGGCCATGCGGCTGGTGATCGGAGCAGATTACATCCAGAATGCCACTGGCAAGCCCCTCGCGCAGAGCGTCGCGATCAACTGAGCCACGTAGCGGCGGGATCACATGACAACGGGTATCAAATTCCCCGATGTCCTTTTCACTTAAGTGCAGATGATGAGCGGATACGCCGGCCGTAACGCTGAGTCCGCGGGCTTTTGCCTCACCGATTTTGCTGACCGATCGCGCACAGGATAACTGTGTGATATAGCCACGCGTGCCTGTGGTTTCGATCAGTGCCAGTTCTCGTGCCAGTGCGACGATCTCGGCGGCTTCGGGTATTGCAGGCAAACCCAAACGCGTGCTGACTTCACCTTCGTGAACGCAGCCATTACCTTTCAGCCAAGGGTCGAGTGCTGTGAGAAATACCGTCAGGTCGAAGGTGCTGGCGTATTGCATGGCACGGCGCATCACCAAGGTGTTATCTATGCTGCGATCGACGTTGCTGAGTGCGGTGCAGCCAGCGTCTCGCAAAGTGGCCATGTCGGTGAGTTGTTCTCCCTTAAGGCCGATGGTGAGCGCACCCAGTGGGTAGACTCGTGCTTTTTCAATCCGTCGGCCGCGCTGACGAACCATATGCACCATCGCTGGGGTATCGATTACCGGGTTTGTGTCTGGCGGTACACAGACGCTGGTGACACCGCCGGCGACAGCAGCACTAAGCTCACTTTGCATAGTCGCTTTATGTTCTTCGCCAGGTTCACGCAGGCGCGCCTGCAGATCGATCAGTCCGGGACAAACGACCTTATCTGTCGCATCGATTGTCTGATCGGCTGTGAAATCGCTCCCGGCAAGCTGCGGGTCAGCGATCCGGCTATCATCAATAAATAGATCACGCACCTGGTCGATGTTGTTGGCCGGGTCAATCACGCGCCCACCACGGATGACAATTTTCATTGTCGACCGCCTTTGGGGCCACCCTGTACCAGTTGTGCCATGATGGCCATGCGAACGGCAATACCGTTGGTTACCTGTGAGAGAATCAGCGATCGCTCACTGTCGGCTACATTGGAGGCGATCTCAAGGCCTCGGTTCATTGGTCCTGGGTGCATCACCACAGCCTCGGGTGCAGCACGGTTCAGCCTCTCCATCGTCATCCCATAGCAGCGAAAGTATTCCTGTGTACTGGGAATCAGTTGTCCTTCCATGCGTTCAAGCTGCAAACGCAGCATCATGACGACATCGATATTCTCTAAGCCGGCATCCAAGTCGGTTAGAGCGCTTACGCCAAGACTTTCTATCTCGGTAGGCAACAGGGTGGCTGGTGCGATCACGCGCACTTCTTTGGCTCCCAGAGTGTTCAGAGCGTGAATTTGTGATCGCGCAACACGCGAGTGCAGGATATCGCCGACGATCGCAAAGCGCAGTTTGGAGATATCACCCTTATGCTCGCGGATAGTGAACATATCCAGCATGGCTTGAGTCGGGTGGGCGTGCCGCCCATCCCCCGCGTTGATAATATGGACATCGGCAGGAACGTGCTTTGCAATCAGGTGAGCGGTTCCACTGGCGCCGTCACGTACCACAAAAATATCAGTATCCATTGCCTCGAGTGTGCGAACCGTATCAAGAACGGATTCACCCTTGCGCGTCGATAGTCGCGCAGTATTAAGACTGATGACTTCAGCGCCCAGGCGTTTGCCGGCGATCTCAAAAGTGGTACGGGTACGGGTGCTGTCCTCAAAAAAAAGATTAACCACTGTGTGGCCTGCGAGTAGGGCAGACGACTTGTTTAAAGAGTCCCCCGGGGACGGGACAAACTTCTTTGCCGCATCCAATATACCGATCAGCTGTTCCCGGCCAAGTCCTTCAATGGTTAGAAAATGTGTCAAGCGTCCCGTGTCGTCCACCTGGATACGCCTAAAAGGTGGATTTACTGTTTCAGGCAACATCAGATTTGTAGGGGCGCGCGTTTAAGTAAGTTTGCAAAATGAGTTCAGCCGCAATCTGGTCACGCAGTGTTTGACGCTTGCCGATTATGCGTTTGCCGGCAGCTGTGGCATCTGCAACCAGAGTTTCTGCCGCTCGGGAGGTCAGTGTTTCATCAATAAATTGCACAGGCAGATCACAATATTCGCTAAGCGCTTGTCCGAATTCGCGCGCCGATTTAGCAAGATGAGTCTCGTTGCCATCTTTAGTCAGCGGCAGGCCCACCACCAGGGCATCGGGTTGCCACTCTTTCACCAGCTTTGCAATCGCTGGCCAGGGGCCCTGCGCACCGGAATTGTTAATGGTATCAATTCCCTGGGCGGTGCCGGTCAGGTTTTGCCCCACAGCAACGCCAATGCGTCGGGTACCGAAATCAAAACCCAGAAAAGTAGTGCTCATGCGTGACCGACGCCAGATCCAATCTGGGTAATGTCTACGCCAATCGTCTGCGCTGCTTTGTGCCAGCGCTCATGCACTGAAGTATGAAAAATGATTTCAGGGTCAGCCTCGATTGTAAGCCAGGAGTTCTGCTGTATCTCATTTTCCAGTTGACCCGAGCCCCATCCGGCATAGCCCAGACTTAAGAGTAGATTTTGCGGACCCGCGGCATTGGCAATTGATTCGAGCACGTCGCGTGATGAGGTTAATCCCATGTCATCACCAACGGTCAGGGTTGATTGCCAGTCACCTTTGCCTTCGTGCAGTACCAGACCCAGTTCGTGATGCACTGGGCCGCCGGCATACACGGCGTGAAGCCCGGTCGGGCTGTCCGTGGGTGGCTTAAGATCAAACTGACCCAATACGTCGTTGATCACCAGGTTGTCCAAGGGTCGATTGATCACCACACCCAGCGCTCCATTTTCGTCGTGCTGGCAGATCAGCGTTACAGTCTGGCTGAAGTTTGGATCCTGTAATTCGGGCATGGCTACCAGGAAATGATTGGCCAGCGACGGGAAATCACTTTGCGAAGCCATGCTCAACGCGTCACGCTCGTGCCGGCTGGCGTGAATTGCCAGGTGCGTGTGATATGCAGTACATCAGTCTTCGCCCGGATGGATTCGGGGAAGGCCTCGTAGGGCGCTGCAAGGCGGGCAATTTTCTGGGCTGCCTGGTCGAGCGTGTTCTGGCCTGAGGAATTCAGGAGTTTGACTGATTGTACTGAGCCATCGGCCGTTAGACTAACCGCCAGCAGTACCGCGCCGCTTTGTTTGCGCAGTTCTGGTTGATCCGTAGCGTGGCGGTTACCCACGACCTCAACGTGTTTGCGCCAGCGAGCCATATAGGCGCTGTATTCATCCTGATCGGTTGTCGCGTTGATAAAGGTCTCTCGCTCCAGGGCCTTGACCCCTTTTTGAAGGGTATCGATCTCCTCGCGGTAGCGGTTTACCAGCAGGTGCTGCACCTCATTGGCCTCGGGCGTTGAGCTTGGCACGATAGTCTGATTCTGCTGTGAAAAATGTCGCGCACTGAGTCGACTTTCTACTGGCGTCGCCAGGCCTGAAGAAAGCGTTGCCAAAGCGCTATTTAAGCGGTTTTGACTTAATAAATCAGGCGGGTTCGTGGGGATCTCCCGTATAGCATTAGCATTGGGGGGTTTCTTTGGGGTGGGTGCGAGTGTAACTTCCAGGGTGAGCAACGCCACTGGTTGAAGCGCCGGGACGGTAACCGCAAACCCGATGCCCGTGATAAGGGCGGCATGGATGACGAAAGAGAGCGCCAAACTGCGCCGGACTCGTTGTGCCTGTTCAACAGGGGCAGAAAAAAAAGTACTGTTGATCGTCACAGGGGCTTCGTTTGGCCGGGGTCGATCAAAAAAGAGAGGGGTCGGTGGGTGCGCGTGTACAGTGCTATAGCCTCATTCGGTTAATTGTAACCGTTCGGTTGCACAAGGTCAGCGTCTGGTGGTCAAAAGGAGGAAGGAAAAGGTTTGTTTTCCCCACTGACAGGAATAGAATCTGCATCCGGAACCACTCCTCAATGCCCCTGTCTTTAAGCTTTCTCGAGCATTTCTCAGTTGCCAGGCTCTCCTGGAGTTCTAAGCCGTTGAATTATCGCCCTTGGGGCTGGCGCCAACACCCCTCATGAGTGGCCTGCCTGAACTTGCCGCTTTGCGCCAGATAGTCATTGAGGCTGCGAACAAGGCGGGTTTGTCGGAGATTTGCCTGCATCCGGCCGAATCTAAGGCCGATGGCAGCATTGTCACAGCACTTGATCACGAGATGCAGGCACTTATCTCAGCCCAGCTAGAGGCGCGTTGGCCACAATACTTGTTTATGGGCGAGGAGATGGACCACGGCGAGCAGGCGCGTATCGTCGATGGCGAACAACGGGGTTTTTGGACCCTGGACCCACTGGATGGCACCACGAATTTCGCCATGGGGTTCCCCTTTTACGGAGTCTCGTTGGCTTTGGTCATTGATGGCGAGCCTCACCTGGGAGTCGTGTTTGATCCGGTTAGAGGGGAATGCTTCAGCGCCAGCGCTGGGGGTGGCGCTTATCTGGACGACGAGCCCTTACAAACACCTTCGGTGGATTTTGCGCTTCGTGATTGTGTCGCTAACGTCGACTACAAGCGCCTGGTGTCCGGGCTGGCAGATCGCCTGGTGCGTTATCCACCTTACCGTTCCCAGCGCAATCTAGGGTCGTGTGTACTGGAGTGGTGCTGGCTGGCGGCGGGTCGTCTGCAGCTCTATCTGCACGGGGGCCAACGGATGTGGGATTACGCTGCAGGCAGCCTTATCTTAAGAGAGGCTGGCGGAAAATTTACGACTGTTGCGGGCAATCCGCTTGATTGTCGAAAGTTCACCAAGCGATCGGTAATCGCCGCAACGAGCCCCGAATTACATACTCTTTGGTTGGCCTGGATTCGAGAGAATCAACAACCGTGGGGTAAATAAGTAAATATTTATGTGCCGAATCAATAATATTTGCTATACCTTTTGATTCGGTCTGGGCATAGTCAGCCACTGAGCATTTTTAGCCTGCACTGGCGAGTCGGTGCGGTGAAATACCGACATCCACCCTCGTCTGTCTCATTTTTACCAAATGAAACAAGACTTCAGCGTGAAATGACCGTAAAAGAGGCATCATCATGAATACCGCACCAGCAACTGGCCCCTCAGCGGTGGATCGGCGCACCAAGGCTAACGCGATCCGTGCACTCAGTATGGACGCGGTGCAAAAAGCCAAAAGTGGCCATCCGGGCATGCCCATGGGCATGGCCGACATCGCCGAAGTCTTGTGGTCCGATTATCTGCACCACAATCCCGCCAACCCCAAATGGGCTGATCGTGACCGTTTTGTCCTGTCAAATGGTCACGGCTCGATGCTGCATTATTCTTTATTGCATCTGGCCGGGTACGATCTGCCGACCGAAGAGTTGCAGAATTTTCGCCAACTGCATTCGCGCACGCCAGGCCATCCCGAGTATGGCTACGCGCCGGGGGTAGAAACCACTACCGGACCACTGGGCCAAGGCATTACCAATGGCGTGGGTATGGCTTTGGCAGAGAAAGTGCTTTCGGCACAGTTCAACCGAGACGGCCATACCATCATTGATCACCGGACTTATGTTTTTCTGGGTGATGGGTGCTTGATGGAAGGGATTTCCCATGAGGCCTGCTCTCTCGCGGGCACCTTGGGTCTTGGCAAACTGACAGCTTTTTGGGATGACAACGGCATTTCTATTGACGGGGATGTTCAAGGTTGGTTTACCGATGACACGCCAGCGCGTTTTCGCGCCTATGGCTGGCAGGTCATTGAAAATATTGATGGCCATGATCCGCAAGCGATCACCAGGGCGATCGATGAGGCCCAGGCCGATTCGGCACGCCCCACGCTTATCTGCTGCCGTACGGTGATCGGCTGGGGCTCACCCAACAAGCAGGGCAAAGAGTCCTGCCATGGTGCGCCATTGGGTGACGAGGAGATTGCACTTACCCGCGAGGCGTTGGGTTGGACTCATGCGCCTTTCGAGGTGCCTGACGATGTGCGTAGTGCCTGGTCTGCAACCGAATCAGGTGCCGCGATGGAACAAGATTGGCAGGGGCGTTTTGAAGCCTACCGCACCGATCACCCTGAATTGGCTGATGAATTCGAGCGGCGCATGGCGGGTGTGTTGCCTGCAAACTGGACAGAAAAGGCAGATGCCTTTATTGCGGCGGTCAACGCGGATGCTAAAATAGTGGCCAGCCGCAAAGCGTCGCAAATGGCCTTGGATGGCTTTGGACCGCTGCTAAAGGAACTGATCGGTGGTTCCGCCGATCTTGCGGGTTCGAATCTCACCCTGTGGTCTGGTTCCAAGGCTATCTCCAGTGATGATGCATCGGGAAATTATGTGTATTTTGGTGTGCGCGAGTTTGGTATGGCGGCACTTTGCAACGGCCTCGCCCTGCATGGCGGGTTGATCCCTTACAGCGCTACGTTCCTGGTATTTGCTGATTACGCGCGCAACGCTTTACGCATGGCGGCGCTGATGAAAATCCGCCAGGTCTTTGTCTTTACCCACGATTCCATTGGTTTGGGAGAGGATGGACCCACCCATCAGCCCGTTGAGCACGTGGCCAGCCTGCGACTGATTCCCAATATGTCCGTGTGGCGACCTTGCGATGTGGTTGAGACTGCGATCGCCTGGCGCTGCGCCCTTGAGCGCGACAATGGCCCCAGTAGCCTTGCCCTGTCACGCCAGAATCTCCCCTATCAGGCCCGTGATGCTGCGCAGATTTCCGATATTGCTCGAGGCGGTTATGTACTGGCCGATTGTGACGGCACACCTGAAGCGATTATCATTGCCACTGGTTCTGAGGTGATGTTGGCGATGGATGCGGCAGTAGTGTTGCGCGAGAAGGGTCGCCGCATCCGGGTGGTATCCATGCCTTGCGCCGATGTGTTTGACGCCCAGGATGCCGCTTACCGAGAGGCGGTGTTGCCAGCGGCTATAAGCGCCCGTGTGGCGGTTGA
>JAAZYQ010000089.1 GCA_014239575.1 Gammaproteobacteria bacterium
ACGGCCGCCATCCGCGTATTGGGGCCGTAGACACGATCGAGATTTACCCGGCCAAGGGCATCACGATCGAAGACTGTGTCGAGTTCGCCGAGGAATTGGGCCAGGAGCTCTACAATCGCTACGACGTGCCGATCTATTACACCGGTAAGAACGCACGCCGCCCAGACCGCGAAGGCCTGACCGCCATCCGCAAGGGTAATTACGAGGGGCTCAAAGAGTCCGTCCTGGTCGATCCAGAGCGCGCTCCCGACATCGGACCCGCGAAGCTCCATCCGACAGCGGGCGCCACCATCGTCGGCGCGCTGGAGGAACATGATGCTTATTTCAACGTGGTGCTGGATACGACCGATCTGGCTATCGCGAAGAAACTGGCTCGTGCCGTGCGTGGCAAACATGGCGGCTTCTTCAATATCCAGGGCGTGATCGGCCTGCCTCAGACTCACCGACGCACCGGCCAGGCCTGTACGGTGGTGTCCTGCGAGATCAGCAACCCTCTGCAGACCCCTATCCACCGCGTCTTCAATCTGTTGAAGGCCGAGGCTGCGCGCTACGGGGTCACTGTTCTTGCCGGGCAGGTTTGCGGCACGATTTCGGCCGAGGTGCTTGTCCAGACCGCGGAGTGGTACCTGCAGCTCGAGGGGATCAACGGGCCTTGGGATTACAAGACCCAGATTATCGAGAACCATCTCTTCGAACTCGAGAATTAGATCTCACTTCCTGGGTGATTGCCTGGACTGCTCAGGGAGTGGGCACCAGACCAGTCCATACGGGTTAGCACAAAATTAGAGAGGACAATAAAAATGCTCGTAGACTTATCGGTTGAAGAATTCAGCCAGGTGCTTGGATCTGATTCGCCCGCGCCCGGTGGTGGCAGCGTGGCGGCGCTTTCGGGGACCCTGGGAGCGGACCTGGTTTCAATGGTCTGCCGACTGAGTATCAGCAAGAAAGGGCTCGAATCCTTCGAGAACGAACTCAAAGAGATCTTCGACAACGCACAGGCCCTCTCAAAAAGCCTGCTGAAACGGATCGACCTCGATACCGAAGCGTTCAACGGCGTGATGGCCGGATTCAAAATGCCCAAAGAGACCGACGACGAAAAAGCGGCAAGACGAGACGCTGTCCAGGTTGCCTACAAGGAAGCGGTTCAGTCGCCTCTGGGAATCGCGCGCGAATGCCTTGCGGTCTTAAGACTAGCCGAGAACCTCGGCGGAAAATCTAACCCCAACACGCTGAGCGACCTTGGTGTCGCATCGCAGCAGGCCTATGCCGGGTTGGCGGGAGCGATTATGAATGTGAACATCAATTTACCCTCTATCAAGGACAGGGATTTCGTAGACGCAACCTTGTCGGAGACGTCAACTTTCCTCGAAGACGGCGGCAAGATCAGGGACGCCGTTCATAAATATGTATCGGAAAACAGCGTCTGACAAGTAGCGGCGAGCCTCAGTGCGAGGCTGCCGGCACGGCCGATTTATCATGTTGACGGACCTTAAACGCGCTCTACTTTTGATATCGGCCAAGTGTTGATAGCAGATCGTGGCAACAAGGGGCGTTAATGCTGCTTATGTTAATGCTGCTTATAATGTGGAAACGAATTTCCCCGCGTAGCACGAAAACCCAATGTACGTTAGGGTTTGACCAACAAGGCAAGGATGGGAAGAACTATTGCCACGAAAATTTACACACCAAGTGCCGAGCAAATGGATTTGCGCATTGCGAGATTCGACGAACTCGAGCCGATATCGATGATCAGCGATTTGGCGTGTGCCCCTTTGGGTGCGTTGGAAATTTGCTTCACGAAATTATGCCTTTTGGCCCACCTCGGAACTGAGGATGCGTCTTCCGGAATATTGCCTGTGCAGAATTGTTGAATGGCCCTGATCGAAGCCAACGGGATTACCCAGTATTACGATATTCAAGGTCAGGGGCCGCCTTTGTTGCTGGTTGCCGGCATGGGGGGCACCGCCAATTATTGGGCAGAACAGATCGCGTTCTTTTCCGCCACCCACACGGTCATCAGCTATGACCAACGGGGTACCGGGCGGTCCAGCCACGTGCGGGTTGAAAGCATCGACCAGTTGCACGAAGACCTTTGCGCGTTACTCGATAACCTGGGCTTTCAAACCGTCGACTATCTCGGTCATTCGACCGGCGGAAATATCGGCCAGATCATGGCGATCGAAACCCCCGAGCGTTTGCGCAAGCTCATCATTTACGCCAGCACGACCCATAGTGACGCCTATCGCACCAAGGTTTGGAAGGTTCGTCGGTCCATTCTGGAAAATCAGGGGGCAGAACTCTACGGCGATATGACAAGCCTGATGCTCTACCCGCCGGACTGGATTTCTGCCAATGCCGCATTGCTCGAGCAACAGCAGGCAGCCCAGGTCGCAATGCTGGCGTCGGCAGAGGTGATGGCCAGCCGGATTGAAGCCGTCCAGGCATATGATCGCCGTGATCAGCTCGTACAGATCGACACGTCGACCCTGGTTGTATGTGCACGCGACGATAACCAGACCCCACACTATTTTTCCGATGCCCTGGCCGCCGGAATTCGGACCGCAGAATTGTGCTCTCTCGATCATGGCGGGCATGCATGTTCGCGAACCGTGCCCGAACAGTTCAACACCATTATCAGTGCATTTTTGGAGCGCTGAACCACATACTCAAAATAGGAGAACAACATGGCCCATGAACCGATTATTCCGGCAGGATCCGCGCCGCCCCTGGCGCCCTATTCGCCGGGGGTCAGAGCCGGTGACACCGTCTACATCTCCGGCATTCTGCCGATGGATGCCACTGGGGAAATCGTTGGTGAAGGTGATGTCCGTGCGCAGACGCGCTGTGTCATTGAGGCCATCAAGAGTGTAGTCGAAGCCGCCGGCGGTGCATTATCCGATGTCGCATTCAATCAGATTTTTCTGGCTGATCTCGGCGACTATGCGGCGATGAACGAAATCTACAAAGAATATTTCGGGACGAACTCTCCGGCGCGATATTGCATTCGCGCAGATTTGGTGAAACCAGAGTTTCTGGTCGAGATCTCATCCACGGCCTATCTCGGCTAGGTCTCGGTATGCGTGGGCTCGGTGTCACGCAAGCTCACCATCTCGGCCATTTCGAGCGCCCCGACGACGATCAGAACGCCGAGTGCCTGTAACGGGGAAAGTGATTGTCCGAGGATCAGGAACGCGACCGCGATCGTTGCCGGGAGTTCGATATAGGAAAACAGGGTGTTTTTTCCGACCCGATCATTGCGATGCCGACGAAGAAGCCGATCATGGCGCCGGCGAAAAGCAGATTGCTGCCTAGAAAACTCCACCAGCCGATCGTTGATTGCGGCAACAGGAGCTCACCTTTGAGCAGCGAAATGACAGCGAATGAAGCCACAGCTATCGTCACCAGATAGAGCGTAACCTGATGTGAATCTCCGGCTTTGATAACTCGGCTGCTGACGACAGCAGATTGTGGCAGGAAGGGGCGTTAATGCTGCCTCTACTCTCGCCCGAACGAGGTTTATCCCTCCCCTGCCCCTCTGCGTTACAGCCAACAACAGTGGAGATCACTGTGACTAGAATGTGGCCGACAGGAGTCCACTCCAGTCAATTTGAGTCACAATCAGTCACAGTCGCGCGGGATCGGAGTGCGTAAGTGATTGATTGAATGTGACAGTTAATGTGAAGGTTGGTTTCGCAATGCGAAGATCAGGAGTTCGATCCTCCTCGGCTCCGCCAAATCCTCCCTTGCGTTATCAGTCAATTAGGCCCGCCTTGTTGTTGGACTCGTTGTGTCTCAAACCTGCCTTGTCACAACAATGTCACAGTGAGGTAGAACATGGCGTCAATTCGAAAGCGTGGCGGGCGCTGGCAGGTGCAGATTCGACGTAAGGGGCAACCTGCGCGGTTTGGCTCCTTCGCCAGTCTCAATTCGACCCGGCGAGGCGGTTGCTATACTGCGGTTGGTGGACACAATCTGGCCTTCGCGCCCCGCTTTTTGGCGAGGGCGGCTAACAGATGGGAAAGCGGTACATGGGAAAGTTGGACAATCAGAGTGTGTGGATCACCGGCGGTGGCACAGGCATCGGCGCAGCAGCAGCGTTGACTCTGGCACAGGCCGGGGCTGAGGTTTTTGTGTCCGGGCGGCGTCTGGAACCGCTTGAGTCGATTGTTCAGTCTATCGCCAAGGCCGGTGGAAAAGCCCATGCCGTGCCGCTGGATGTGGCCGACGCAGATTCGGTTGCCTCAGCCGCCGCTGATATTGGGCAGGTGAATATATTGGTCGCCAATGCCGGGTTGAACGTGCCAAACCGTTCACTCAGGTCACTGACCTCTGACGATTGGGACCTTGTCATAGACGTCAATCTGAATGGTGTTTTCTACCCGGTAAGGGCCGTCTTGCCCGGTATGCGCGCCTCAGGCGGCGGATTGATGATTCTGATCTCAAGCTGGGCCGGCCGCTACGTTGGCCGCCTGACCGGGGCGTCATATAATGCCAGCAAAAGGGCGGTGCTCGCGTTGGGGGAAACGATCAATACCGAAGAAGGCGGGGCCGGAATAAGATCAACCGTCATCATGCCGGGCGAGGTGTCTACCGACATCCTGAAAACCCGACCCACCCCGCCATCCACCAAAGACATGGACCGTATGCTTCAGGGGCAGGACCTTGCTGACACCGTGCGCTTTGTTGCCGAGATGCCGGCGCATGTTTGTATTAACGAAATCCTGATCTCACCAACCTGGAACCGGTTTTACCAGGGTTTTGATGAACTTTGATGGACGGCCGGCCTGGCCGCGTTCCGTTTCCGTTATAACAGCGCCTTGAAAGAAAGGCTCGAACAGTGATCAAAACAGCAGTAATCGGCCTTGGAATAATGGGTCGGCGCATGGTCGAACATATGGGAATCCACCCACAGTTCGACGTGGTTGCCATGTGGGACCCGGACGCCGCAGCCTGCACTTTGTCGACGCAGCTTGCCCCGCATGCTGTCATTGCAGACAGCGCGCAAGCCGCAATCGAAACCGCCGATCTGGTCTATCTGGCCTGCCCTCCAAAGCCGCGCAAGGCCTATGCCTTGATGGCTGCTTTGGCTGGTAAGGGCGTCTTTCTGGAAAAGCCTCTGGGTGTGGACATCGCAGAAAGCCGGGATCTGGTTGAACGGCTTGCAAAATCCGGCGTGCCGACCGCGGTCAACTTCACTCAGGCGGCAGGTGACGCATTGGCCAATGTCTCCAAGGATTCGCAGGCCGGGGCGCTGGGTGATCTTGCGGGCGCAGATATCGTGGTGACCTATGCGGCGTGGCCGCGCCAATGGCAACTGGGCGCGGACTGGCTTCGCTTTCGCGCCGAAGGTGGCATGACCCGAGAGGTCATCTCCCATTTCCTTTTCTTTAGCGAACGAATTCTGGGGCCACTGCACATTGTGTGGTCGCGGGCTGACTACCCCAATCGACAGGACCTTTGCGAAACCCATGTGGCCGCCCGTTTGGAAACTGAAACCGGCCTTCCTGTTACCATCATGGGAAGTGTCGGCGGTGCGCAGCCAGATCGGCAGGAACTAACGATCAAAGGTTCGGTTGTAAGCAGGCGCATCAGCGAATTCCACCTCGACGCGGCCTCGGATGGCGGGCCTTATGTTCCGGTCGGCCAGATCCGGGAAGATCCGCGCGCAACCAGCCTGAAAGCCCAGCTTGATGATCTTGTCCTGCTTTGTGAAGGCAAGCCAAACAGCCTGGCAACCCCAGAGGAGGCGCTGCGCGTTCAGATTTTGGTCGAGGCCATATTGTCAGGCCCGACCTGACCCGTCACCTGGCCGCTCAACATTAGAAAGACATCCGATCATGCATTTTCGTGCGAATCACCACTATCCCTCGCGCCGCTTGGCCGTTGTTGCCGACAATTTGGTCGCCGCGTCACAGCCATAATGGGCGTTAATGCTGCCTATACTCCCGCCTTGTACGTCGTCAGCCCATTTGGCACCACTAGCACTACAATCTAAGAGACACTTTCTGCAAGCAGATAAATGCGGGATTTGGGCAAGGGCCTATGGTTGCCTGATGCGGCCTTCTACGGCTGGCGCAATGTCACCCCTAGCGCTGATGTAGTCTATCACCTGGGTCGCCATTAGTACGGCGCCCGAAGCATTAATCAACCGCCTGGCGTCTTTAAACACCGCGTAGCCATCGCCGCCGCCAGCGATGTAATCATTTGTGGCCACGCTGTACACTTTCTCTGGATGCAGGACTTCAGTTCCAACCGTAGCGGAAAGAATCCGTTTACCGGCGGGTGCAGCCGGATCATAGACAAACGCCATACCTGAAACATGCGGGAACCGACCAGCCTTGTCCGCAACCCGGCTGACACTATTCTCAAGCGCTTGGATAATTTTCGCACCAACCATTTCCAACTTCACTGTTACATTACTAAACGGCAACTCTGTAAGAATATCTCTACGGGTAAGCACACTACCGCTAGGGTAGATTCGGTCACCTCGAATACCGCCGCTGTTGGTAATTGCAACGTCAGCACCAACCGCCTCACGCATCGCGTCCACGATGAGATTACCCAGGTTTGTCTCTCGGGTACGTACGGACGAACGCTTGCTATCAAGTTCGACCTCTGTCCTACCAATTTCAATATTAAGCGTTTTGTCTAGGGAAGCCTCATGCTTTTCGACGATTGCTGCTACTTTTGGGTCCGGCTCTACACCGGAGGTAGACAGATAACGCCACTGCGGCGTTATCGTAACTTTCACGCCATCATCAGTTTGTTTTTTATCAATTTGAATATCAATAACAGCTAAGAAGTGAGCATCATGACCAGCTTTTACAATTAGCGTACCGCCTTCAAAAAAAGTTATCGGATCATGATCGTGTCCGCCGAGGATAATATCGATTCCCTTAACAGAGGCTGCCAGGTCTCGGTCCTGAGTCATATCCAGATGGGTCAGCGCGATGATCAGGTCGGCGTCTTGTTCTTTCAGTTTCTCTATCATCGAATGTGCTGTTTCGTTGAGCGGTAGAAACCGGGTTGCACTGTCAGGGCTGGATAAGTGCGTAGTTTCTTCAGTCAGCAGAGAAAAAAGGCCGACATTAAGTTCTCCAACCCGACGAATCATCCAGGTCGGCGCGCCAGCAAACGGTCTACTTTCTGCCTCCACAATATTGCTTACCAACCAGGTAAAAGCCGACTCGGCCATACGCTCTTTGAGAACCCCGCTGCCAAAATCAAACTCATGATTACCTGGAACTGCGACATCGAGTTCGATGGTATTCATGAATTCAATCATCTGCCGTCCTTTGGAAATTCCGGACATAACCGACGGTGACAGTAGGTCGCCACCCAGAGTCGTCAGAGTGTTCCGGGCTCCCGCCCGTTCATGCCTTAGCAAAGTCATCAGTTGTGCCATACCACCTTTGCCACGTTTGGGTGCAAATTCATATACGTCATTGATATGCAGAATGCGTAGGTGAGCTGACTGCGCCAGAGTCAAGCCTGGTGCCAGGAAACCACTTAGTATCAGAATCAGCGAAAAGCGACAGGCGTTGGCGGATGGAGGTTTCAGGTAAGTTAAAAGAACCCGCATAATTCATCTCCTCGTCGAGTATTGATTGGTTCTAGAGTAGCTCAGAATAACGTTGTAATCCAAACAGACCAGCATTTTACCGGCATTGCTGACGCTGAATTCGATATAGGCGTCAGTCTATGTACCGTACTGTGACATCAAACATCGCTAACCGGTGTTGGAAAGATTTATCATGCTATCGATGATTTTCTGCAGGAGTGACGATGGCAGTGCCACGAGTAGTTCACTCGTTTGCGACCGGACCGGTGTAAGTCCGTTATTAAATTTCTGTTGAATTCAACTGGAAGGGTTCAATCGTCGACCTAGTGGTGATATGATAAGATGTTACCTTAAGCGGCTCCCGCAGCCTCATTGTTTGGAATCACGATGCGACGTTGGTCGTTTCTCGCTCAGTATCAATCCTTGATCATAAGGGTCAGAATGTGCCAGCACGTAGCGCTCGGCGCCTGCCTTGCGATATTGCTTACTGGCGAGACCTCACAAGCAGAGAATCGAATTTTCCCAGAGCCAGAAACAAATCTTGGGCGGTTACAAAGTATCCACGTGACCTTCAGTCAAACAACCCCTGACGCGGCAACCTGTGGATTGCAGGTTTCAGGTTATCGGCACCTGATTGAGAATGCATTGACTGCCGGGGGGCTTGA
>JAAZYQ010000008.1:0-7682 GCA_014239575.1 Gammaproteobacteria bacterium
GTGGGCGATAACCACATGCCCATTTTCGAGTTCGACGCGGAACTGGGTATTCGGCAGGTTCTCCAGAACCGTGCCTTCCATTTCAATATGTTCTTCTTTTGCCACGCGATAAAGTGGGCCTCCGCCCGCATTTGTTTTAAGAGCGCGGAGTATACCCAAGTTCCAGACTTGCCTACAGATTGTCAAACTCGGGTGATGTGTGCTTAATCATCTTGGCTCGCCCACCTGGCGTATTCCTGAGTTGGACTAAGGCGGCGGATTCTGTCGCACGTGCGGGTTTCGCCGGGACGTGCTTAAGGCATAATTAATGATTCCTTTTTCAGCCCTAGCTCGAAAGAGCTTTTCTAGGACAGCGATATGGTTGAACTATTCTTTTGGCCAACACCCAACGGGATGAAAGTCTTGATGCTCCTTGAGGAAGCCGGCATGGATTACCGAATTACCTCGGTAAATATTAACGAGGGTGAGCAGTTTAGTAATGAGTTTCTACAAATTGCACCCAACGGGCGGATACCGGCCATTATTGATCATGCCCCGACTCAATCACCCAAAGCGATCTCAGTCTTTGAATCGGGAGCGATTCTTATCTATCTTGCAGAGAAGGCCGGGCGGTTCCTACCCGATTCCGTGGTCGAGCGGACGGACGTACTGCAATGGTTGATGTGGCAGATGGGTGGTCTGGGCCCAATGCTGGGTCAGAATCATCATTTCACCCGCTATGCTCCAGAAGAGGTGCCCTATGCGATCCGGCGGTACAGTCAGGAAACATCGCGATTGTACGCGGTATTAGACGGTCGCCTTGCCGAGCGTGAGTTTATCTGTGATGAGTATTCCATTGCCGATATGGCCTGCTATCCGTGGATTCTGCGTTACGAGTGGCATAAAACCGATATCGATCAATTCCCCAATGTTAAGCGATGGCTTGAGTCGATCCGCCAACGACCCGCTGTAGTCACGGCTTATCAGGAGGCTGAGAAAATCAATAAAGGCAAGGCTGTGACCTCAGGAGCGAAGAATATCCTGTTTGGTCAGGATGCAACAACCATGCGTAAGGCGATGGGTACTACGCCCGGATCTGGAAACTAAAATTTCGCGCGAACGCATCGGTTCGCACGCGGGTCTTAGGTATTGGGATTTTCAATCAGCGCCAAAGCCTGTTTAAGATGCATCGCCACGTTCAGTTTTAGGCCTGCGGGAAAATAAGTTTGACACAAAGGCCGGGGTCGTTGTCGGCGAGGGAGATCCGGGCGCCGTGGTGCTGGGTAACCGCGCTGACCAGACTTAACCCCAGTCCGTTGCCAGCACTCGAGCGACTGACGTCTCCGCGATAAAATCTCTGGAACACCTTGTCCTGATCGGCTTCGGCTATGCCCGGACCACTATCACACACTGACAGCACAGGTTGGCCTCCGTGATTGGATATGTTGACGTCGATCATGCCCCCGACAGGCGTGTATTTAACAGCGTTATCGAGAACGTTTGCCAACGCCTGGAACAACATGTCCCGGTCCGCGTGCACCGTCGATTGGGTGCTCTCCACCAGTTTTAGTTTCTGATGTTTTTCTTCTGCCAATGGCTCATACAATTCGACCACATCGGTGGCTAACTGACCCAGCATCAGTGGTTGTACATCGGTGCTGATCGATTCAGACTCGATCCGCGCAATGCGCAGCAGGGCATTAAACAGACCTAGCAGGCGATCGGCTTCATTTATGGCCTGTTCGAGTGCCTCGGCCTGTTCCGATTCCAACGCACTGGACTCGCGCAGGGATTCAAGGCGTTGACGCAGTCGGGAAAGGGGAGTTTTGAGGTCGTGTGCAATATTGTCACTGACCTGGCGGATACCATCCAGGAGTTCTTGGATCTGATCCAGCATGCGATTGAGATTGCTAGATAACTGGTCGAACTCGTCACCGCGTGATCCGACCGGCACGCGCCGACCCAGATCTCCAGCCATGATCCGCTGACTGGTGTCGTTGATGCTGTCAATTCGTGTCAGCATTCGCCGACTGATGAAAAAACCCCCAGCCAGGCCAAGCACCAGCGTTAGAGCCACACCCCAGCCCAGTGCCGTAATGATCCGCAGACGGGCGGCATTGAGTTCTTGGATATCTTGTCCGACCAGTAAGCGAAAACCCCCGGTCAGCTGAAATTGCCGTGCCCGGGCCGGATGCAGCCCGGGCTTGTCGCGATCACGGGTTTCCAGGTTGAAACTCAGCCAGCCATCTTGCACAGCCACCTTTGGCCAGCGATTAATATTCCCGACAATGAGTCGACCGAGTGGGTCAGCGAGTAGATAGATAGATGTGCCGGTAGGCTGTTGTCGGTCGATTCGGTTAGAAATGAGGTGCCGCAACCCAGGCAGGCCTCGGTTCTCATAGCGTTCAGACAGGGTATTGATTTCGGAACGGATAGCGGCATCTGATTGATCTGCCATGTAGCGCACACTAGACCAGTAGATAAAACTGAATAGCACGAGTACCGATGTGGTGAAAAGAGCCACATACAGTAGCGCAATCCGAAAGGTGGAGCTTCTGAGAAAACTAGTCAGGTTCACGCAGCATGTACCCGGCGCCACGAATGGTATGCAGCAGCTGCGTTGGGAACTCTCGATCTATTTTGGATCGTAGCCGGCTGACATGGACATCGATGACGTTTGTCTGGGGGTCAAAATGATAGTCCCAGACATTTTCAAGCAACATGGTTCGGGTGACGACCTGGCTGTTGTGGCGCATAAGGTATTCCAGTAGTCGAAACTCCCTAGGTTGAAGGTTGATAAGTCGCCCGTCACGACGAACTTGTCGGGTCAGTACATCCATTTCTAGATCAGCTACCTTGAACTGTGTAGTGACTACGCTCTGGTGGGCGCGTCGGCCTAGAGCCTCTACTCGGGCGAGGAGTTCTTCGAAAGCAAAAGGTTTTGGCAGATAATCATCGCCGCCGGCTCGAAGCCCAGTGACCCGGTCTTCAAGATCGCCCAGTGCACTCAAGATCAGCACCGGTGTGTTGTTGCCCTGTTCGCGTAGGTTTGCAATCACTGATAGCCCGTCCATTGCCGGAAGCATGCGGTCGATGACGAGAAGATCATAGGACTCACTGGTCGCCAGGGCCAGGCCATCGGGACCGTTGTCTGCCGTATCTGTTATATGACCAGCCTCTCGCAGGCCGCGGGAAACATAGCGGGCCGCCTCGGGGTCGTCCTCTATCAGCAGGATACGCAAGATAACAGTTTCACTGATTTTTAAGGTTCAATCCAGAAATTCTAACCGAGCAGCACTGGCCGAAGGGAGACCCTCGGCCAGTGACTCAATAGGGCAACCTAACCCATCTTGATAGCGACGTACCGCTGGTCGCCATTACGTTCTACCAGTAGTAAAATGGCCTTGTTTTGTTGATTAGCCCGAGTGAGATCGACCTGATTCAGGACATCTTCAGGCGTGCCCACTGGCTTTTCACCTACTTTCAAAATGACATCTCCTGGGCGAAGGCCCTTACGGGCCGCGGGGCTTTGCGGTGCGACGTCCTGGATCAAAACGCCATTGCGGCTTTTGCCGAGTCGTTGCCGATTGGTTTCGTCGAGCATCGATAGTTTCAGGCCCAGCTTGCGGGAGGGTTCTCGCTCTTGCTGACTAAGCGCCTGGCGTGAACCTCTAAGTGACTCCAGGGTTGCCGTGATTGTCAATTCTTTTCCCGAACGCCACACGTTAAATGAGACAGGCTGGCCTGCAGGGGTTTTAGCTACCAGGCGCGGTAAGTGACGCATACGTTTCACGGGTTCGTCATCAACACTCAGGATCACGTCCCCGGTGCGAAGATCACTACGGGCAGCCGGGCTATCGGGGTTGATGCGCGAGACCAATGCACCACGCGGTTCGTCAAGACCAAGGCTTTGGGCGATATCCGGTCCGACTGCCTGTATTTCGACGCCAAGCCACGCCCGTGCAACCTGCCCGCTATCACGCAACTGACTGATAACGTTCCGCGCGAGAGAGGCGGGAATCGCAAACCCGATTCCGACACTGCCACCGTTGGGCGAGAAAATTGCCGTGTTGACACCGATAACCTCTCCGGCGTTATTGAAAAGTGGCCCTCCCGAATTGCCCCGGTTAATAGATGCATCGATTTGAATGTAATCTACATATGGGCCGCTGTTGATATCGCGGCCGCGGGCGGAAACAATTCCGGACGTCGTAGTACCTCCCAGGCCAAAGGGGTTGCCAATTGCTATCACCCAGTCGCCGACACGGGCCTGGTCGGAATCACCAAATGAAACATAGGGCAACGGCTCGTCAGCCTCAATTTCGAGCAAGGCGAGGTCGGTGCGTTGGTCGCTGCCACGCACCGTGGCGGGGAAGACACGACCGTCTTCCAGTACGACCTCAATTTCGTCAGCATTGCCGACGACATGACGATTAGTGACTACAAGGCCGGCAGCATCAATAATGAACCCGGATCCCAGTGAGCGGCCCTCCATGGGTCCACGCGGCCCCTGTGGTAGCGTTTCGCCAAAAAACCGCTCCATGAATTCACGCATCTGCGGTTGCTGACCAAAGCCAAATTGCTGACCACGTCGTCGTGAAAATGGGTTGTCAGAATTATCATTGTCTGGACGTGCCGAAGTAGGCTGTACCGTGCGGATTGAAATATTAACGACGGCGGGTCGCACAGACTCGACCAGGTCTGCAAAACCAGAGCCGGGTCCACCAGAGACAGCCATTACGGTGTCGGTGCTTTGTGGCAGGGCCGTGGCGGTTCGACTTGCGTAGAGTACGGCGCTGGCGGTGGCTATGGTGGCAAGGGCCACGGCTGTGACCTGGGGCGCGAATTTTCGCAGCGTTCGTTGTTGTGACATGAGGCTATCTCCCTGAGTGCAGTTGCTAAGTTCCAGTGCACCTTAAGCGGGCGCTCATTACCACGATCTAAACAAAGTATTACCGTTTGGTAATGCAATGTCACGCGTTGGAGATTATTCAGAAAAGCAGGTGTTTGAGGACTCGTTCGTAGATTAGTGAAAGGTTCTCAAGGTCTTCGATACTTACCGCTTCATCGATCTGGTGGATGGTGCGGTTGATCGGTCCCAACTCTATAACCTGCGCTCCGGTGGGTGCGATGAACCGTCCGTCTGAGGTGCCACCGTCAGTGGAAAGCGCGGGTTGAATGCCGGTTACCGCCAAGATGGCGTGCCGAGTCGCATCAACTAATTCCCCCGGTAGGGTCTGATAGGGCAGGCCCAGGGGATCCCAGTCTATGTTGAAATCCTTGGCGTGTGCTGCGCAGATTGTGTCAATGGTTTTACGGATTGACTGGGCACTGGTGTCGGGACAATGCCGTAGATTGAATTGAGCCTGAGCCTCGCCAGGAACAACGTTACTAGCGCCAGTGCCCCCAGCCATATTGGAAACCTGAAAGCTGGTCGCCGCAAAGAATTCGTTACCCTCGTCCCAGCGATGTCCCGCGAGTTGGTTAATGATGCCGGCCAGCCGATGCAGGGGGTTGTCGGCCAGGTGTGGATAAGCCACGTGACCCTGGATGCCGCGTACTGTCAAGGTGCCCCCCAGAGATCCCCGGCGCCCGTTCTTGATGGTATCTCCCAGTTGCAGCGAACTCGTCGGTTCACCGACCAGGCACCAGTCGATTAGTTCACCTCGGGCGCTTAAGGCCTCGATAACGCGGACGGTGCCATCTACTGCTGGGCCTTCCTCGTCACTGGTTAGAAGTAGCCCGATCGAGCCACGATGATTCGGGTGTAACTCGGTGAATCTCTGGCAGGCAGCGACCATTGCCGCCAGGCTGCCTTTCATGTCGGCAGCACCACGGCCGTGGAGTGTGCCGTCAACGACTTTGCCCTCAAAAGGCCGGTACCGCCAACTTTCTTCGGGACCCGTGGGCACCACATCGGTATGTCCGGCAAAAACGAATAGCGGTGATGTCGAGCCGCGACGCAGCCACAGATTGCGTACCGATCCGAAGTTCATGACCTCCGGCTCAAAACCATAAGGCGCAAGCGCACCCGCAATCAGATCCTGGCAGCCCCCATCAGTTGGAGTGACTGACGGTTTACTGACTAGATCCCTGGCAAGATCAAGCGTACTGGCCATAAGATGTCGCACAACCTCAGGGGCACTGGAGTGGGTGATTTACCATGGTGGTACGCAGGCTATTGTTCTGTCACTACTATTCAGAGCGGACTATCGTAAGTGGAATACCAGAGTAATTGCCATCTGGCAGTCTCTGAGGAACATTGTATGCGGGGTTGGTAAGCAGACCATACAAAGCCGCATCCTTTTCTTCTACCAGACGCTTATTGCATAAGTCCCACTCGATTGAAATCTCGGAGCACCTTTGTGCCTGCGCACCCATCATTGATGTTAATCCCCAGTAAAAGTACTCCGTAGCCATACAGGTATAGTCGCAGGTCGGGTCATTGTAGGTGTACCAGGCACCCGCAGGATACGCACTAACGGGTTGTCCACCACCCTGGTAGCCACCTCGAGCAGTATCCATTGCGTTTGAAATCAATGTTCCTTTCCTATCTCCAAACACGCTTGGATAAGCATGCGCATAGCCTGATTCGGAGATAGTATGCAGAATCTCTTCAAATGCAGCGTTGCGCCCGGCGCGAGCGCCAGGAATGGTTTCACTGACATATAAACTCTGGCAACCTTTGGGTTCTTCCCCAGCCGTCATACCAAGGCAGGCTCCCCTGGCTTTTAGAGTGCTTGTAACAAGTGGGTTATCTGCAACCCCGTTGTTATCCTGATCCAGGTACTCCGCCATAATTTTCGCCGCATACAGCAGCTTGTCATCAGGCACGGCAGCAGTGCCTTTAACTTGTACACCAAATACATCAATAGTCTTTTTGTACATTGATGAATCAACTCCCGACTCACTTTCGCCTCCTCCACTACCGCAACCGTGTAGTAGAAATGAAATGGCTAAAAGCGCAAAGAACTTTCTCAACATAAGAGCTCCTTTTAAGATGCACAAAGACTGGGCTGAAGTGACTAGCCAGATGCTAGCACAGGGTGAAAGATTGTTGTGGTCTTGGCAAGAATAGGGGGGGGTCTAGCCAGTCCAGCAAAGGCACTATTTTGTATTCATTCTTCAGGCACCAGCAGTATCACGGGGTCGCAGGTGACCCAGCCAGCGCTTCTCCCAGAGCCTGAACCCAGTGCTGATAAAAAATACCAGCACCATGTAGAAGACCATGGCAGTGACAAAGCCTTCATAGGCCAGGTAGTAGCGGCCGTTCAGCCAGCGGCCCACACCCAAGATATCCTGAAGCGTAATAGTGCTGAGAACAACGGAGCTGTGCAGCATGAAGATTACCTCGTTGGAGTAGGCAGGCAGGGCCCGCCGAAACGCACTGGGCAATACAATTCGCCGAATCATCCGGGCCTGCGACATACCGCAGGCCCGGGCGGCTTCGATCTCTCCTTTGGGGGTATTTTCAATGGCACCGCGCAGGAATTCGGTGGTGTAACCGGCGGTATTGAGGCTGAAGGTGATCAGCGCACACCACCAGGCGTTGGATAGTATCGGCCCCCAGAGAAAACTCTCACGAACGAAGTCAAACTGGGCAAGGCCGTAATAGACCAGATAGGTCTGAACCAGCAGTGGTGTGCCCCGAAAGAAATAAGTAAAGCCCCAGATAGGGCCGTTGAGCCATGGAGTGCGGTAAG
>JAAZYQ010000008.1:7691-38067 GCA_014239575.1 Gammaproteobacteria bacterium
CCGAAAGAAATAAGTAAAGCCCCAGATAGGGCCGTTGAGCCATGGAGTGCGGTAAGCTCGGGCGATCGCTAGCGGTACGGCCATAACGCCCCCGATCAACAGGGATAGGAGTGTGATCTCAAGAGTCAGCAGCGCGCCAAAAAAGAATTTGTCTATATGGTCAGCAACCAGCATGAAGTCCAACGGCGAATGGTTCTCGCTGATATAAACGAGATACTCGAAGAAAGTTCGCTCTTGCGTTGCCATTGCCATTAAGCCCGGTCGACTCCAACGTTATAGCGTCGGTCCAGCCAGCGAAGGCCCACGTCCGAGAAGGCAGTAAGAATGAGGTAGATGATCAATACCGCAAACATGAAGGAGAAAGGTTCACGCACCGAGCGCCCAGCGGTCGATGCGTTCCAGACAAGATCATGCAGGCCGATCACGGAAACCAGTGCTGTGGCCTTAATCAGGACGAGCCAGTTGTTGGTAAATGAGGGCAGGGCATGGCGCACCATCTGCGGCCAAGTGATGCGTCGGAAAATCAGCAGTGGTGTCATGCCACAGGAGATGCCGGCTTCGATTTGACCGCGGGGTATTGCGAGAATCGCGCCGCGGAAGGTCTCAGTCATATAGGCCCCAAAGACAAAGCCGATAGACCAGACGCCAGCAATAAACTGGTTGATCTCGACATAATCCCACCAACCGGTGGCGGCGCCCAGATCATTGACAACCTGCTGTCCGCCGTAAAACAGCAGCATCATCAGCACCAGGTCCGGCACCCCGCGTACCAGTGTGGTGTAAATGCTGGCGATACGCCTGGATATTGGGTTAACAGCGAGTTTGGCCGAAGCGCCAATGAGGCCGAGAAACACAGAGAGCGTCAGCGAGGCCAACGCCAACTGGACGGTTACTGCTGTGCCAGACAACAGCAGGTTGCGGTACTCCCAGACGGAATCCATTTTGGGGTTGAAAAATGAACGGGCCCGCTGGGGGCCCGTTCAGATCGGATGCGGGTCAGTAGTTCAACTCAACCACCGTAAATATCAACCGCGAAGTAAGCATCGTTCATCGCTTTGTAGGTGCCATCAGCCCGTATATCGAGGATGATCTGGCTAAGCGCATCGCGCAGCGCGGAGTCTTGCTTGCGAACTGCAAAGCCTGCCCCTACCCCTTGGCATTCAATGTCGTCAATGGCGTCGCCCAGAAAATCAAAACCCTTGCCTGCATCCAGAGCCAGGAAACCCTCGTATGCCTGAAGCGAGTCAGACAGTTGGGCGTCGAGTCGGCCTGCTACAAGATCCTGCCAGACTTCTTCTTGTGTTCCATATAGGACCAACTCGGCACCGGGGTAGAGTTTTTCCGCAGAGCACTGATGGGTTGTAGCCCGCTGTACACCCAGACGTTTCCCTTTGAGACCGTCAGCAGTACCTTCAAACCCTGGGTTCGCCTTGGAGACTAACTTCGCCGGAGTGTTGTAGTACTTAATGGTGAAATCGATCTTCTTTTTTCGTTCCTCGGTGATCGACATGGAGGCAATAATCGTATCGAACTTTCTTGCCAG
Source organism: Gammaproteobacteria bacterium (assembly GCA_014239575.1). Taxonomy (GTDB): domain Bacteria; phylum Pseudomonadota; class Gammaproteobacteria; order Arenicellales; family UBA868; genus UBA868. The sequence continues at coordinate 9,235 of JAAZYQ010000008.1, forward strand.
CAGAGCGGGAATCATCCCATCCCATTCCTGTTCAACCAGTACGCACTCTCGATTAAGTCTTTTGCAAACTTCCATTGCGAAATCAATGTCAAAGCCTTTCAACGAGCCGTCAGCCTCTTTCCAAGAGAACGGTGGGTAGGCGCCTTCAACGCCAACCCGCAACGGCTCACCAGCAGTGGCAATGCCGCTTGCCAGCGCCAGCAGGCCAGCCAGCCCCAGTGCGGCTAGTTTTTTCTTGATCATCTCTCATCTCCCTTTTAGTTGTTGGAAATTCCAGCGTGGTAATGGTACACCGGGGCACTGCTTTGTGTCTGTCCCCGGCTAGTGCAGTGTGTTGGACAGAAATTGGCGAAAACGCACCGATTCTGGGTTGCTAAACATATCAGCAGGGGCGCCTTCAGACTCAATCGCCCCTTCATGCAGGAAAATTACCTTGTTCGATACATCGCGGGCAAAACCGATTTCATGAGTCACGACGATCATGGTTCGCCCCTCGTCGGCCAAGGCGCGCATCACTTTGAGGACTTCACCTACCAGTTCCGGGTCGAGTGCGGAGGTTGGTTCGTCAAAGAGCATCAAATCAGGCTCCATGGCTAAAGCCCGAGCGATCGCCGCGCGTTGCTGCTGCCCGCCAGAGATATGGGCTGGATAGTAATCCTGGCGGTCGTACATACCGACTTTGTCCAGCGTTGCCTGGGCGCGGTCGAGGGCGTCCGGCTTTGGCATCTTCAGTACGTGTATCAGCGCCTCAGTGACGTTCTCCAGCACGGTCATGTGCGACCACAAGTTGAAACTTTGAAAGACCATGCCCAGGCGCGCGCGTAACCGAATCACTTGAGCCATGTCACTAGGCGTGGGACGCCCGGATTTGTCGGTAGTCATACCGATAGTCTCGCCGTGTACCGTGATGTTACCGCTATCGGGTATTTCCAGAAGATTGATGCAGCGCAGAAAAGTGCTCTTGCCAGAGCCGGATGCTCCCAGCATTGAGATCACATCACCAATAGCCGCATCAAGGTGTACGCCTTTGAGCACTTCGACATCACCAAAGCGTTTGTGGAGATCTTCGACCTTAAGTGCCAAGGTTGGTTGTGAGGTTTGGGTCATGAGCTTGTGGAGGCTCAGGTCGGGCGTATGCCCCGAAGCCGTTCACTTCGACGGCGCAGCAGTTCGACTGTGGTCAACAGGCAGATCGACAGAATCACCAGAATCGTCGCGACAGAGAGGATAGTTGGACTGATTTCCTGACGGATCCCTGACCACATCTGCCGTGGCAGTGTGATTTGATCAGGCCCACCGATGAACAGCACGATCACGACTTCATCGAAAGAGGTGATAAAGGCAAAGAGCGCTCCGGAGATTACCCCGGGTAATATAAGAGGCATCTGTACCTTGAAAAAATTGCGAACCGGGCCTCCGCCAAGGCTGGCCGCTGCCTTGGTCAGACTGGAATCAAAGCCAATCAGTGTTGCGGTGACTGTAATGACCACAAAGGGAAGGCCCAGAATTGTGTGCGCGAGAATCAACCCGGCGAATGTGGATACCAGATTGAGTTTGGCAAAGAAAAAGAACATGCCCGACGCGGTGATGATCAGCGGTACGATGAGTGGTGAGATCATGATGGCCATGATCAGTTTGCGAAACGGCATAATCGGTCGACTAAGCCCAAGGGCTGCGAATATGCCCAATGTTGTCGCCAGAGCTGTAGCGATTACGCCTATAAACAGGCTGTTCTTGGCACCTTCCTTCCAGTTGTCACTACAGACCGTGGTGATCCCAGGGTCTGAGCAATCACCCATCATGATCCGATACCAACGAAGCGAGAAAGCCTCAGGGTCGAAGCGCAGCATCTCTGGCGTGAACTGCAAAAAGGGCGCACTACTGAAAGAGATCGGGATCACGGCAATCAGCGGCATCACCAGAAAGAACAACACCAAGGCGCAGATTGTCAGGTAAATATAGTGCCACAGGCGCTGGGCTGGGCTCGCATAGGCCGGAAGTGCCATCGTCTTATCCCAGTTTCATGTTATCAATGCCGACAATCTTGTCGTAGATCCAGTACAGCATAAGAATCCCAGCGAGTAGGATTGAGCCCATGGCGGCTGCCAGCCCCCAGTTCAAGGACTTTTGCATGTGGTACGCCACCATATTGCCAATCAGGCGTCCGTCTTTGCCACCAACCAGTTCTGGCGTGATGTAGTAGCCAATGGCGACGATAAAGACGAGTATGACTCCCGCGCCAATGCCAGGAAGCGTCTGCGGCATATAGACCCGTAAAAAAGCCAGCGCTGGCGGGGCACCGAGGTTCTGTGCGGCTTTCATGTAGCTCGGCGGAATGCCTTTCATGACACTGTAGATCGGCAGGATCATAAACGGCAAGAGAATCTGGATCATCACGATCACGGTGCCGGTAAAGTTGTACATCATCGGCAGCCGGTTTTCATCGGGAAGACCCAGCATCACCAGGGTGTCGTTGACTACCCCCTCTTGTTGCAGCATAACCATCCAGGCAACAATGCGAACCAGCAGCGAAGTCCAGAACGGCATCAGCACGCAGATCATCAAGATATTCGAATATTTCAAGGGCAGCGTGGCTAGCAGGTGGGCTACCGGGTAGGCCAGAATCAGGCAGCCTACAGTGACAATCAGGCTGACCAGAAAGGTTCGCCACCAAAGCATTACATAGACGCGGCGTTCTGCGGGTTGCATTACGATATTGGAATCCTTATCCCATTTACGGTCTACTGCATTGAGGTAATAACCGGTTGTCTGCGGCTGTTGCATGGAAACCAGCGTTTGCCAGAAAGCGACGTCACCCCAGCGCTTATCCGCCTTGATCATTGCCTCCCGGTACGGTGGCTGATTGAGGTTTTTCAGCTTGCGGCTGGATTTTTTGATCAGACTTTTAAAGCCTGGCTTCGCATAGTTCATCCGGGTGCTGGATTTACCTACGAGATACTTATTTGCTGAGGACAGATCTTTGTAAAGCGCTTTAAATAGCGTCTCCCCCGGCTCACTAACACCATCCCACCTGTGCAGCGCTTTATACAGGTTGGAGCAGGTCGCGTTTGTTAAAGGCGTCAGGTAAGAGCAAATATCAAAATGGGCGCGCCGCGCATGGTTCTTTTTTTCTCTTGCGGTGCCTTCAAAATCTTCTCCGGCCAGGGCAATTTCATATATGGGTATCCAGGTCTGCGCCAATTGCCAGCGAGGATCGATTCGGATGATGGGGTCGCGGTAAGGACCCTTTTTTGGGATCTGGACTTTCCAGCTTGGATTGTCAGCGTTAACCGAATCGGCAAAATTGTCGGCGATAAGGTATTTGTTGAGACTTGCAAGGTCGAGGTACATCGCCTCAAACAAGGCTTCATCTGGTAATTGTTCGCGGTCCCACTGGCTAAGCATCGCGAAGGTTAAAGGCAACTGATGGTTGATAATCGTGTCGTCGGTACTGCGTGTAAGCAGATTACCAATGGGCACGATAAAAAGGCCCAGTAGGAAAATGAGTGGAGGCGCTACCAAGGCGATTGCTCGCCACTTGCTGCGGCGCATTGAGCGCTGCAGGCTGGTTTTAAGAGGTATACCGTCGGCTGTCAGCAGGGGCTGGGCTGAGGCCGGGGGACTATTTGTCATTCATATGAACCGGCGAATGAGACTCGAGAATCATAGCCAGGGAGTGACAGAAAAGGGGCCAGCCGATTGACTGGCCCCAGTCTGTAAAAATAACTACCTGTCCAAAGCGGCCTTACTGACCCATCCAGGCGGTGAATCGCTCGGAGATCGAGTCACCGTTATCCGCCCACCATTCAGGATTGGCAAACAGGTGCATCTGGCTTAAAGCTGCGGGGGCATTAGGCATCAGCGGCATAATGTTCACGCCGGTGTTGAACCAAGGCTCGCCGTCTTCGATGATTTTGATCCCCGATGCCCGCATCGGCGCGTAGGTGATCCATTTGGCTTGTCCCGCCTGCTGCTCTGGGGCACTCGCATGAATCAGGAACTTGAGTGCTTCATCAGCGTTTGGCGTGCCTTTGACCATGGCCAGCCATTCCTCTTCAAGGACCTGTCCATCCCAGTTAATGACAAAGGGGGCACCTTCTGAAAGTATGGCAGCGCCGATACGACCGTTGTAGGCCAAGGCCATCGACACTTCGCCGCTGGTGATCAGTTCAAGCGGTTTCGCGCCTGACGACCAGAATACGGCATGATCCTTGATGGCATCGAGTTTGGCAAATGCACGATCCATGCCTTCAGCAGTGTCGAGCACAGAATAGACATCGCCGGGTGCCACGCCGTCGGCCATCAGCGCCATTTCAACCAGTGCGTTGCCCCAAGTGTGAATGCCACGTTTGCCGGGGAAGTTCGCGACATCAAAAAAATCAGCAATGCTCTTGGGGTTGCCAGCGGCGTTACCATCAAAAGCACCCTTCTGATAGAAGGGGACATAAGACCAGAAGATCTGTGGTACTACGCAGTCGTTAGGAACCTTCACCATGATATCGTCGTCCATCGAGGTACCATCGGCCGCTGGTGTGAATACATCGCGCGGCAGTTCCTCAAAGAGGCCTTCATCACAGCCGACGCGAGCTTCATGTGGCAAGACATCAACGATGTCCCAGGTCACATTGCCCGATTCGACCTGGGTACGTACTTCACCAAGGCCGCCGTTATAGTTTACAAAGTTGGCCGTGCCTTCGGACCAGGTATCCGCATAGGCCTTCTGTTGGCTCATGGTATAAGCGCCGCCCCACGAGGCGACTGTGACGTCTGCGTGCACAGGTACGGCCAGGGCCGCCCCAATTACTGCCGAGGCCAGGGTGGTTGTTAAGAGATGCTTACTCATTCTCGTTCCTCCGCTATCGGTTGGTTGTCGTCATTAAAATGACGTTAGAAAACATATCGTCGGGGCCACTTCAGTTAGTTGCCTCGAAGACATCAAGTGCCCGGCAGTCCTCCATAGACCAGCCGAACTTGACCATGTCTCCCTCGTTTAGCATCGCATGGTGCGACGCATTAGGGATTTTAACAATAAAATCATTGTGCCCGCAGACCGAAGCGCGGGTGCGAATATGATCACCCAGGTAGATCAATTCCTCTACCTTGGCCTCGAATAAGTTGGGAAATTTTCCAGGTTCAGGATTCACTTCGACTCGCTCCGGCCGCAACGAAAGCGTGGTCCGATCGCCTACGGCGTCAACGTTGACTTTGAGTGCCTGAATGTGCTCGCCGTTATCGAGCTCGACCTGGCAGTGATTCCCCTCGATGCTGCGTATAAACCCCATCAGCCGGTTATTTTCGCCGATAAACTGTGCGACAAATGCATTTTCAGGCCGTTCATACAGATCGTTGGGCGCTGCCAATTGCTGGATGACGCCATCATCAAAGACAGCGATACGGTTCGACATAGTCAGCGCCTCGGATTGGTCGTGGGTTACGTAGACGACTGTTACACCGAGGCTTTCATGAATATGTTTAATTTCGTACTGCATCTGCTCACGCAGTTGTTTGTCGAGTGCACCCAGTGGTTCGTCCATCAGCACAAGGTCAGGATCAAACACCAGAGCCCGGGCAACGGCTACCCGTTGCTGTTGACCGCCGGAGAGTTGGGCCGGACGACGATTGCCAAACGCGCCGAGTTGTACCATGTCGAGTGCGCGCTTGGTTCGTGACTCAATCTCGGACTTGTTGAGTCTGCGGACCTCAAGTGGAAAGGCGAGGTTCTCATTGACCGTCATATGGGGGAAGAGGGCATAGTTCTGAAAAACCATGCCAATCCCGCGTTTGTGTGGGGGCACAGCGTTGATGGGCTGATCACCCAGATAAATCTCACCATGGGTAGCCGGTTCAAAGCCTGCTAGCATCATCAGGCAGGTTGTCTTCCCGGAACCAGAGGGGCCCAGCATGGTGACAAATTCACCACGCCTGATATCCAAATTCAGGTTTTTGACGACGAGGGTCTCGCCATCGTAACTTTTCTGTACTTCTTTGAAGCGGACAAAGATATCCTGATTGCTCATCTTTGAGACTACTCCCTCCCAATGACAGATTTGGTAAAACGCGACGGCCTGATTATGTTTCTAATAACCGTCGGTATTCGCCTGAGTTTAGTGTGGTTAGATCAGTTTCTCAAGATCAATTCCCTTATTCTCGCGATTTCAGGCAGATGGGTGTCGCAGACTGCAATTACTTTGTAGAAGTTCTGAGCCGGCTTCTCAAGGGTAGGTTTCTAAACAATAATCACTGCCGGACTTGAGCCGAAATGATATTCTGATACCTCGACAGATAAGGAGTTGGTGAACATATGTTGACGCTAGATAACCCCGTGATGTTATTAAAAACGGATGCGCGTGATCAGGAGTGGATCCGTGCTTTTGCTTGTGCGATGCCAGAGCTTGAGGTGCGGGTGTGGCCGCAGGTAGGAGATCTCAAGGAGATCAACTGCGCTTTGCTGTGGGATCCACCGGCCGAGCTTTTTAACGATCTGGAGAACCTCGAGGTGATTTTCTCGATCGGAGCAGGGGTCGATTCACTGCTCGCCTGCGCCGCGTTGCCGGTTCGAGTGCCGATTGTACGCATGGTGGAGCCACAGCTCACGGCAGGTATGGTGGAGTTCTGTCTATTTCAGGTTTTAAGGTTTCACCGTCTGATGCACTGTTATGAGGGTCAGCAGGCCAAATCCATCTGGAAAGAGTTGCCCCAATTGCCGGCACGAGATACAACAGTGGGGGTGATGGGAATGGGTGTGCTTGGCTTAGCTCTCACCAAACAACTCCAGTCGCTTAACTACAATGTGATTGGTTACCGTCGGCAATCAAAACCCAACGACGCGATGGAGATGTTTTATGGCGAGGCGCAGGTGGAGGCTTTTCTTCGCCAGACAATGATCCTGGTGATGCTGCTTCCAGCGACTGAGCAGACCCGTCATATTATTAACCGTGAGACGCTTGCAATGTTGCCGCCCACGGCATGTCTGGTTAACGCTGGCCGCGGCGAATTAATCAACGAGCAGGATCTTCTTATGGCACTGGACAGTGGTCAACTTCAGGCTGCGGCACTGGATGTATTTAATCAAGAGCCGCTGCCAACTGAGCATCCCTTCTGGTCACATCCGGGTATTTTTCTAACCCCGCATATCGCCAGTATTACTCACCCGCCAACAGCCTGTCGCTATATCGTTGATGCGCTCCAGACTTACCGCGCGGGAGAAGCCTGGCCTAATCTTGTCGAAACGGGGTCAGGATATTAAAGGCTATTCAGGCAGCCACTGCGAGTCCGTCCTGGTTTTTGCACCAAAGAGGGGGGGGGTGATAACCGATTGTTGCAATAGTTGTCGATAGGACGGGGTCAGGCGCCCGATACCTGTCTGGCCGATGTTGGCTCAGGTTCGGAGGCGATTTTTCGTTGGCTCGGGATTGGAACCTGCTGTTGCAGGAAGATCCGCCATTGCCCATCCCCCTCCTTGACCCAATACTGTTCCACCGTGCCTGTTTTTCCCAACTGATTGAGTTTCGTTGCCCGGGTAACCAGTTGCGTCTTTGAGCCGGGATAGACAAAGACTTCGGTAAACTTGAATTTACCAGACTCGGTGTGGGCCTGTGGAAAGTTGTGGCGGGAGGTTTTGGGGATATCCACAGTAATAGCGGCAGAGGAAGGTTCGACCTGCGGTTGTGAGGCTAGTTGGGGCCCCACGTGAACGATGCCGAGGAGGTCTGCACGGAGGCGTTGCATTTCTGCTGGGGAAATCCAGTCCGGCGTATCGTCGATGATGATCGGTATCTCGTCGGCGCTTCCAAGCAGGCGATAAAGATTTCCAAAATCAGCATTACTTAATGTAATACATCCTTCACTGGCGCGGGGTGCGCGGTTAATCCATCCAGGTTCCGTCCCGTGGACCCAGATCCCGTAACCCGTTCTGCGCAGTTGCTGGTCGAGTGGGTTAGGGTAATTAGTCGTCAGCGCGCCCAATCCGTAACGGGCATCGAGCTGGTTTCCGGGAATATAGCCATTGATCCGGTAGACGCCGACAGGCGTCTTTAGATCGCCCTCGCGCTCTTTGCCGTAGCCTTGACGACCCACTGTGACGTAAAAATCAGCCAGTCTTTGTAGTTCACCCTGAATCTTCCGAAAAACATGGAGTCGTGCCGCGGGAAGATCAACATAAAGCACTGTCGTGTTTTCCAAAGAGATCTTGACCAGTTTCGCCGGGACCCGGGTGTCCGTCGCATCAAGGGTTACGGTGGCGTGTTGCCATCGTAGGCGCAGTTGCTCGCGCAACTTTTGAGCACGAGTCTTGGATGAGCGGTCGTTCAGATCAGGAAGTGAACCCGTTTGCCCGGCGAGCGCAAATAAAAGGTCCGAACGCAACAAGTGTCCGACGCGGCTTTCGGGGTAGTCCTCGGTTAGGGCATTTAATGCCTTGAGTCCGGCAGACCATTGCCCGGTGACAATGTTCGCCGTGGCGCGAAGCAGCCGGGATTCATACTCATCGGAGGTTGTCCCGGCCAGTGCCACGGTGGACGGCATCGTGATAGCCAGCGTAAGCAGCAAGCGACGGGAGAAGCGCTTCATAAGTATCCTTCGCGTCAGGCTTTAAAGATTCCAGTAGGGCGCAAGTGTACCCGTTGACTGCCGACTTTCCAAACAAGAGGCCAGTTCGCCTGCTGGTTAAGGATCTGCAATCGATAATCGCACGTTGGAAAGCCCGCCCAGCGTAGTCAAGGGCTCTTTCTTGTCCGCTTGCGAATCTTCTGGATTCATCGCGTGACGATAGGCGCGTGCGGCCTGTTCAGCGTAAACCTGAGAAAGGTTATCAAACAGAATACGATAAGCGGGGTCGGTATATAACCCAGCACGCAAGAACGTGGCAGCCTGCTCCAGTTTGCCCTGTAGGCCGTAAAGTTTTGCAAGATTATTGTAGGGTTCTGGACGCCCCGGATAACGAGTGATTAGTTCGTGGTAAGCCTGCTCGGCCTCATCGTGTCGTCCGCTAGCCGCGAACACATCGGCTCGTGCAAACAATAACTCGGTTGATTCACTGGTTCCTTGGTTAATAGTAGTTTCGATCAATATCAGCGCTTCGTTGTAGCGCTGCGACTCAAGCAGAGCTTGTATTTGCGCAAGTTCCGAAGCCGGTATGGCTGAACTGAGCAGCATGCCGGTGCTGATGGCAAGCAATGCGAGAAGACGACGTCCCGCTGGCAGCCAACGATTCTTGGAAGAACCGGGTGTCCGCGTTTTAACGGGTCGCTTCAGAACGAATCGCATCCCAGCGTTTTTGCCAGTCGGGAGTAATAGCTCCGGGGGTCGTCAGCTGATCTTGTTTGATCCATCCCGCAACGGAATTCAGTACCCGTAGACGGCTCCAGTCGCCCTTACGACTGATAATTTCGACTTCAACCCCCTTATCAAGCAGTCCGAGCACGTCTGAGTCCGCCGCGGCTGATGGCAGGGAGCGAATTCGCACCCGGTTGTCGTTAATGTGAGCTCGTCCGACGCTTTCTGTGACGAATTTTCCATAGACCCACACATCCAGCCCCATAGGGCTCTTTATCATTATCCAGCCGTTCTTGCTGCCTATCACTTTCACTGTTATGCCCTTGTCCAAAAGACTGACCACGGGAGCGTCCGCATCCGGTCGTCCCACAACCGGGGCATTGTCAGTCGTGACCCAGGCGGTTTTGAATGGTGCGACTACGACTTCAGTCGGCGTCGATACGGAAGTAGAGCGGCTAGTCTGGCCTGGGTTTGCCAAGGCATTAAAGGCATCCAGCCAGTCCTGAGTAGCTGGTTCTTGTACCGCAAGGCCGGATTGTTGCGCCCAGTTTTGTAGCAGGTACCCCGCGCTAATTTGTTTCCAGTCGCCAGATTGGGCATGCACCGTAACCGCCGCACCTTTGTCGAGATGCAGAACGACTGATGAGTCGGCGCCAATTGTGGGATGCGTGCGCACCCGGACACGGTTTGCCGTAATGCGCCCACTGGGCGCACCCGCGACATATTTTCCAAAAACCCAAACTCGGGTTGGCGACGGCAGTTCCAGTCGCGCCCAAGAGCCACTGCGCTGGATGATCTTGACTGGGTTTCCTTGCTTGAGGTTGCCGGTGGCAGGGGCTGACAGATTTGGCTGGGCACGGACGGTCAGGTGGCCGCTTCGAACATGCGCTGCTGTGAAGCCGGTATTGACGATTTTCCCAGAAGCGGTGGGCACAGCTGCCTTCCCAGAGGAAGAAGATTCCTGTTGCGCAGTTTCGGAGCGAGTGTCGACGGAAGCTTTTGGTTTTGCCGGGGCGACTGGCTGATCATTTTTTACGGCGAGATCGTTCTTATTGATAATGCCCAGCACGCGCTTGGCGTCGGCATGCTGCTGGTCGGCAGAACGGCCCAACCAGTCACGCGCTTTGCTGATATCGTGTTCAGCGCCTTTACCGAGGTAATACGCCAACCCGAGGTTGTACTGAGAGGTGATGTCCCCAAGCTCAGCTGCACGTTCCCACCAGTCGACTGCCCGGGAGAAATTCTGCTTAACCCCCCGACCTTCCCAGTAGGCGACCCCCAGATTAAACATCGCTGTTGTTTGTCCAGAATCGGCTGCTTTGCGAAACCACTCGATCGCCTGGTCCAGATCCCGACTGGCGCCTTTACCTTCGTAGAAAGCAACGCCCATAGCGTATTGAGCTTCCCGATTGCCTTGTCGAGCGTACGGCTCCCACAACGATACTGCCTTGGCATAGTCACCCGAGTTGTATGCGGCTACTGCCTGGTCCAGATCTTCATTTTGAGCCTGCACAATTCCGCTGGTTGAGAGCAGAAGAGCCAAAAAGGCAATTAATTTGACGCGTCGGGAAGATTTCATTTGCCTGTAGCTGCTTTCAATATTTTATACCTGCGTGACTTGAATGATCTCATATGACCCATGCCAGATCATAGTGACGGCCACATACAGTATTACCACAAGCCCAATGTACGCAATCCAGCGGTGGCGCTCAAGTAGGCGGGCCACCAGGGTTGCGGCAAAAGCCATCAGGCCAACTGACAGAGCAAGGCCGATGACCAATATCAAAGTATGATCGCGAGCGATCCCGGCAACGGCCAGGACGTTGTCCAAAGACATGGAGACATCTGCCAGCATGATCTGCCAAACCGCATGTTTCAGTGATTTGGGAGCCGGCTTGGCGGTGGATCCAGCGTCGGATCTAGACTGTTCAGCCATCCGGAGTTCTCGCCACAGCTTCCAGCAAACCCACAGCAGTAACAATCCACCTGCCAGCACCAAACCAATAATTTGCAACAGTTGTACGGTAACCAGAGCGAAGCCGATTCTGAGGATAGCTGCCGCTGCGATGCCGATCAGGATTACCCGGGGCCGCAGTGGGGCTGGAACGGTGGCAGCGACCAGGCCGATAACAATTGCATTGTCGCCGGCTAGGACTAAGTCAACCAGAATAACCTGTAACAATGGCCACAACTGATCTATTGTCATACGATCTAAAAGGTGCTGGTTAAAAAAAGCACATCTGTTTATGCGCTGGGATGGGATAGAGCTATTATACGTTTGTTCGGGAAGATACAAAGTGACCTATGGGCTGGCCGATACGAATTCACTATCAGAAAAGGGAAAAGCAAAGTAGCAATGAAAAAATCTCAGACTGCAAATTTCGACTGGGCGGATCCGTTAGCTCTGGAAGATGCGCTCAGCGACGAAGAGCGTCTGGTTCAAGGTTCCATTCGACGTTTCTGTCAGGACGAACTGCAACCCCGGGTTCTTTTGGCCCATCGTGAGGAGCGGGTTGATCGGGATATTTTCCCCCGTATGGGTGAATTGGGTCTTTTGGGATCAACCATCGACGGCTACGGCTGTGCTGGTCTGAGTTACGTTTGCTATGGACTAGCCGCCCGTGAAGTCGAGCGTGTTGATTCCGGATACCGTTCCATGATGAGTGTGCAATCCAGTCTGGTCATGCATCCCATTCATGCCTACGGTTCACAGGCGCAGCGTGAAAAATATCTGCCCAAACTGGCCTCAGGGGCATGGGTGGGCTGCTTTGGGCTGACAGAGCCTGATCATGGCTCTGATCCAGGAGGCATGAAGACCCGGGCGCGAACGGTGGACGGGGGTTTTCGCCTTAACGGTACCAAGATGTGGATTACCAACTCGCCGATCGCGGATGTATTTGTTATCTGGGCAAAGGATGATGACGGAGTGATTCGAGGCTTTGTGCTCGAACGTGACATGGCTGGCCTCAGCACACCCAAGATCGAGGGTAAATTCTCACTTCGCACCTCGGTGACCGGGGAGATCGTTATGGAAGATGTATTTGTTCCAGCCGAAAACGCGCTCGATGGGGTCAGCGGACTGGCGGGACCTTTTGGGTGCCTCAACCGGGCCCGCTATGGTATCGCCTGGGGATCCATGGGTGCCGCGGAGTTTTGCTGGCATGCGGCACGCGATTACACCCTCGAGCGAGAACAGTTCGGTCGACCGTTGGCCGCCAACCAACTGGTGCAGAAAAAACTCGCTGACATGCAGACCGAGATTACTCTGGGCACACATGCCTGCTTGCGGCTAGGGCGTCTTTTTGATGAAGGGCGTGCTGCACCCGAGGCGATATCGCTGTTAAAGCGTAATAACTGCGGCAAGGCGCTGGAGATTGCCCGAACGGCAAGGGATATGCATGGAGGCAACGGAGTTGCGGACGAATATCATGTTATCCGCCACATGATGAACCTCGAGGCGGTGAATACCTATGAGGGCACACATGATGTTCATGCGCTGATCCTGGGCCGTGCCCAGACCGGGATCCAGGCTTTCACCGGCTGAAACGTGGGCGTCCTGTCCCATATCAGGGTGCTTGATCTCAGCCGGGTCCTGGCGGGCCCGTGGTGCACCCAGATGCTGGCGGATCTTGGCGCCGATGTCATCAAGATTGAGCGCCCGGAACAAGGCGATGACACCCGTCTCTGGGGGCCGCCATTTATCAGTGGCATGCCTGGCGAAGATCAAGGTGAATCGGCCTATTTCCTGGGCACTAATCGGGGTAAGCGTTCGGTAACCCTGAATATGGCCGATACTCAAGGTCAGCAAGTAATTCGGGAACTGGTAGCGGATTGCGACGTGTTGATCGAGAACTTTAAGGTAGGTGCACTAGCCCGGTATGGCCTGGATTATGAATCGCTCAGACCTTTGAATTCTCGATTGGTGTACTGCTCAATTACCGGTTTCGGCCAGGATGGCCCTTATGCACACAAGGCCGGATATGACTTCATGATCCAAGGGTTGGGGGGGTTGATGAGTATCACCGGAGAGGCAGAGGATACTCCCGGTGCTGGCCCGCAAAAAGTAGGGGTGGCCATGGCGGATATGGTGACCGGTCTGTATGCCGCCTCTGCAATTCAGGCGGCACTGATTGGGCGAGAACGCAGCGGCGAAGGACAGTATATCGACATGGCTTTATTCGACTGCCAGGTGGCGGTACTCGCTAATCAGGCGATGGCTTATCTTGTGGGCAACAATGTACCCATCCGCATGGGGAATGCGCACCCCAATATCGTGCCGTATCAGGTTTTTGCGACCCACGATAGTCACGTTATTCTGGCGGTGGGCAATGATATCCAGTTCGGGCGGTTTTGTGCTCTAGCGAATTGCGCAGAACTCGCAGACGATGCCCGGTTTACGCGCAACCAGGATCGGGTCCGCAACCGAGTCGAGTTAGTTGCAAAACTGACCCAGATCATGGCTGGGAAAAGTACAGCGCAATGGCTCGAAATACTTGAACCCGAAGGAATACCCTGTGGACGGATCAACCGGATCGATGAGGCCTTAAATGATCCCCAGGTGACTCACCGGCAAATGCGGGTCAGCGCTCAGCACGCGTCGCTAGGTGTAATAGAGTTGCTCAGCAGTCCGATGAAACTAAGAGGTACGCCACCCGAGGTTAGTCGTGCCCCCCCTGTGCTTGGGGAGCATACCGATGAGGTGCTCTCCCAACTTCTGAACTACTCCCCAGAGAAAATCCAGCAGTTGCGGTCTGATCAGGTGATCTGAGTTTATCGTCCGGCCTAGCTATTGGCCCTGTTAAGCAGGCGGAACTGTACCGGGATGGTAGTCGTCGCCGGCGACGCTGTGCCATCCCTAATGGCAGGTATAAATTGCCACTGCCGCACGGCCTTTAAAGCGGCTTGGTCAAGGAGTTTTGATCCACTGCGCTTGTTGATCGATATATCAGATACCTGGCCTGACGCTGAAACGCTGACGTCAAGGGATACTTCGCCCTCGATACCCTGCCGGATCGCCAGACGGGGATACACGGGTTTAGGGTTGCCTGCCACTGGGCGTGGGTCGGATTCGCGTAATGCGTTTCCCGTATCCAGGGCTGCCACCGAGGGCTGAGCGCTCTGGAGGGTTTGTTCGTGGTGAGCCCGAAGTCCTGTCGCTTCCTCGTCACTGAACTCAAGACGGGTTACCAGATCGACGTTTTCGTCTATCAGTCGATCACGCGATTGGGTTAATTCAGTGACCGTGGCCATAAGTACGGCTCTTTGGCGTCTATCGTCAATGTCGTTCTGACGTAGGGCTGCAATCTGCCCCTCCAGAGATGTATTAGCATTCGTTAATTCGACTTTCTCGACGACCAGTTGGTCGCGCTGTTCTTGGCTTTTGATCAAGCGATCATCGACAGCGGCCTTCTCCTTGGCCAGCCGATCTTTTCCCTGGCGCTCTTTGGAAAGATTGGCTTCAAGGCTTTTCGCGGCTTGCCAAGTCTCGGCGTTTTTTTCGGCCAGGCTGTCGCGCATTGAAGTCAGATTGACGATCGTCGTATTCAAAGCCACTGCCTCACTCCGGAGTTCGCTGTCGTTTCGTTGCAAAGAGGCAATCTGCCTTTTGAGATCTACCCGTTCGCCCAGTCGTGAGGTGTTCTTGGTCTCTAGCTGGTCATGCCGCTCGCTGGCTCTGGCTAATTCATTTTCGATAGCGGTTTTTTCTTCTGCCAGCTGGTCTTTTTCCTGTTGGGTCAAGGCAAGGTTGATTGCAATCCTGTGATTGTCCTGTGCCAGAGCCGTTTTTTCTTCGACCAGGTGCTCGTGGCTTTCGGCCATTGTCACCACCTGTTGTTGCAACTGTGTTCTGTCAGATTCCAGATCAGAATGGTCTTGCTCAAGGACAACTACGGCGGCCTTGAGCTCTTCATTTTCAGATTGCATTTGGGTTAGGTCATTTCGGTTCTGCACCAGTCGTGTCTGCAATGACTCAGCGAGCGTCTTAAGTTGATCGTTCTCTTTTTTCAAAAGGTCGATCTGGTTTGAAAGGGCGGGCGAGTCAGGCGCTGCCACCGATGGCAAAGGAGTGTCACCCATATCCTGCGCTTCATCAATAAGTACAGCTTCGATCTGCGTGCGAAATCGCGTTACCGGGTCGAGCGATGGAAGGGGAGCGACAGTGCTCCAAAGGGCGCCTAAGCCCGCGTGTAGCGCGGTTGACGCCAGTACCGCAGGGAGTAGTGTACGAGCCCTCACGGGTTGACCACGTTTGTGCCGGTGTCCGGGTCAATTAGTCGCTTATCGATACTGGAGTTCACTTCTGGTCTCATGGCGAATCCTCTGCATTGGAACGACGTTTCGCGTCGCCCACCGCAGTGGTTTCGCACCTCAGACTTTTCCCGATCCGAGATAAACGACGCCGGTGTGGGCAGGTCTCCTGGCTTGCGGGTCAATGCAGAGAGTCGGCCTTCCCGGCGTTTGCCAGTGGCACAACTGACTCTTTGCTGGCCGCCTACAGTTGCGGGTACAGCCTAGGTTGGCACAGGTTACTGCGCACCTTAGTTCCCTTTTAACCCCGAATGGGACCGACACCAAGGTGGATGGTCGCTTAATCCCCTAATTATTTCAAGCATCGATATACCACACAAGCGCCAGAGTCCCCCGCACAGTTAATCTTTGTGACTCACTATAATCACACCCTGGCGCCACGCCAACAAGCGACTCTTCGCTATGCCAAAAACAGCCACAACTTCCCTTTTTAAAATTTCAATTTTGGGTTTTATCACCCTTGCCGCTTTCGTTCTCGCCTTGACACTGGGCAGTGTTGCTATCGAGTGGGCCCAAGTCCTCGCTGGCGTTCGTGGCGAGCATCTATCGGTAGATTACGCGGTCGTAGTCCAACTGCGACTGCCGCGTGCCTTGAATGCGTTTGTGGTAGGCGGGCTTTTGGGTCTTGCCGGGACACTGATGCAGGTGCTGTTACGCAACCCGCTCGCGGATCCCTATGTGCTAGGGGTTTCTGGAGGCGCTGCCGTCGCCGCTTTGTTGGCGATGATGCTCGGTTGGCATCAGGGCTGGGTTTCATTGGCAGCCGCGGGTGGCGCGCTTGGTTCTATGGCGCTGGTTTTTATGCTCTCTCGCGGGCAGGGCGACTGGTCGACCACCCGTTTACTGTTAACCGGGGTGGTGTTGGCCGCAGGGTGGGGGGCGGCCGTGAGCTTTATTCTCGTGGTCAGCCCGGACACCCATCTTCGTGGGATGCTGTTCTGGCTCATGGGAGATGTACATGAATCGTATCCGGGTGGGCTTCGAAGTGGAATACTGGCTGGCGCCTTGATCATTGCGCTCCTGTCTGCCCGAATTCTCAATGTGTTGACCTTAGGCGAGTTACGCGCACAGTCATTAGGCGTCGATACTGGACTGGTTCGACTGGGTTTGTTTTTGGTGGCGGGTATCCTGACCGCATCCGCTGTGACGCTCGCGGGTGCGATCGGCTTCGTCGGGCTGGTGGTGCCTCACCTGGTGCGTATATGGGGCGGGTCTGATCACCGGTTCGTGATACCGGCCTCGGTACTGGGAGGCGGTAGCCTGCTAGTGCTGGCAGAAATGTTTTCCAGAACCCTCCTGGCTCCAATCCAGTTACCCGTAGGCGTGATTACCGCGTTTGTAGGGGTACCGTTGTTTCTCCTATTGCTGCGCCGCAGTACGACTCCGGTGGTTCGCTGATGTCAATCGTGTTGGAAAATCTCAGTATTGAGATCAGTGGTACCCGGATCTGCCAGGGCCTCGATCTTGAATTCTCAACCGGTCAGGTCTGGTGTGTGCTGGGGTGTAATGGGGTTGGCAAAACTACCTTGCTTAAAACTCTGGCGGGACTCCGATCTCCAAACTCGGGCAACGTTAGGCTCAATGGGCGATCGGTCCAAAGGGCCGCGCGGCGGGAGCGGGCACAGCAACTCAGCATGCTGTTTCAGGACAGCGAAACACTGTTTCCGACTACAGTGCTTGAGACCGTGCTGACCGGCCGCCATCCGTGGATCAATCCTTTGCGAGGGGAGAGCGCCCACGATCGTGACAAGTCGTTGGCCGCACTGGAACGCGTAGGCATGGCGCACCTGGCGGAACGCAGTATGTCTTCTTTATCGGGGGGTGAACGGCGCCGGGTGGATCTTGCCGCCGTTTTCGTCCAGGAATCCGAGTGTGTTCTGCTGGATGAGCCTGGCAACCATCTGGATATGCACCATCAGGTCGCAGTGCTTGGCGGGATGGTGCAGCAGTGGAAAAACCAGGGTGGACTGGTCATTCTCGTGATGCATGATGTAAACCTGGCGCTGCGCTTTAGCGATCATCTGCTGTTGCTGTTTGGCGATGGTGAGGTGGAGCATGGACCAGCCCAGGGCATAGCCACTGAGGCGACATTGACCCGGTTATACCGCCACCAGATGGTGTCTTTGGACAGTCCCCAGGGGCGTTGGTATCTCCCGGCCTGAAACGCTTGACACGCCTTTAGCTCGTCATTAGGGTTACGCGGTTATCCCTGCTGGTTACCTGCATCTACGTGATGCAGGTAAACGGGAAGCCGGTGCGCACGATCTGTGCAATTCCGGCACTGCCCCCGCAACGGTAGGTGAGGACAGGATGTAGCACGAAGCCACTGCGGCGCAAGCCGTGGGAAGGCGCACCATCCCGCACTCAGGTGCCCTCACAAGTCCGGAGACCGACCAGTAGTGGACCCAATGAAACCGCGTGGGGTGGTGACGGGTTGTGGTTATGCGCAACACCGCTGGTCCCTTCCTCGCATTAAGTGCACGGGTGGCGCGCAAGGAGTCGTTAGTGAAAAACCTTTTGATTAGTAGGATCCTCGCTGTTGTTGTAGTTCCTTTTTTAACGGTCCTGTCAGTTCAGGCCGCTGACCCGGTCATCGTGACGGCAACGCGGACTGCACAGACGGCTGACGAGGTGTTGGCCCCGGTTACTGTAATCTCGCGTGAGGATATCGAGACCAGTGCGGCTCGAGACCTTGGAGAACTGCTGTCGTCCCAGGTTGGACTGGAGGTTGCCCGTAACGGAGGCTATGGAAAAAATACCAGCGTTTTCATGCGCGGCACCAATGCCGGTCATGTGCTGACACTCGTTGATGGCATCAAATTGTTTTCCGCCACTATCGGTGCGACTGCTTTTCAGTTTCTACCCCTTAATCAGATTGAGCGCATTGAGATTGTCCGCGGGCCCAGATCAAGTCTTTACGGTTCCGAGGCGCTAGGTGGCGTAATCCAGATTTTCACTCGCCAAGGCGGTGATAGGCGCGAAGTCCATGCCGGAGCAGGTTATGGCACCTACAACACGGCGATCGCTGGCGCTGGTATAGCGGGCCCGGTTGGGGACAGTCGCTTCAGGTTCCAAGTCGATGCGATTGATACCGATGGGATCGATAGCACGGTGGGCGCTCAGAGCGATAAAGACGGGTATGACAATACCTCGCTCACCGCCCGATGGAATGGGCCTACATCTGATGGGGCTGGCGAGTTGGATCTTTCGTTGCTGTACGCATCCGGAAACACCGGTTTTGATAATCCCTGGGCAGGTCCGCTGGTGGTTAACGACTCGAGCTACGCGCAGCAGGTGCTGAATCTCAAGTGGCGGATCGATGGAGACGGTGGATGGAGCAATACGATACAGGTCGGGCAAAGTCGTGATGACTCCAAGACCTTTGCAGATAACGTCTCAGACGGAGAATTTAACACCACTCGCCATCAGGCCAGTTGGCAACTGGATTGGCCCGTCGCCGAGGTTCATTTACTGACAGGTGGAATTGATTACGCGGATGATTCGGTTGATGGATCGGTCAGTTACGATGTGAGTTCACGGTCGAACCTTGGCCTGTTCGGTCAATGGCAGGGTGGTTATGGCAACCAGGATATGGTGGCAGGTTTGCGGTTTGATGATAACGAGCAGTTTGGTAACCATGTCACCGGCAATCTCGATTATGCGCTGTCAACCGAAACTGGGCTGCGCTTTAATGCGGGTTTAGGCGCTGCGTTCAAGGCGCCCAGCTTCAACGACCTGTATTACCCGGGTTTTGGCAACCCGACCCTTGAGGTGGAATCATCTATCTCTTATGAAGTCGGGGTAAGTGGTGACGCAGGACCAGGCTCATGGGCGCTTCGTTGGTTTAATACCGATATTGAAGATCTGGTCGCTTATGATCCGCTCACCTATGCTCCCGTGAATCTGGATCACGCGGTAATTGATGGCTTGGAATTGGACTGGTCTGGGAAACTGTCTGGTTGGCAGGCCGCAGTAGGTATCGCTCTAATGGACCCAAAGGATAAGGCGACTGGCCATCAGTTGGCGCGCCGCGCCAAGCAATCCGGAAAAGTACGGGTTGATCGACGTAGCGGCGAGTGGCAGTACGGATTGAGTGCCGCCTATCATGGTAAGCGCTACGATGACAAAGCCAACACAGTGGTTTTGCAGAGTTATACCCTGATGGACGGCGGAATCACATACGCCCTGGGTAATCAGTGGCAGCTTCGTATCGAGGCGAACAACCTGCTAGACGAGTCTTATCAGACGGCTGCGGGCTTTCGCGAGCCCGGTCGGAATTTTCTCGCCAGGGTGGTATTTCGCGACTAGGCCTAGCCTGACCCACGAGCCCGATCAATGACTTGGCAAAGCTCGCGCATTCCTTCGAGGATTCTAGGGGAGTGTCGGTGCAGGTGGTCCGAATTGACGATATAAAGATGCCCATTCGCAACGGCATTGACCTGGTCCCAGTTTGCCCAGTGATCAAGTGCTCGATGGGCCCCGCCGGTACCGTCTCCAGCAATAATGGCCGCGGGGTTACGGCTGATAACTGACTCTCGGGATACCGTGGGGGCAATGTCCGGCAGGTCTGCGAATACATTGCTCGCCCCGCAATCTTCAAGCAGGCGGCTGACGAGATGATTGCCATTCAGGGTTATCAGAGGGTCATGCCAGACCTGGTAGAAGACTTTTATGAGTTTCTTGCCATAAAAGGTTTTACGGATTGACTCGGCTTCTTTAAGAAACTGGCCCGCCAGGCGATTAGCCATTTTGTCATTGCCGGTCAACTTGCCGATTCGCACCAAGGTGCTGGCGATAAGGGCAAGGGTCGCCGGCTCAGCTCGGTAGACGGTGAGTCCGAGTTGTTCAAGGCGTGTCACCAGCGCTACAGGATTACCGCTCTCCCATGCCAGTATCAGATCGGGCTGCAGCCGGAGGATGGTTTCAAAGTCGAAACGACTATGGGATCCGACGCGTGGCACCTGCAGTGCCGCTGGCGGGTAATCGCTATGGTCTACCGTGCCAACCACCCGGTCTCCCGCGCCGATCAAGAAGAGAATCTCAGTCAGGTTTGGGGCCAGGCTGATGATACGCTGGGCCGGTGCCTCCAGTTGAATTTGTGTGTGAGTGTCATCTAATACCTGCACGGGCGCGGCATCGGCTGGGGTGAGCCACCCTGATGACAGGGCGCTCAGCAGCGCACAGATAGGCAGATAGTCTTTCAAGCCAGACTCAAGCGGGCCAACAGGGCGGGTGTATCTAGATCCAGTACGCGGCACCGGTCATTACCCGGCTTGCACCGCGCATCAGGCTTTTGATCGGCGTAGGCAGATCGGCAGCACCCGAGCGGTTGGCGGTCTCGGCATGTCGACGTTCATCTTCTTTCATCTGTTGAACCACGACTCGGCTGCAGGTATCTTTTACTGGGAGTCGACCCAGATGCCTGTCGAGGTGCCCCTCGACCTGCTCCTCTGTTTCTTTTAGAAAACCAAGGCTCCAGCGGTCCCCCGCGAGGCCGGCTACAGCACCGATGACGAACGCGCCGGTGTACCAAAGTGGATTCAGTAGGCTTTTTCTTCCACCCAGGGCTTGCAGACGTCTATCACACCAGATTAAGTGATCGTTTTCCTCAGCGGCTGCGTGTGCCAACGTTTGCTGTAATTGCAAATTGTGAGTGGTGGCGGCTTGACCCTGATATAAGGCTTGGGCGCAGACTTCACCCACGTGGTTCACCCGCATCAGGCGGGCCGATTTGTCACGCTCTGCCTCATCCAACTCTGCATCGTCAAGATCTTCACTCGGATCGGGTCGGTCGGTTCCATTGGGCTGACCAAAAAGGGTGGTTAAGCCGTTTTGCACTGCGATCAACCAGTGGTCAGTCTCGCTGTAACTGCGTTGACCTGGCGTTTGGTGGACTGTCATTGGAGTGATGGGTTCAAGAGGTATTGGCGACATTCTAAGACTGAGACGGGTTACTATCAACGATGGTGCGAGCTAACCCGGTTTTTATTGGATTAGCCGACGGCGAATCAGGATGGTTGCGACCCAAGCGGTCACGAGGCCAAATAATCCCAATGCGCCCAGGTGTAGACCAAGGTGGGTGACGGGCTCACCCACCACGATCGGCCGGATGATCTGAACGGCATGAGTCAGGGGTAGAAACTGAACCACAGACTGCATTGGGGCCGGTAGCGTATTGATGGGATAGAAGACCCCGCAGAGGATAAACATGGGTGTCATTGCCAGGGTCATATAAAAATTGAAGTACTCATAACCCCGCGCAAGCGCGGTAATAATCAGTCCCGGTGCGGCAAAGCACAACCCGGTGAGGAATATGACTGGCAGCGCAAATACTGCAGTCCAGTCGTTCACTGCCCCAAGTAGTGCGGCAACTACGAGGATGGCACTGCCACTGAAGAGGCTTTTGGTAGCACACCAGAGTAATTCGCCAACGACAATATCATCTACTTCTACCGGGGTTGCGAGTATGGCTTCATAGGTTTGCTGCGGCACCATTCTGGTATACACCGACCACATGGATTCCATACTCGCGACATTCATCGCCGACCAGGCGATAAAGCCCGATGCCAAGAAAGTAAAGTACGGCATGCCGGCCATCTCACCGACAAAGCGACCCAATCCATAGCCCAGGCCTAGCAGATAGATTAGGGGTTCACCAAAATGCAGCAGCACGCTCGCACCCATCAATCGACGCCATACCAATGCATTCCGCCGCCAGATGGTGAACGCCTCGACTCGCAGTACAGGTAGGCTGTTGGGTTTCACCCGCGAAGTTCTCGACCTGTCAGGGATAAAAATACATCTTCAAGACCTGAATGTCGGTGCAGGCAGGCAGCATCAGGTAGCCCCTGGGCCAACTCCAGCAGGGGTTTGGCGTGGTTGGAATAGATATAGAGGCTTTCCCCCGCCTGCTCGGTACGACACGAAGATGGTAGCCGACCTATCGCTTCCTTTGAGATGCCTCCCCGAATCTCTAATACGTCACTCTCGCAGTACTTGTGGATCAGGCCTGTAGGACTGTCTTGCGCCAGCAGTGTGCCGTTATCGATAATCATTAACTGGTCGCAGAGTCTTTCAGCCTCCTCCATGTAGTGCGTGGTCAGAAGGATGGTTTTTCCGTTTCGTTTCATCCGGTGGAGTAAAGACCAAATCATATGCCGTGCCTGAGGATCAAGGCCGGTTGTCGGCTCATCCAGGACCAGGAACTCAGGGTCGTTCACCAGCGCTCGCGCCAGGGTGAGGCGTCGTTTCAGACCTCCCGAGAGGGTATCAATACGATCTGCGGCGCGTGCAGATAATTCAACCATCTCCAGTAGTTGGGGTATCCGTCGATCCATCTCATGAGCGGGCAGTCGGAAATAGCTCCCGTACATGCGTAGATTCTCTTCAACTGTGAAATCCGGATCAAGATTGTCTGCCTGGGGAACAATGCCGGTCCGCTGACGGATCTGCCGGCGGTTAAATTCGATATCTTGGCCAAAGATTTCCAACGTTCCACCGCTGCGAGGGGATTGGCCCAGCAGCATTCGAAGGGTGGTTGTTTTGCCGGCCCCGTTGGGTCCCAGCAGCCCAAAGCAAATCCGGGCTGGGATATCAAGGTCCAGTCCGGCAACCGCTGGTTTACCGTTAAAGTTTTTACTCAGATTCTGGCAATGCACCAGCAGCGGCGTAGATATTGGCGCCGTTTCCCTGGGCGGTGGGCTTAAAGGCATCGGTGAGTGTGATCAGCCGTCGAGGTGCGCATCACACCATTGAGGCAGATCCGCAATCGAGGGTAGTTCGCCATCGCAGCCCGGTGGAATTGGGTCAGAGATACTGTTGCCGGTACGAACCAGTAAGCTTTTCAGGCCAGCGTTAATGCCGCCAGCGATATCGGAGGATAGGCTGTCGCCAATCATCACAGTCTGACTGCGTTCAAAACCCGTTCTGGCGAGCGCAGCATCGAAAAAAGCCCGCTGCGGTTTTCCGATCAACGTGACGGATCGCGAGATTACCAATTCTAAAGCGGCTACCATGGATCCAAGGCCTATACGCGTGACGTTACCATCGGGCCAGGTCGGGTCGCGGTGCAGGGCGATTGGCTCGGCTCCATCATTTATGAGACGGCGCGCAATGTCTATTTCGCCAAAGTCGGGCCACATGCACTGTCCCATCACGACGGCATCAACTGGCGTCTCATGGCGCACTACGCTATGGCCGGAATCTGTCAGGAACATTTCAAGACTGGGGTCACCAATCAGAAAGCAACGGGCTTGACCAAAACGATTGCTAAGATATTCAACAGCGGCCAATGACACCGGAAAAATCTCGTTAAGATCTATCTGGTAGCCGAGATCCATCAATTTGTCTCGGATCTGGCTTTGAGACATCCGCGAGGTATTAGTAACCAGTAGAAACCCAAAACCGCGCTCGCGCAGATAGTTGAGCACACCAGGTCCTTTGGCTACGGGCGCGCTACCGCCGTAAAGGACACCGTCGATATCAATAAAGAACGATGGCTTGGGCAAACGAATAGAATCGGTTTGAAGAAAAGGCTTAGTCTAACGAGCGGTCGGCCTATAGGGGAGATGAAAATATTTGGCCGTTAACGGGAGCACCGGGTTGCAGAATAAAGGTGGGATTGGCACACTGGATAGTCATATGAGTACCCAAGCCGACGACTTGAGAAAGAAATTTCTGGCATGGCAGTGCCTGCTCCGCCAGCGGGCAATGCGGGTTGGCGGCGGTAAGCCGACCCCCGGCATGCGTCCGAACCTGTTGTTTGCAAAGGACGCTCATGATTCGCGCCCAGTCACCGTCTTGTTACTGCACGCGGATGTTGCGACCGATGCGGCTGAGTTCCGGCACATGGCTGTCAAAACCTACGACCCAGCTGATCGTTATAGCGCTGCGGTCAAGTTTCTGTCTGCGACCTACTACCAGAAGTCCCAAGAATTTTCCGATGAGATGACAGCGCTATTTAGCGCTGGTGGACAGTTGGCCAAAACATTGCGCGCCCGAAAGTCCTGCATACTGGATTTTGAGCAGTTTGGGTCCCGCTTCACGATGGAATGCTCGGTCAGAGAAATCGATAAGGATAGTGTCCTGTATCAAGCAACCTACTGGCACAACAAGCTGTTTAATCCACAGTTACCGCCTGAAATTACAATCCTTGGCTTCAAACCTCAATGGGATCAAGCGCAGTTCGAGCAAACTCTGTCGCGAACCTAGTTTGATCTGCCGCGGTTATGGACGCCGACCAAGTCATGGCGGGCTTTGTCGAGGTGCTCGTAGATCGTATCGATAGCGGCGTCGAGATTACGGTTTGCAATCATGTTGTAAAGATGTCGGTGATGCGCGTTGTACTGCGCGATCCTTTCGGGAACCAGGATGGACTCTTTCATTGCAGTCCACTGGGCATGGCTGCGGGTTTCATTGACTAGTTGGTAAAGCCATATGATCAGTCGGTTTCGCGAGCATTCAGCGAGCGCAAGGTGAAACTCCGCATCAGCCCGGGAGAAAGCCTCAGAATCGGCGGCGGATGATTCAGCGCGGACCAGTGCTTTGCGCATATGTTCGAGGTCCATTGCTGTTGCGTTGGCTACCGCAAGCCGAACCATCTGCGGCTCAATTCCTAAGCGTACGTCGATTAATTCCAAAGGACTGGTAACGTCGGCAATTTCGGTGTGCTCAGAAAACTCCCGGTAGGTAACAAATGTGCCACTACCGATCTGGCGGTCAACTATTCCCTGCTCCTGCAGACGCCGCAAAGCCTCACGCACCGTCCCTCTGGAAGTGTGGAACAGTTCGGCGAGTTCGCGCTCGGCCGGGAGACGTTCGTTTAATGAGTATTCCCCGGCGGTTATAGCGCGACGCAATTTAGCCGCAATACCAGCCGAGCCGCGAACCGAAGCGGCTTCCGGTAATCGGGGTAGGTCGTCATGCACCTCCTTGCCCAGTTGTGTCTGTTCACTCATTGGGTTTTGCCCTTTGTGGTTGGATAGCGATATAGAACCAATTATTTTCTAAAGGTACTTATTCGGTTAAAACTATGACAGCCTTTGGTTACAAATGCAAACAATGATTAAGCAGAATACCTTGACTTGGGGGCACCAATCGAATTACTGTTGAGGCATTAAAGTGTTGGTTTCCAAAAGGTACTGTATTGGTTTAAAGGTATAGCAGATCGGAGAAAGCGCCAAAGCTGACTGCCGCAGGCGCTCACAAACTTCGCCTCGGCTAAAAGTCGATAAGGTAAGGAGGAACCCGTTAATGGCATTTCCAGCAAGCACAAAGTATGTAATTGTCGGTGCCGGCATTCATGGCCTGAGCACAGCGTATCATCTTGCGCTGGAGTTGCGTCGTAAAGGCAAAGGCAGTGGTGCCGATATTCTTGTCCTGGACAAGACATCGATCGCAGCCGGCGCCTCCGGGATTGCCTGTGGCGTGGTTCGGAACAACTACTTCCAACCGGCCATGCGCGAACTGATGGCCCATAGCGTTAGCGTCTGGGAAAGCGACACCGAGGCATACAGTTACCACCCTGTGGGTTATATGCAGATCAGTCCAGAGGTGATGCGCGAAGACGTTTCCAGTATTGCAGAACAACAAAAAGCCATTGGTTACGAGTCCGTTTTTGTCGATGGCGCCAAAGAGTCGGCCGAATATATGAAAGGGCTGTTCGACGATTGGCAGGCTCAGGGGATTACCTCGGTGCTGCATGAGAAACCTGGCGGCTATTCCAATAACACCAAGGCCATGTATGGTTTGGCCGGTAAGGCTGAGAGCGAAGGCGTCAGAATTCTGACGGGTGTCACCGTGACGGGATTTGAGCGCGCGAGTGGCAGTGGCGCAATCAGCGCCGTTATCACCGACCGTGGCCGTATTGAAACCGACTATGTGGTTATTGCGGCTGGGCCTTGGGTAAAGAGTTTTTGGGAAATGCTTGATTTGCCACGAGAGGTCAGCATCAAAGGTACCGACGGTGCCATGCATGACCATATTCCAATGTGGGTTTACTGGTCGTTAC
This sequence comes from Gammaproteobacteria bacterium, assembly GCA_014239575.1. GTDB lineage: Bacteria > Pseudomonadota > Gammaproteobacteria > Arenicellales > UBA868 > UBA868. The sequence goes on from JAAZYQ010000008.1 coordinate 35,825, forward strand.
AAGAGGGCACCTTGGGGGTAGATCCCAAAATGCAGCGGACTAATGATGACCAGATGCCGCCAGTTATCCACGTAGACTCTGACGCGCCACTGATCTCTGATGTTGATGGCTCATTGATTACCGACGAGATGTGGGGTATCTACTACAAGCCAGATTTCCACTTCAACGGCATCCAGGGCGGTGCCGCGCCATTTAAGGTGCCGACTGATCCAGATAAGGTCGCGGTTGACCCCTATGGGCCACAGTCTCCGGATTTTGTGGTCGGATCTGAGTTCGCCCATATGTGGTGCTCAGCGCTGGCCCATTGCCAAAAACGCTTCGAGGGTCAAACGCCGAAGTACAAAGATGAGCCCTCGGGCGGAATCGGCGCCTTTACCCCAGATAGTTTTCCAGTCTTTGATGTGTACTGTGAGAACTGCTATGTCATTGCCGATTCCAACCATGGTTACAAAATGCTGGGCGTTGGCAAGTTGGTGGCGGAAGAAATCACTGGGGACCCCAGTGTGTTGATGACACCGTTTCGGTTTTCGCGATACGAGGAAGGAAAATTGCATCCGGTTTCAAACAGTCCTTTCCCGTGGAGTTGACCCACAAACGATCAAGCATGAATGCAGGTGAGCCTGCGCCGTTAAATACAAACCCTGACAAGCTGAAACAAGAGGAGAGCATAAATGACCGACTTAGAAGCCCATGTAGAGCAGCCAGGACGCGACGAACTGGTCAAACAGGTCAGCGAAAAAATTAAGGAAACCGGTGTCGACTATATCTATTACCAGTTTGTTTCGGTCACGGGACGCATCGTCGGCAAGGGGATTCCATCCGCGCATTGGGAGCGCCTCGCCGAAAAAGGTTTCCAGCTGGTTTACGGGTCAACCGCAAATCTATTTGTTGACCGCCATGGCAACTATATTGGCTACGGCCCTGAATCCTCCGAGCTTGTTGGTATTCCGGACCCCGAAACGTTTTGTCAATTACCCTGGGACAAACGGGTCGGACGTGTATTTTGTACCCTGTTTCGCAATCGCGAGGAGCGCGAGAATGCGGGTGGCGCATTAACTTCGGATTGTCGAGGCAATTTACGCCGCATTCACAATGCATTTCAGGATAAGCATGGACTGAATATGCGCTGTGGCACTGAGCCTGAGATGATGTGGTTGAAGCGCGGTGATGATGGTAAGCCGAACGGTGGGGTGACTAAACCCAATTGCTATCATATCGACCAGTTCGAAGAACTTCGGCCCACTTTCATGAAGGTCATAGAGTATTCCCAACAAATGGGTCTCGATATTATTCAGGGCGATCACGAAGATGCACCCGGACAACTCGAATTGAATACCCAGTACGATGATGTGTTGCGTAATGCGGATCGGCTGACCACTTATCGCCAGATCTGTGCGCAGGTTGCTCGCGAGGATAACTTGATCGCCTGTTTCATGTCGAAACCATTCATGGGGGTGTCGGCCTCAGGCTGTCACCATAATATGTCGCTATGGCGCGGCGGTGAAGATGTGGTCAATACGCTTGGGTTTGATTCCTTACCCGGTATGGAAGGGGCGTTTAGCTACCGGGTCGGCGGCGAGAATACCTTCATGCCGGACCCATCGATTGACGAGCGCGCGCCCGGCCCGATTGGGTTGCAATCTATCGGCGGGGTTATCAAACACCTCGGTGCGCTGACTTCGATCGGTTCTTCGACGGTTAATTCCTACCGCCGCCTCTGGGATACCGGTTTCTGGGCGCCAATCTTTGCTGATTGGGGTTATCAGAACCGTACCTGTGCATTGCGTGTATCTGCACCAGGCCGATTTGAGTACCGCTCAGTTGATTCGATGGTGAATCCTTACCTCATGGGATCCGGGCTGCTGAAAGCTTTCGACGACGGTATCGACAACGATCTCGATCCCGGTGAAGCCGAAGAACGTAATATCTATGAGGCGATTGACGCGGGTAAAAAGGTTAAGAAATTGCCGATGTCGCTGGGTGAGGCCCTGGAAGAATTGGCGAATGACGAAGTCATTAAATCATCCATGCCAGGTGAAATGTACAAGGTATTTGAACATTACAAACGCGACGAGTGGGAGCGCTTTATGCATACCACAACCGAGTGGGATATGGAGACCTACCTGGACTGCCTGCCCTGACCGACAAGCCGGGCCGAGCGGGCTGCTAAGTGCGGTCCGCGGCCTGTCAAAATTCGTTTCACTAATTTAAGTAATGGAGGGCACAGCCCTATGTGCGGGATA
>JAAZYQ010000090.1 GCA_014239575.1 Gammaproteobacteria bacterium
CGGGTGGGCTTGACGCGATGAACAACGTAGCGCCTAAGACTGCTGACCTGCTCAAGCGTCAGCCAGGTATCGTGGTCGATGTCACCAAAGGTAACAAGCAGGTTACGCTTCCGATGCTGACCAACGTGGCGCCGTTTGATAATAACGACGTCCGGACAGCCATGAAGTACATCATCGACCGGGAGCAGTGGCTCCAGGTGGTCGCACGCGGATATGGCGAGTTGGGTAACGATAACCCCATTGGTCCGGCTAATGTTTATCGCGCTACCACTGATGAACTGCCACAGCGTGGCTACGATCCGGACAAGGCCAAGTATCACCTGAAGAAAGCGGGCTTTGACAGCCTCAATGTCAAGTTTCACGCGGCAGAGACTGGTTTCGGTGGCTCAATTGATGCCGGCCAGATGATGGCCGAGACCGCGCGACCGGCAGGTATCAATGTTGAGGTGGTTCGGGAGCCGGATGATGGTTACTGGTCGAACGTCTGGATGAAAAAGCCGTTTTCGGCGTGTTACTGGTCAGGTCGTCCCACGGAGAATATGATGTTCTCTACTGTGTACTGGGGAGAAGCTGCCTGGAATGACACCTACTGGAAAAACGCCCAGTTCGATGATCTGCTTCTGAAGGGGCGAGTAGAAACTGACCCCACCAAACGGCGGGCGATCTATGTAGAGATGCAACAGATTGTCCATAATGACGGTGCTACCGTGCTGCCGCTCTTCCTGCAGGACATCTTTGCAATCAACGACAAGGTTCGCCATCCTGATGTGATCGGCGGTAACTGGGAGTTAGATGGCTGTAAAGCGGCTGAACGCTGGTGGTTTGCCTGATTAGAGTCACTGGTTAATAGCCCAATCAACCCTGGCAGGGCCGATGCCTCGCCAGGGTTTTTGGGTATGAGGCTCGTTGCAAGGCCCAATTTGAGATCCTTCAGGGCGGTCAAGTGTCATCACTAGCAAGAATTATCCTCCAGCGCTTAGGGTTGGGGTTACTGACACTGTTTGCTGTGTCGCTGATTATTGCTTTTGTGGTGGAATTGCTGCCGGGCGATATCACCCAGGCGATGCTAGGGCAGTCTGCAACCCCTGAGACCGTTGCCGCGTTTAGAAAAGAGATCGGGCTGGATCGGCCCGCACATATTCGTTACTTCGAATGGCTTGGCGGAATTTTCACGGGTGATCTCGGCCAGTCTCTTGCAAGTAAGAGAGATATCTCCGAGTTTGTCGGAACCCGCCTTTCCAATACGTTGTTCTTAGGCGGCTTGGCGGCGGCGTTTGCTGTGCCGTTGGCGCTGCTTTTGGGTTTGCTGGCAGCGTTGTATCGAAACAGTATTTTCGACCGGATTGTTAACCTGACGACGCTGACCTCTATCTCGTTTCCTGAGTTCTTTGTTGCTTATATCCTGATTCTGTTTCTTTCTGTGAAAGCGGGGATATTCCCCGGTATTTCTAATGTAAGTACCAACCTCGCGTTTGGGGATCAGTTGTTTCGAACGATTCTCCCGGCGCTGACTCTTACCTTGGTAGTGCTCGCGCATATGCTGCGGATGACACGCGCGGCAATTATCAATCTGCTCTCAAGTCCATACATCGAGATGGCGCACCTAAAGGGCACACGGGCGTTTCGGGTGATTGTTTATCATGCACTGCCTAATGCCTGGGGGCCGATCGTGAACGTGATCGCCCTTAATCTGGCTTATCTGGTGGTGGGGGTCGTGGTGGTGGAGGTCGTTTTTGTCTACCCGGGCCTCGGGCAACTGTTGGTGGACAGCGTCGCCAAGCGCGATCTGCCCGTAGTTCAGGCCTGCGCTATCATCTTTGCGGCGGTCTATATTTTGCTCAACTTGCTAGCAGATATTGTGTCGATTGTTTCCAACCCCCGGTTGCTGCACCCGCGATAGACGTATCCAACGATGCTGAAACTGCTCTGGACAGCCCCCCTCAGTGCCAAGGTCGGCGTTCTCGCAATCCTGGCTTATGCCTTTGTTGCATTGTTTGCGCCGCTGCTTGCCCCTTACGGGGAGACTGCAATTGTTGGATCGTCATATGAACTGTGGTCGGATAAGTTTGTTTTCGGTACTGACAACATCGGCCGCGACATGCTCACTCGGCTGATCTATGGAGCAAGAAACACCATCGGCATAGCATTCCTCACAGTAGCGATTGCGTTTTTTGTGGGAGGTACGTTGGGCATGCTGGCAGCCATACTGGGCGGGGCTTACGATATGCTGATAGGCCGCCTCGTGGATATACTGATGGCGATTCCGTCTCTGGTCTTTGCCTTGTTGCTGCTCACCGTTTTCGGTACTTCTATTCCATCACTGGTGCTGATTATTGCGCTGCTGGATAGTACCCGAGTATTTCGTATTGCCCGCTCTGCTGCGATGAATGTGGTGGTTATGGAATTTGTTGAAGCAGCGCGGCTGCGAGGCGAAGGGATGGGATGGATAATTCGTAAAGAGGTGTTGCCAAACATCACAGCACCGCTGTTGGCAGAGTTTGGGTTGCGCTTTTGTTTCGTCTTTCTTTTTATTGCAGCACTCAGTTTCCTTGGATTAGGGATTCAGCCACCCCTGGCAGATTGGGGGTCGATGGTTCGGGAAACGGCCACATTGATCAACTACAACGACATTACACCTTTGCTGCCGGCGATCGCCATTGCCGGTCTTACTGTGGCGGTGAACTTCGTTGTGGACTGGATGCTCCACCTATCAAGTGGACTAAGAAGCGACTCGCACTGATTTTTTGATCGATCACGATCATGGGATCCTGGACGTTCCGGTCATTTGAACAAGCTGAATGCGCCCAATATATTGCCGATCGTGGCATTGATCTCGATCAGATATTCACGCATCGCTTCGTCCTTAGCGAGGCCAAGGAGGCCTATGCATTGTTCGGCTAGCAAGCTACTGGAAAAAGCGTTTTTGAGCTTTAGATGAGATATGCAATCAAGAGCAAAACATCCTTTAACGGGAGACTATGAGCCGGACAATATAGTACTCCCGCCACTTTACTCCCGGCCGTTTCGTGTGGCGCCGGCGCTACGTTATCTGTTCTTCGACATCCTGTTCCCCTTGGGGTTCATATATCTGGCGATGGCGTTTCCAATATGGTGGTTCCTGACGCCATCGCTCGAAACAATGACCGTGTTCGCGCCGGGTTGGATTGCGCTCCTATGGCTACGTAATTGCGCGCTTCTCCTTTTCTTCGCGGGCAGCCTGCACTGGTGGCTGCACAGACAAAACAAGCAGGGTCGGCAATATCGAATGAACCGAAATGCTCTGGCGGCCGACCCCAAGGCGTTCTTGTGGGGTGATCAGGTTAAAGACAACATGTTTTGGAGTATTGTTTCGGGGGTCACGGTATGGACCGGTTTCGAGGCAATCAGCTATTGGATTTACGCTTCCGGACACCTGCCAATCGTTGACAACTCCTGGTGGCTTGTTGCGTCAATCTATATCCTGTTTTTCTGGTCGACAGCCAATTTTTACGCGGGTCATAGGTTTTTGCACTGGCGCCCGATGTATCGGAGTGTGCATAGCTTGCACCATCGAAACGTTGATATTGGGCCATGGAGTGGAATATCCATGCACCCAATCGAGCACCTGCTGTACTTTTCCCCGTTTGTTCTGTGGTGGTTCGTTCCAGTTCACCCGATTGTCATCCTCGTGACAGGGATGTACCAGGCACTGAATCCAACTGTATCTCACTCGGGGTTCGAATATCTCAAGCTTGGACGGAAACTAAAGGTGAATACCGGAGACTGGTATCATCAGTTGCATCACCAGTACTTTAATCTCAATTATGGCAACACGTTCTTGCCCATCGATAAGTGGATGGACTCCTGGCACGACGGTAGTGAAGAGTCGTTGCAAGTGCAAAAGCAACGATGGCGCGCCCGTCTTCGATAGTTCAACTAATCGAGACGTCAGTATTGAGTATTAGAGAGTCTAAACATGACGGAAATTGAATCGCGTGACAATAGAAAGCGACGTCGATCGGGCTCAGGTCAGCATCAATCGCCAACGGTTCGCCATTCCATCAGAGGATGAGAGATTCGTAAGTGGATAGGCGGATGCAATCACGACCCGAAGGCGCCCTAGTGCGCCCGCACCTGAAAACCCGATTGCGGTATCAGTGGCGTCAATGGATTGATCGACTGAGGGGATCGGATCGCCATCCAAACAAAATCCTAAACGACGATCTTCTCGGTTATCCAACCAATCACACGTACCAGATCCGCAACGGCCAGATAATTGCCCAGGGTAAGGTGTCCCGCCGTTGGCGAATGGTGTCGCCGTTATATCCGCTGCACATCCACAGCTTCTTGGATGTGGGATGCTGCAAGGGCTATTTCCTATTTCGTATTGCGCAGCGGCCCGAGTGCGAGCGTGCGGTCGGCATCGATCTTTTCCCGCATTTTATTGATGTGTCTCAGCGTGCGGCCAAGGCGTTGGCGCTCAACAACGTGCAAATTCAAAATGCCTCAATCGAAGATGTTGCCGCGAATCCAAGCGCGTACGGTGGACCGTTCGATCTGGTCCAGGTGATCAGCACTTATCACTACATTTATTGGGGAAGCAAACGAGCCAACAAGTCGATGGGTGATCATGATTCGATCATGACCGCACTTGCCAGGGTGTGCTCACGCTATCTCGTTTTTATGAATCCACTTGAAATACCAGATTGCCCACTTGAAATCCAAAAGTTGGCAAATCCAATACCCGATCACGATTACACCCGTGATGGATTTCTTTCTGCCGCACAAAAGCATTTCGATGTATTCGAAGTGGGTTTGGACGATTCGGGCAAGCGCCCCATCATGTTATTGGTCCGTCGCTAGCCTGTTCCTGACTCGATTTAGGGTTCGCGTCGTGCTTCGCCAGATTATTTCGGAGGAGCGAATCTGGGATTGAGAGGAATCAAGCAGTCACGGTAAACTGGCGATCATGTCAGACGATCATCACTCCCACGACCATACCGAACCGCCCAGCGATCTCGCGCTAAAAGTAAAGGCGCTGGAGTCGTTGCTTGTGGAGAAAGGCCTGGTGTCCGAAGAGGCGCTGGATGCCCTGATCGAGACCTATGAGCACAAAGTGGGTCCACGCAATGGGGCGCAGGTCGTCGCAAAAGCCTGGACTCAGACCGAGTTCAAAGAGTGGTTGCTCAAGGATGCGAATGCCGCGATTGCGTCGCTGGGGTTCACGGGACGCCAGGGCGAACACATGCGGGTCGTCGAAAATACAACCAAGATCCACAACCTTGTTGTCTGCACGCTTTGCTCGTGCTACCCCTGGCCGGTGCTGGGCCTGCCACCGGTCTGGTACAAGTCAGCTCCGTACCGGGCTCGGGCGGTCAGTGACCCCCGTGGCGTGCTGGCGGAGTTTGGCACCCACCTTGATGACGGCGTCGACATCCAGGTTTGGGACTCCACGGCCGAGATGCGCTATCTCGTTCTTCCGCGACAGCCCGCGGAATCGAAAGGGTGGCCAGAGGATAAGTTGGCCGAGATCGTTACCCGTAACAGCATGATCGGGGTAGAAGAGGTTTGCGTCGACAATGATGATAACGATACGGCGGTCTCATCGTGAGGGATAGCCACGATCTTGGTGGACTGGAAGGCCTTGGCCCTATATCGCCGGAGCTTGAGTCTTCTGAACCGGTCTTTCATGCGCACTGGGAGAAACGGGTTTTCGCTTTAACGCTTGCCGTGGGATTTCTCGGCCGATGGAACCTGGACCAATCCCGCCATGCCCGAGAACGCCAGACACCCGAGGATTATTTGCGTCACAGTTACTACGAGAACTGGTGGGTAGGGCTGAAAACACTTTTGCTGGAAAAAGGCTTTATCTCGAAACAGGAACTTAAGACCGGCAAACTGGATTCCGATGCGACTGATTCAGGTTTATCCGCCTTGCAGGCCAAGGATGTCGGAGAGATTCTTTTGCGCAGTGGATCCGTTGAGATGGAAACCGAAAAACATCCTGAGTTTTCGCTGGGTGACAAGGTGAGAGTCCGCGAGGAAGTGACGCCGGGCCATACTCGGGTGCCTGGATATGTTCGGGGCAAGATTGGCGAGATCGAGCGCCACCATGGCGCTCATGTTTTTGCTGATCGAAACGCGCTCGGATATCGCGAGGCGGAACACCTCTACAGTATTCGATTTTCGTCTTGGGAAATTTGGGGTGAAAACCATCAGGCCAGTGCGACGTTCGCAGTTCGGGTAGATCTGTGGGAGCCCCACTTGGAAAGCGCGTGAGCGCTGGTTCTTGCCCGCCCGCGAGCGCCTTGTCCGGTGATCGGAATGAACCGGTGTTTGCTAACCCGTGGCAGGCACAGATCTTCGCGTTGGTCGTCGGACTTCACCAGCGAGGGTGCTTTTCGTGGGGCGAGTGGACCGAGACGCTGTCTGCAGAAATTGCGGCGGCCCGTGACAACGGGGAAAACGACAGCATTGACAGCAAAAAAGAAGAAGCCGACCCTGGTGACTCCTACTACCGGATGTGGGTAATTACGCTGGAACGCATTCTGACGAGCAAAACCATCGTGTACTCAGATGACATTCAAAACCGGGTTAACGCGTGGAGAAATGCCTACCTCAACACACCCCATGGTAACCCCGTTACGTTGTCCAGGACAGAGGATTAACGGATTGAAGCCAGGTAAATCAAGGGTCATATAATCGCGTTACAGCTCGAAGGCCAGACGGCCTGGAGTAGAGCATAAGGAGAGCAATCTGTGGAACGGAAGCTGAGCACAATTCTGGCCTCAGACGTGGTCGGATTCAGCAAGATGATGGCGGCCAATGAAGAGCCTACCCTGCGCGATTTAAGTCGGCGACGGCAGGTCATTGATGGTGTGGTGGCTGAGCACGGCGGAAAAATTTTCGGTTCAGCCGGCGACAGCATCATTGCAGAATTCTCAAGTCCGGTGAATGCAACGCGTTGCGCGGTGGAGATGCAGGAGCGAATGGCCTCACTCAACGAGGACATACCCGAGGACAGGCAGATGGTGTTTCGGGTGGGGATTAATCTCGGCGACGTGATGGTGACCGAAGACAACCTCTTTGGGGACGCCGTCAACATCGCGGCACGGCTGGAGGCTGAAGCCCAACCGGCAGGTATATGTGTCTCCAAGACTGTATTCGACATGATCGGCCAAAAGATCATGGTGTCTTTTGAAGATGCCGGTAGGCTTGAACTGAAAAACATAGAAAAGCCAGTGCAGGCCTACTTTGTCATCAAGGGCCAAGGCGGCGTCCGATATCTGCAGCAGGCCGAGACGCCCCAGGTCGCGGTAAACGAAGCCGAATCTGGCTCGCTTGCGGTCATGCTCTTCAAAAATCTCAGCAAGGACGAGGAGCAGGCGTATCTTTGTGAAGGCTTCTCTGAGGATTTGATCGCATCGTTGTCTCGTTTTCGAAGCCTCACGGTGGTTTCGGGCAACGCCAGTTTTTCCTACCGGGACAAACAGATGGGCCCTAAGGAGATCGGTCGGGATCTTGGAGTTCGCTATATCCTGGACGGCAGCGTACGAAAACTCGGTAACAAGATGCGTATCACAACCAGTCTCACTAACGTCCAGAATGAGTCGACGGTCTGGTCCGAGAAATTTGACACGACCATTGATGAGATTTTCGATACGCAGGATGAGATTATCGAAACGATCGTGGCAACCATTGCGGGAAGGGTAGAGGTTAGTGAGACTAAACGCGTCAGCAATGCCCGCCCGGAGAATCTTTCTGCCTACGATATGGTGCTGCAAGGGCTTGAATATCATCGGCGCAGTAATCTCACCCGCTCCGAAGCGCCCAAGGCGCTCGCGCTCTTTGAAAAGGCTATAGAGACTGATCCCACTTATGCCCGCGCGTATGCCTGGAAGGCATGCTCTTTAGCGAATTGTGCGGGATGGCAGCCGGAGGCCTATCCGAAGGACTGGTTTGACATCTGTCGTGCCTCAGCGAGCCGCGCACTGGAACTTGATCCGGATGACCACGAAGCCAACCGAATCATGGGGTCGATCTCTTTAAATCTACGAGACTTTGATCTTGCGCGTCATCATCACGACCGGGCGGAAGAGCTCTGTCCCAGTGACTCCTACATTATTGGTAAAAACGCTGAGATGCGGCTGTATCTTGGGGAACCGCAGGA
>JAAZYQ010000091.1:0-240 GCA_014239575.1 Gammaproteobacteria bacterium
GAAGGTCTCGCTCTGGGTGGGATTTCGGCAATATTCGAAGCGCAGTATCCTGGCATCGTGATCCAGGCCATGGGCCTGACCTTTGGCACGCTGGGGATATTGCTGCTTGCCTACAAGAGTGGTCTGATCAAACCGACCGAAAACTTCCGGCTGATGATCGTCGCCGCCACCGGCGGAATCGCCGTTTTATATCTGGTCAGTTTTGTTATGGGTTTTTTCGGCTCCAGTATCGGCTTCATT
>JAAZYQ010000091.1:250-8074 GCA_014239575.1 Gammaproteobacteria bacterium
TTCACAGTAACGGTCTATTTGGTATCGGCTTCAGTCTTTTTGTGGTGGCCATCGCTGCACTTAGTCTGGTGCTGGATTTTGACTTCATAGAGGAAGCTGCCGCACAGGGCGCACCCAAATACCTCGAGTGGTATGGCGCCTTCAGCTTGATGGTGACCCTGATCTGGTTGTATCTGGAGATACTGCGATTGCTGGCCAAGCTGCGCAGCCGCAACTGATGGGCTGGAACGAGATCATATTTGGCGGCCTGATTGTCATCGGACTTGGCGCCTTTTTCTTTTTCGGACGTTTTCGTGCCGGCAAGACACAACGCGATCGCTCGGACAAAATCCGCTGGCGCAAGCACTGATTAGCCCGTCATGAAAGTCCTCGCTGCGGCACTCGTTGCGGTGGTGCTGTGGGGCGCCTCTCCGGTCGCCGCCAAAATCGCGGTATCCAGTCTCTCGCCGATGATGGTGGCCATCCTGCGCACGGTGATCGGCGGACTGGTTGCCCTGCCGCTGGCTATGCTGTTTCGGATTTCCCTGCCCGCGAATACATCGCAGCGGCGCCTGCTGGTGCTGTCCGGGTTCTGCGGATTCGTGGCCTTTCCCGTTCTCTTCACGCTGGGCATTGTGCACACCTCAGCCAACCACGCGTCATTGATCCTCGCGGGCCTGCCGGTCTTCACAGGGCTGATTGCTATGACCTGGGACAAAAAGCGGCCTGCCCGGGCCTGGTGGATCGGTTGCACCATCGCGATGGCCGGTGAAGCCCTGCTGATTTTCGGTCAGAGCCTCGACAGCGCCACCGGAGCCAGCATCGGCGGAGACCTGCTGGTGCTGGCCTCAAATCTTTTTGCCTCACTGGGCTATGTTGCGGGCGGGCGGCTCGAACGCGATGGCTATCCCGCGATGGGAACCACCTTTTACGGCGTAGGCCTTTATGCGCTGGTGCTGCTGCCGATGCTGTTTATCATCGACCCGGGAACACAGCCGATGGCGGTGCCGGCCGAAATCTGGGTGGCTATCGCCTACCTCGCCATCGGCGTCACCATTGTCGGTTATGTCCTGTGGTACTGGTCACTCGGGCAGGGCGGTATCGCCCGCATTGCCCTGCTGCAGTTTCTGCAGCCCGTCTCCGGCGTGATTCTCGCCGCTATCCTGCTGGGCGAACACTTCGGGGCGGTATTCATCGTCACCTCGGGCGTGATCCTCTTTGGCGTGTGGTACGCCTTGCGCGCCAACCGCTGATCTGGTTGTATCTCGAGATACTGCGATTGCTGGCCAAGCCGTGCAGCCGCAACTGATGCAGATGGTGGAATCCATGGCGCCGGTAAGGCGGTGTATTCCAATGCTCAAGATAATCATTGACCAGCGATAAATCTTGATTTACTTCGGTTTCGTTCAAAACTGCGTACTCTTTCTCAGATCAGACGTAAACACCGAAGGTCGGGTTACAGGTTTATGCCTAAAAAGCGAACACTTGCTTTCTTGTTGTAAGGATTGGCAATATCAGTCAGCCCAACCTCATCACTAGATCGGCCCCTCAGTTCAGGTAAACGGATCAAGGCCAGGTGACCCGCCTGGGCATCTGTCCAGTCAGCTACACCCTCTATCTGATTACAGCAAAGCAGGCTCTTCGCCATAGGCGTCGTTTCACCGGTTATGCGCTAACCTCTATAGGCAGCCCGATTTTCTGAATTACTGTCGTGCTGGAAAATCCTGTATGGTTGCTGCTACGTTTTCTACACGCCCCTAATGGCTCTACCATGCTCAGGTCAGGTACTCGAAGACTTACGTTGACTCTTTTACTATTGTTAGGCGTCAGTGCAAATGCTGTTGCGACTCACGAAATGTGGGTTCAGCACACCTATCCCCAGGATCAGGACAAATGGTGGTGGGACGATGATTGGTGGGAGCATGGCTTGTTACCAGTACCCCACAACCATCAGGTCGTAGTGGAGGAGGCTTCCTATAAAAGTGGTGCCGATGAGATCCCCGTTACCATCTATCGGCCTGCTGGGCCTGGGCCTTATCCTGGCGTTTTGTTCCAGCATGGTCGACGCGGCCTGGATGATTTAACTGCACTGCACCCCAGGAGGCTTGCAGCACGAGGCTTCGTCGTGGTCGCACCGGATATCTGGGGTGGGCGCTTTATGAACACCTACCCAATCGAGCACGATTACACCGTGGAGAAAGACGTTGCCAAGGGTATTGAATTCCTCATGGGCCTTTCGGGCCTGGCAGGGGATCGTGTCTGTGTTGTGTCCCACACCCGAGGCGGCTATATGACCTTAAAAGCCCTGGTGAACGAGAACATGCAGGAAAAGGGGGTTGCCTGTTACGTATCCTATTACCCCCACTTTCAGGACCCAAACCTTCCAGAACCTGCGCAGGTTTATGGGTACGAGCCGCTTGTCGAAAAACTGATGGTACCGGCTCTGATATTTTTTGGTGAACACGAACAATACCAACGCTATCGGCCGATTCTGGAGGTTGCCAAGTTCATGGCACGCGAAGGGCGGGATTTCCGGGTGATTGTCTATCCCGGGGTTGGCCGGGGCTTTGATTTCAGGCCACCCAATGTGCGGGTATTCGCCGATGACCTGGCGGCAAAAGATGCGATGATGCGTACGGCCACATTCATTCGCCATCATCTATTGACGCAGTGAGTCGTACCGAAAAGGGCAGGCACTAGCCGTTTGTGGGCATGCTCCTGGCTACGCAGATAAACTGGCTTGTGCGATTAGAGCTGCTCGTCAACCCAGGCAAAAGGATCAACGAGCCGCCCTTCTCCCACCAGATAGCGCTCGATAATCTCGTGCATTCTTTGCTTTCCAAAAGAGTCAAAATGACCGCCGTGCACGGTACTGATGGGTAACGCTTTTAGCCTTTGCAGGCTTTCGCGGTAATCTTGCCTGTTTGAATGATAAACGGTATCAAAGAGATCGCCATCATATAGGGTATCCCCACTGAAAAGGAGGCCGCTCTCTTTTTCGTAAAGGGCGATCGAATCTGGCGAATGGCCGGGAAGATAAAAGACCTGGAAAGCCCGATTACCCAAATCAACAATATCTCCTTCATCCAGGTAGCCGGTGAGCGGTGCAGGTCTGACCCTATACGATTCAAAAGAAAACCCGGCGTGTGGCAAAGCGCTAAAAGTTTCTGCACGCACAAATGCTGGCCCACTGGCCTGGTCGAACGAGGGCATAGGATCATGATAGACATCGCGACAGGCCCGGTGCCCCAGCCGGCGCTCAAATTCATGGGCACCGCCCATATGATCAAAATGGCAATGGGTCATCACCGCGGTCACCGGTAATTCTGACAAATCCAAAAGCATCGGAGTCAGAGGCGACAGACCCATCCCTGAATCGATCACGAGATTTCTATCCCGACCCTGGATAAACCAGATATTGCATCGCAACCAGTGTGCGACGTATTTCTCTCGAAGGAGTGAAACGCCATCAGAACTATGACAGATCTCAAACCAATCTTTCGCCGCTACTGACACCATACTCATCAAGCTTTAGTTCTTGGGTTCATTTCGTAAAAAAATATCTTATCTCTTTTGTCCGGTGATTTGATGTCCGGTGATTTGAAATCCGACTTGGAAAATTTGCTACCCCGGATCAGAGCAGACAAAGCTAAAGTTTCGCTGAACCTGCCTGTCAAAAAACCATGGGGTCTTGTATTGTTGGTAATGATATAGATATAACTCCCGATAGGGGAATAAACGACGATGCATAATGCTTTCACCCGATAACCAAAGCTTCAGTATCAAGGTGTTTTCGACCGGGACTGCCTTCGAGGTAGCGATGAATCGGGCGATGCTGTACGGTCTATATGAGAATTATTTGAGTTACTATTCGCTACATCCACCACGCCTTCAATTGAGAGAACAATGACTGTAAGAACCGCTCCCCCTTTTCGCTACGATCATGTTGGATCACTGCTGCGCCCAGATTCGCTGCTGGCTTGCAGAGATCAATGGACTGCGGGTGAAATCACACTGGAAGAATTACGCGTGCACGAGGATGCGTGCATCAAGGAGGTCGTAAAGTTGCAGGAGGAATGCGGCCTCAAAGCCGTAACTGACGGCGAATTTCGCCGCGAAAGCTTCCACGTCGACTTTATCGGCAAGATTAAGAATGTATCTTCAAGCTGGGATCTTCAAAAAGCCATCAAGTTGGGTGAAGACCACACCGCTGGCATAAACAAGCAGATGCCCTACATCCCCTACATCAATGGCAAGATTGATCGACCCGATGGTGGTATTGAGATAGCCAACTACCGCTATACCCGATCACTGACTGACCTGCCAGTCAAACTCACTATCCCTTCACCGACCATGACCCATTTCCGAGGCGGTCGAGATGCCATTGACAAGGAAGCTTATCCAGAAATGGAAGAATTCTTTGCCGACCTGGCCCAACTCTATCGTGAGGAGTTGGCCGATCTTGCGGACGCGGGGTGCACCTATATTCAATTCGACGATACCAATCTGGCCTATCTGTGTGATCCCAAGATGCGGGAGAACGCGCGTCAACTTGGCGAAGACCCCAACGAACTGCCATCCACCTACGCACACCTGATCAATGAATCGATCAAGGATCGGCCTGACAATATGGCAGTTTGTGTCCATATGTGTCGCGGTAACGCGAAGAGTCAGTGGTTTGCATCGGGTGGTTATGAGCCAGTGGCGGACAGCCTGTTCAACCTGACTGAAGTCGACGGGTTTTTCCTGGAATACGACGACGAGCGTTCAGGTGGCTTTGAACCGCTACGCTTTGTTCCCAAGGGCAAGAAAATGATCGTGCTCGGCCTGGTGACAACTAAACGGGGTGAGCTGGAAAGCAAAGACGAACTGAAACGGCGGATCGATGAAGCCGCGCAATACATCGACCTCGATCAGCTGGCGCTGTCACCGCAGTGCGGGTTTTCCTCAAACGCGATCGGCAATCTGGTCACCGTGGACGATGAGCGTGCAAAGTTTTCCCTGATCCGCGAGGTTGCAGAGGAAGTCTGGGGCTGAGCGCTCCTGGCCGCCGAGCGTTAAAGGCATGAGATAAAGGCAGGCGACTTCATAACAGCTCTTTGCCTGGCTCAGGCCTGTGCACTTCTTGGCGGATGGGTGCGGCGCATGATTGGGGATAGCACCTGGTCAGACACGTGAAAATCCCACACGGCTAAGGTGCCACTGTCAGCAAATGCCGCGACCAGTTTTGGGATATCGGCAAGATCGGTGACATTCTTTCCATCGACCCCGAACCCGCGAGCGAGCGCTGCGAGATCACTGTGCCCAAACACTGCGCCATCGAGAGGAAAACCTTGTGAGCGCAATTTATGCACCTCCGAGCCATATCCGCCATCGTTCATCACGACGATCAGGATATTCATCCCGTGACGCTTCATCGTTTCCAGTTCCTGCACATGCATGAGTAGGCTGCCGTCCCCATCGAACAGAACAACGGTTCGCTGCGGACGCGCGGCCGCTACCCCCATGGCGAAAGAGGTTCCGTTGCCGATGGCGCCGAACTCGCGGATGGTCAGAAACTTACCCTGGGGACGAGAAGGCATCTGCGCAAAGAAATGTGCGCAGTGGCCTGATGAGTTCACCATTTCCCAGTCGTTGGGCAAAGCGGCTTCCAATGCCTCGACCACGTCGCGCGGGTCTAAAAGTCCGGGTTCGATCTCATAGGTAAAATTGTCTGCCCTGGTGTTGCGGATGCGATCGGCTATGGCATCGCTACGCCAGGTTTGCGTCCGCGCTGGCAACGCAGCCGTTAACGCCGCCGCCGCCAACTGTGCATCGGCACGTAAGTGATAACCGGCGGTTTCTTGCCCCTGGTTGACTGCGACAGGCTCTAGATCGACATGTAGCGTCTCCGCCTTAGGCCAGAGCTGCCCACCACCGCCCGCATGCAAGGCCAGCGAACAACCCACGGCAACAATCAAATCGGCATCGGCCAGGTATTCAAGCCCGGCCTCGGTTGTAAAGCTTCCCGAGATGCCGACGCAAAAGGGGTCATCGTGAAACAACCCCCTGGCAGGCAGCGTTGTCGCCAGTAACCCACCAGTTTTAGCGGCCAACTCACGGCAGGCGCCTCCCGCATCGGCTTCGACCGCGCCCATACCGGCCAGAACCACCACCCGATCGGCTGCGCCGACCAGTCGCGCTGCCCTGGCCAGATCATCGGGATGCGCGGGAAGCGGCGCGGGGCGTGGTAATAGCTCACCAGAAGGGCTGGGTAAATTCGCAGGTCCATCCCAGTTTCGGTTCTGCAAATCAAACGGAATCCCAATCACTACGGGGCGCCGTTCGCGCCGCGCCTGCACGAATGCATCACGCACTGCAACAGGCATCAGCTCCGGCAGGTGCAGGCTGTGATAGGCGGCACCGGTCGCGGTAACAAGCGGCGCCTGGTCGATACCCTGGTTGTACCAACCACTTTTCAGCGGAGCCTCCCCAGCGAATACCACAACCGGCAGGTGAGCACGCACCGCCGCGGGGAGTGCCGTCATCAATTGCGTCACACCGGGTCCGCAAGTGACGGTTGCGATTCCGACCTCCCCGGTTTTACGTGCATAGGCCATTGCCGCGGCTACCGCGCAGTGCTCATGCCTGACATAAATCATCCGACAACCCTGCTCAGACAGGCGTGCGGCCCAGTTCATATTAGCGTCGCCCAGCAGCGCGAAACAGGTGCTTATGCCCTCGCGCATGAAGACACTGGCGAGGATGTCATAGACATGTGTTTTGGATTCATTATTCATCATTGAAAGTCCTGAGGGCTTATATCGGCTACCCTAACACTGGTACCACGCGGCGCGGGACACGCCCGGCAAAGTCATACACCGAGCGGGGCTTTCCCTGACCCTATCGGGTTGTTGTACATCTAGCTTATCTGTCATACACGCAGACTGGCAGGTCTGCAGATCTGCTATACGCATTCAAAGGCGGAGGATTGGTAAGAGATCGGGAAAATAAGAGCCCCGCCAGAAGCGGGGCTCTTATGTTGCGTTACCCTCAGCGTGTTATGGAAGCACCCATTCACCCGTCCATGTGCTTTTCGAGCTGTTACCATCTTTAGTGATAGGTCCACCGGACATACATGCTCCACCACCTGTGACACCAGCATATTTACCGGTTCCACCATGCATGGTCCAAGCGCAGTCACTAAAATCAGGTTTCGTTGCACCAATTGTTCCTACAAAAAGATCTCCGTCAACGTCAGTGGCCGTACAAACTGATCTATAAGCTATAGGCGCCCCTTCTGCTGACAACAGCATAGTCGCATTGCAATCGGCTACTTTCTCAGAAGGAAAGTTTGATTCGGTTGTAGTCTCAATCCAAAACCCCTGAGTCGTCTGCTGTATCAACGTGGAGCCATCCGCTAGCGGTGTCGCTGTTGAAGAGGTTGTGGTATTAAGGCCATACCCAGCAGCTGGAACTACTGTTCCCGCTGCTGCAAAGTTGCTTATTGCAAATAATGTAGTTGCAGTGAAAATCGACGTTTTCAAAGATGTCATAGCATCCTCCTTATTTTTTTAGTGTATTACAACAGTACTCGGGAACAAATTCGATGTCAATTTGGGACAATCAGCCCACATCAGGGTTATCCAAAATGCTGATACGTGATACGTATTTAAGGGTGGGCTATTTGGTGAGGTGGTTGGGATGAATAAAAGGGTTAAGAATTCCCTTTGCGCTTTGGTCGTGTCACCAATTCACCAGCACAGTTTTTACATTGAAGATTGTGTTCGTTCGCACACGTTACGCAGTAAGTGCATTCATAAGAACAAATCATTGCGTCAGAATCTTGTTTGAGTGTGGTATCAC
>JAAZYQ010000092.1 GCA_014239575.1 Gammaproteobacteria bacterium
CGATCGCCAGATTCGCCAGAGCATCAGCACGTTCGTTTTGGGGGTGTCCACTATGACCCCGGACCCAGTGCCAGCTAACTGACCGAGCCTGCCTTGCATTATCTAATGCCTCCCATAAGTCCCGATTTTTGACCGCTTTGCGCGCGGCTGTACGCCAGCCATTTCGCTTCCAGGTCGTCATCCAGTCGGTGATGCCATTACGAACATACTGTGAGTCTGTATAGACCGCAACCGGTTGGCTAGCCCCTACCGCTTCAAGGCCCTCGATCGCCGCCTTAAGTTCCATACGGTTATTGGTTGTGGCCGGTTCAGCCCCTAAAAGCTCTGTTTGCGAGGATTCGCCAATAATAAGTACGCCCCAACCCCCAATTCCCGGGTTTCCGCGACAGGCGCCGTCGGTATAAATGCGAACTTCTCCTTGGGCTGCGGTTTCCATTTTCACAAACTTTTCCCTCCTATCTTGGTTTGACGAGGAATGGTAGGTGCCATCGCATCGATGCCGAACGGCCGATGCCTCGACATTCTTAACTTGGTGCCGGTGAGTCCCAATCGATTTTTACGGGCGACCAGCAAGTAGATTCCACCGAAAAGCGGCCACCAGCGATCGCCTGTCTTTTCGAGAAAGTCGGTTTTCCGAAGCAGGCCTGTTGCACTAACGGGAGGCTGATAGAACATCATTTTACCACCTAGTATTTCCAAACCCAGTAGGCGCATCCAGTCCTGGACCCTTGCAGGAGACAGGAAATCTCCGCTCCAGGGCGGGGGCCTTGGGCGAGGCGTTACGGCTCGCCTCAGACCCCACAGGCTCCATTGATTAAAACCACAAACGACGAGGATCCCCTCTGCCGCCAGAATCGAGCCCGCCTCGCGCAGAACCATATGGGGTTCAGTTGAAAAATCCAGCGTGTGCGGAAGGACGAGCAAATCGATAGAGCGCGCACTAAATGGAAGGGCCTCGCTTGAGGTGGCGACTGTGTGCTGAGGCTTCGACCGGCGGACACTCGGAGAATGAATACCGAGTCCAAGGTCTACCTTTGAAAGAAAATCTTCTGGACCAGGCCCCAGTTGCAGCCCAATGGGGTAATAGGTACGTGGGATTAATTCAGCACTTTTTTCAACTACAGCCCGCGAGACCGTCTTTCCGAGAGGCCCATCAAACCAAGCTCTGAGCCCGAGTTGGCTAGTTAAGGCCTCCGTCTCGACCAAAGCTGATCCCTTCCAGTTTTTAGGTGGCAGCATTACCCTGTAAAACCCAAGGCGTACGCGAGACGCTCGATTCGAAAACCCTGCCCGCCAGTGCCGTAGGTGCACCTGCGGAAGGGGCAACTTCCCGGATTCTCAAATATTCTCACTACCGGGCACGGATTTAAACTCGGCTAAGGCAAGAATCAGGTCTTCCCAAGCCTTCGCTTTGGCTTGAGGTGAACGCAAAAGATATGCCGGGTGATAGGTAACCACCAATGGAATGTCATAGGCAGGATACCGGTGGACCCGCCCTCGAAGTTGGCCTATGGCCTGATCAGTCCGAAGTAGTGCCTGAGCCGCAAAGCGCCCCATCGCGAGAATAATTTTCGGTTGAATACTTTCGACCTGTCGATGTAGGAATGACTCACAGGCGTTTACTTCTTCGCCAAACGGGTCCCGATTATCCGGTGGCCGGCACTTAAGAACGTTGGCAACAAAAACCTCATCGCGGGAAAGATCGACACTAAACAACATTCGATTTAGTAATTGACCGGCACGCCCTACAAATGGCAACCCCTGCCGGTCCTCCTCAGCGCCTGGCGCTTCACCGACCAACAACCAGTCTGCTTTAGGATCTCCTTCGCCGAAAACCGTTGTTTTTCGGGTCTCATGTAGACTGCATCTCATGCAATTGCCGACCTGCTGCTGTAATGAGGTCCAGTCCGAAAGTGCCACTTCTCCTGGAGACTCTAGCTCACTCGAGACGAGATCGGTCTGCTGTCTCGCGATAACCCGCGCGTCAGTAATCAGAGTCCATGGTGTCAATCCCATTTCACGAAGATACTGGGCCCGACTCCTCATTGGTCTGATGTCTTAAACGGTATCGCCACTTTGCGGATTAAAACGTTGGGGGCTCAACTGCAACTTATTTAGGGCGTTAACATATGCCTTCACCGATGCAACAACGATATCTGTATCAGTACCTTGCCCATTGACGATACGCCCGTGCTCCTGCAACCGGACGCTGACTTCGCCTTGTGAATCGGACCCTGCTGTAATGGCATTAACCGAATAGAGTAGGAGTGTTCGATCTCCAGGCAGAATATCATCAACCGCCCTGAAGGACGCATCCACCAGGCCATCGCCAGTTGTCTTGGCGGTCTCTTCAGAACCGGCCTTCTCAAGAGTCAATTCAGCTGTCGGAGAATCGCCAGTCTGGGAAACGGTTTTTAATGAAACAAACCGTAGCATTTCGTCACGATGTGCAGCGGCGCTGTCCCCGACCAGCACTTGAAGATCGTCATCAAAAATCTCATGTTTTTTATCGGCCAACTCTTTAAATCGATCGAACGCCTGATTCAACTCCGCCTCGCTCGAGAACTGGATATCCAAAGCAGTCATGCGTTCCCTGAATGCATTCCGGCCAGAATGTTTTCCAAGTACAATCTGATTGGCACTCCAGCCGATGTCCTCGGCACGCATGATCTCGTAGGTATCACGCTGTTTCAGCACGCCATCCTGATGTATCCCCGCCTCGTGAGCAAATGCGTTAGCACCAACGATCGCCTTGTTTGGTTGTACTGGGAACCCTGTGATATTGGACACCAGACGACTGGCCGCAAGAATGTGGGTGGTATCGAGCCTGCTGTCACAGGGGAAAAAATCCTGTCGGGTACGCACGGCCATTACGATCTCCTCAAGGGAGGCGTTTCCGGCCCGCTCGCCGAGCCCATTGATCGTACATTCAACCTGCCGCGCACCAGCCTTAACCGCAGCCAAGGAATTCGCAACCGCGACACCCAGGTCGTTATGGCAGTGTACCGAAAATACCACCTTATCGGCATTCGGAATACGGTTCATCAGTCTTGCGAACATCTCGCCAAACTGCTCAGGCATGGTGTAGCCAACGGTGTCGGGCACATTTACGGTGCTCGCGCCGGCATCGATCACGGCCTCAAATATTCGACAAAGAAAATCCTCATCCGATCGGCCAGCATCTTCTGCTGAAAACTCGACATCATCAGTGCTCGCTCGGGCCTGTTTAACCGCTGCTACGGCTTTCTCGAGTACATCTTCCGGGGACATCCGCAGCTTGGCCTGCATATGGATGGGAGAGGTCGCAATGAAAGTATGAATTCGCGAAGCGCGGGCCCCGCGGATTGCCTCAGCGGCGCGAGACACATCTCCTGGATTGGCTCGCGCCAGGGCGCAAACACGGCTATCACCTATCTGGCTCGCAACTTTTTGAACGGCTTCGAAATCGCCCACGCTGGCGGCAGGGAACCCGGCTTCAATTACGTCGACCCCCAGTTTTTCCAAAACGCGTGCAATACGCACCTTCTCGTCTACGGTCATCGACGCGCCCGGACTTTGCTCTCCGTCTCGCAAGGTGGTGTCAAAAATAATTAGTTGGCTACTCATACTCAACTCTCCAAAGAGGGCGGTGTGTTTCCGACTGAAACACCGCCGGATAACCCGGAATCATAGCCATTCGCTTTGGCAGCGGCGGCTGTGATAGTGCGGTGTGATAAATTGTCGAGAAGTCAGTGCGCCAAACGGCGCAGCAGAATCTGAAGAGCGTGACTGGTCAGCAGGCGCGCGCCACGTCGTGGCCGCCCTATGACTGGTGCAAAGTTTCGAGGGGAAATACGCGGTTGCATCCTGCCAGTATACCCCGTCCCCCTTTTAGGGCAAAGTTTCATAGGTGCCAAACCCGGCTCAGCCGCTAATTCGACCGTCTCACGCTAATTAGACATCTTATTACGGGACGATCCCGAGCTCGCATCGTCCGACTCCGATTCACCATCTGATGGTGCAAAAACTTTTTCGCCCTGGCGATATTTTAGGACCCAAGTAACGATTCCTGACACCGCGTAGGAGCTGAACGCCAAAAAAAGAACCCGGGGTGGATCAAATGATATTAGAACAAATACCAGTACCAATACCAAGACCGCTATAAACGGAACCCGGTGTTTGAGATCCAAATCTTTGAAACTGCGGTAAGGCAAACTGCTGACCATAGCCAAGGAAAGTACAAACATGGCTGCCAACCCAGAAGTGGTGTACAGGCCTCCGGAAAGTTGGTAACTATCGGCAACCCAGATACCGGCGGCTAGAAGAACCGCGGCTGCGGGACACGGCAAGCCGTGGAAATACCGTTTACTGGCTATTTCCTGAGTGTTAAAGCGCGCCAATCTCAGCGCGGTCGTCGCAACGTAAATAAACGCTGTCAACCACCCGATTTTTCCAAGGTCTTTCAGGCCCCACTCAAAAAGAATCAAGGCCGGCGCCAATCCAAAAGCGACCAGATCGACCAGCGAGTCATACTCTTTTCCAAAATCACTTACGGTGTTCGTCATCCGTGCGACACGGCCGTCCAACGAATCAAGCACTGCAGCAATAATCACGGCGATCGCGGCATTCTCAAAGTTGCCAACCGTTGATTGAATAATGGCGTAAAAGGCCGCCAATAGGCTCGCCGTCGTAAAAAGATTCGGCAGTATATAAATCCCCTTTGGGGGTTTATCTGTCGACTCAAGAGGCGCGACGTTTCGGAGTTGACTCATGGCTTATCGAGCGCAGGTAGATAAGCAATAATATCACTGCCTGACAAAACCCACTTACCGAGGCCGGCTACCACACGGCTTTGGGGAGGCAGAAAAAGGTCGACCCGCGAACCAAACCTTATAAAGCCAAATCGTTGGCCGTGGTGAACCGGATCTCCCACTTTCACGTAAGTCAGTATCCGCCGTGCAACCAAGCCGGCAATCTGGACGCAACTGACATCAAAACCATTATCCGTGTGGATGCTGATCGCGCAGCGTTCGTTTTCCTGAGAGGCCTTATCCAACTCGGCGTTAAAGAATCGTCCGGGATAATACTGGCGGTGGGTTATATCGCCACTCACCGGAATACGGTTTGAATGTACAGAAAAAATATTCATGAAGATGCTGATTTGTATTGCCTGGCTGCCGCTGAACGGATCTTCGCCGGGTCCGATACTTACCACCCGCCCATGGGCTGGGGCAACCACTATCCCGGATTGCTCGGGGATGATGCGTTTGGGGTCTCGGAAAAATTGGATAACCAGCGCGCAAACAAGCCACCCAGGAAGCGCCCACCAAGGCCCGGCCAGCGCGTGTATTGCCGCCGCGACTGCCAAAACGATCGCAATTCGGGTCCAGCCCTCACGGGCAATCACAGCCTAACCCACCTCGAGGCGACAGCAGCGGTTAGCGCCCCAAGCGATGTAACTCAGTTGCGCTCCTTGTCAACCAGCTTGCCTTTTTGAATCCACGGCATCATGTCGCGCAGGCTCGCACCAACCTCTTCTATCTGATGGGTTCGGCCCTGCTCTCGCAGCCCGTTAAATCGGTTACTGCCAGCACGACTCTCTGCCATCCATTCACGGGCGAATTTGCCGGACTGTATTTCATCAAGGATGATTTTCATTTCGGCCTTAACTTCTGAAGTGATAACCCGAGGCCCCCGAGTGACATCGCCATATTCTGCGGTATTGGAGATGGAGTAGCGCATATTGGCAACTCCGCCTTCGTAGATCAGATCGACGATCAGTTTTGTCTCATGTAAGCATTCAAAATAGGCCATCTCGGGTGCGTATCCGGCCTCGACCAAGGTTTCAAACCCGGCTTGAATCAACGATGTTAAGCCGCCACACAAGACCGTCTGCTCCCCAAACAGGTCAGTCTCGGTCTCTTCTTTATAGGTCGTTTCGATAACACCGGCACGCCCGCCGCCAATGGCGCTGGCGTATGACAGTGCTGTTTCGCGGGCCGTGCCGCTCGGATCCTGCTCTATCGCAATCAGGCAGGGCACGCCGCCGCCTTCAGTGTAGGTTGATCGAACCAGGTGTCCCGGGCCTTTGGGTGCAATCATAATTACGTCAATTTCAGGGCTAGGTTCTATAAAACCGAAATGCACATTGAACCCATGAGCGAACGCCAAAGCGGCGCCGGCTTTAAGGTGAGGAGCCACGGACGCCGTATACAAATCTGCAGCCAGTTCATCCGGTACCAGCATCATCACTATATCGGCCGACGCAGCCGCCTCATCAACCGAAGTGACTTTCAAGCCAGCTTTCTCTGCCTTACTCCGGGAACCTGAGTCCTCGCGCAGACCTACGATCACATCGACGCCGCTATCGCGAAGATTGTTGGCGTGCGCATGTCCTTGGGAACCATACCCGATCACCGCGACGGTCTTGCCGGCAATAATCGTCAGATCGGCATCGTTGTCATAAAAAACCTTCATTTTGGTGCTTCCTCTCAATACGCTAACTTTCGTAAATTAATGAATTCGTGACCCTATAGACGCAAGGCCCGATCACCCCTGGCAATTCCGGATACCCCACTGCGGACTACTTCATAAATTTCTGCTGAAGGCAAGGCCGCGATAAACGCATCGAGCTTATCACCCGGGCCGGTGAGCTCAACAGTGTAGGTTTCCTCATCGACGTCGATAATCCGACCACGGAATATGTCCGTCAGTCTTTTGATTTCCTCGCGGTCGGCGCCTTGGGCGCGAACCTTCAGCAGCAGCAGCTCGCGCTCAATATGTCGCCCCTCAGTCAGATCGAGCAAGCGAACCACGTCAATTAATTTATTGAGTTGCTTGGTAATCTGCTCAATCACCTCGTCAGAACCACGAGTGACAATAGTCATCCGCGAGAGGGACTCGTCTTCAGTTGGGGCAACCGTAAGGGATTCGATGTTATACCCTCGCGCCGAGAAGAGGCCGGCGACCCTAGATAAGGCGCCTGGCTCGTTTTCGACTAGTAAAGAGATGATGCGTCTCATCTGTCAGGCCAGCTCTCGTTCGGCCGGTGTCGAACCGTCCGCGCTCGGCTTTAATACCATTTGGTTATGCCCGGCACCGGCAGCAATCATTGGATATACGTTTTCGGTCTGGTCCGTGATGAAGTCCAGAAAGACCAGTTTATCCGTGGTGGCGATGGCTTCGCGCAGAGCGTCTTCAACATCTCCTGGATTCTCAATTTTGACGCCGACATGTCCGAAACTGGCAGCAAGATCAACAAAATCTGGCAACGAGTCCATATATGAATGTGAGTAGCGCCGGTCGTAGAAAAATTCCTGCCACTGCCGAACCATTCCCATATATCGATTATTCAAATTAACAATTTTGAGTGGCAGATCATACTGCTTGCAAGTCGATAACTCCTGGATGCACATCATGATGCTGGCCTCACCGGTTACACAAGCTACGGTAGCCTCAGGATGGGCCAACTGGACGCCAATGGCAGCAGGCAATCCAAAACCCATAGTCCCAAGTCCACCGGAATTGATCCAGCGACGTGGGCTGCTAAAACCATAGTACTGCGCGGCCCACATCTGATGCTGGCCTACGTCCGAGGTAACAAATGCATCGCCACCTGTTATTTCGTGCAATTTCTGGATTACGAACTGAGGCTTGATCACCTCCGTACTGGTTTCATACCCGAGTGAATCTCGACTTTGCCACTGCTTGATCTGTTCCCACCACTGGCCAAGACTCTTTGCATCCGGCTGATCTGCGCTCTCTCGTAGCGCGCTCACCAGTTGCTCCAGCACTATCGAGGCATCGCCCACTATAGGAATTTCTACCCGGACGTTCTTGCCAATCGATGCTGGGTCGATATCAATATGAATAATCTTCGCATTTGGCGAGAATTTAGCAAGATCGCCCGTTACACGGTCATCAAATCGGACACCGACTGCCAACATGACATCAGACTCGTACATGGCCAT
>JAAZYQ010000093.1 GCA_014239575.1 Gammaproteobacteria bacterium
TGTCGTGTCGTGGCGATGCCGCCTCCAGAAGAGACTCATATTCCCCGGCAAAATTGATACCGGTTTTCCCTTTTGCCACTGACACGGTGTCATCGCAAAGCCGAACCCAGTACTTGACCGTGGGCGCCTGCCCGGAAAGACCTGCCGCCAGTTCCAGGAAATCGTCGTGCACCATCAGCACGGTATCACCAGCATGGTTGACCGTGTACAGAATCTGCTCTGGAGAAAGACGAATATTGATCGTGTGCAGCACCGCGCCGATCAGTGGTACCGCGAAGAAACACTCAAGGTAGCGGTGACTGTCCCAGTCCATCACCGCTACGGTATCGCCTGGCTGAACTCCAAGATCGATCAGCGCATTGGCCAGGCGTTTTACCCGCTCATGAAATTCAAGATAACTGATCCGTCGTTGACCGGCATACACAATTTGCTGGTGCGGATGACTTACTTCCAAAGTAGAAAGCAGGTGACCAATCAGTAAGGGATAATCATAAGCAGATGGAGTCCGTGGAATATTTAAATCCCGCATGTCAACTACCCTCCTCGGGTACATGCGGAGTCGGCAGACGCGAAGAGCCGTAACGAATGACCAGGGTTGCCAATGCAAGCAGCAATATCGCCCCGGAAATTAATATTATTCCCGGGTCTGGAGTGTGCTCTATCTGGATATGCCCGATCATCATTCGCGTCAACGCGGTCATGGCGATGTAAATCAGGAATCGTACCGGCATATGGTTGGTCTTAAAATAAATTCCCACCATCGCGCCGAGCTCGAGGTAGATAAAAAGCAGCAGGATATCCTCGATGGATGCTCCGCCCTGAGCCACCATTTGAACAAAAGCTAAAACGGCTGCCCACACAATGGCGCCCCCTATGGCAAAAAGGGCCAGATAGTGAAACCCATCGACAAACATATCTCCACCCGCCTTGGCTACGCACGACATTTTTGTGTGTAGCCGCTCCGTATTAGTTTGACGCTCATTCATCTTCTTGACTCTCCTTAACTCGGCTTGGCAAGAACCGTATTGAATTCTTATCCCGATCCCGGGTGATTATGTCAAAGTGCCCTCGGCCTGCGCCAGAGCACCTGACGGAAACAACAGGACTTGTGAATGGCTTCGGCAACACGCCTGAATCAGCCCACCGCGTGGATAAGTCGACTATCGTAGCGCATACCGATCGTTCGGCGCAGTCGAGATATCCCGGCAACGCAGTGGAAAGGTCGCGAAAACCCTGCAAAAATGCCAGGGGCGCCCATGACTAACAAGTCACCCGGACAAAATGGGATAACTTGGCCCTCGGGCTCATCACGCGATCTATGAATTCTGAACTCACCATCCCCGCTGACAAGCAGAATAGCGATAATTATTCGATATGCCAGATGGTCACGATGCGGTGTGATGCCTTTGCAGCCAGGAGGGTAGCGCTGAACAATCAAATCGTTAATCGTGTAAGTCGCCGGCGACACCCATGTTGCTGAAATCTTCGTTAATGCCAATGACATCAGTTCTTCAAGAGTCGTAGCCAGTTTCCAGAATGGGTGATTTGGGGAGAGCGAGTAATTAAGCTCGAAATCCTGGTACACCAGAGCCTCCTTTGCACCCATCACTGGGCTCGCGGAGCGGTAGCTTAGCTTATCCGCTAATACTGCCAACCGATCGCACTCTTGCACCGATAAGCAAGGTACGGTGGTCACTGGCTGTACTAATAAACTTTCTACAGCAAGGGACAGTCGTCTTGGGTCCAGTAGATCAAACATCTCTCGAGATTGCCTATCCCGTTATTTTGTTTTCGAAAGAATGACTGGTGCGAAGGACGTCCAGTATGACGACTCCTGGACGCGTTTGGGGTAATTCGGCGCTCAGTAATAGAGTTACCGAAAATTTCGGACCCATTTTCAGGGTAAAGCCAACCCGATTCCAGGGAAAATTATGACCCAGATGCGTACTGTCGATTAGAATCGCCCCTGGCTCGCGCGGGCTTGTTCGGAAAGTTGCTGCGATGCAGATACCAAGGCTCGCTGACAGCGCATCACACTCCCCTGAAACTTGCTCATGACTCCCCCTCAAATTGACCAGCCCACGGGTAATCGCCCTCGATCCATCTGGGCCCGGCGCTTTCATCAGCTTGGATCGCCCCCTTTCTTTTACACCCTGATCGAAAAACTATTACCCTGGGTCGGCGCTCTTTGTGCCCTGTGTTTTGCCGCGGGACTCTACGGTGGGTTGATTCTGGCCCCTACCGATTACCAACAGGGCGAGAGTTATCGGATCATTTATATTCACGTACCTGCCGCCTGGATGTCGATGTTTGTATACCTGATACTCGCGATCAGCGGCGGCATTGGATTGATCTGGCGGATGAAGCTCGCCCAGGCTGTCGCTCGCGCGAGCGCCCCGATCGGTGCGGCCTACACGTTTCTGGCATTACTGACCGGATCCCTGTGGGGCAAACCCATGTGGGGCACGTGGTGGATATGGGATGCAAGGCTCACTTCAGAACTTGTCCTTTTGTTTTTATACCTAGGTTACATGGCGCTTCAATCTGCCATCGATGATCGTCGCACTGCTGCACGCGCCGGCGCTGTTTTAGCTTTAGTTGGTGTCGTCAACCTACCAATTATTCATTTTTCAGTGGAATGGTGGAGCACCTTGCACCAGGGTCCAACAGTCACCAAATTCGATAAGCCCTCTATCGCAACCAGCATGCTGATCCCTTTATTACTGATGGCTATCGCCTTCCAGTTACACTACCTGGTCGCATTGTTTGCACGGGTTCGAGCTGAAATTCTGGATTCCGAGCGGCGCTCCGCCTGGGTAACCAAAATGGTCGCTCCATCCTGAATATGCTAGAGTTCCTGGCTATGGGCGGGTACGCGCTCTTCGTTTGGCCGGCCTACGGGGCAACGGTGTTAGTGCTCGGCCTTGCTGTGGTGCTACCACTTCGACGCCACCGGCAACTGACTCGCGAGCTTGAATTGATCGCAATACAGCATGACCAGAGTCAGATCATATGAGACCAAGGCGCCGCCAACGCATCGTTCTGGTTGGCCTGCTTCTGGCTGGCGTGATCCTCGCTGCCACTTTGGCCCTGTTGGCGCTTCGCGACAATATCAATCTCTTCTTCAGCCCAACCCAGGTGGCCGCCGGGGAAGCACCTCAAAATACGCCCTTTCGTCTTGGCGGCATGGTGGTCGCCGGAAGTGTCCAGCGCGCCGCTGAAGATCTGTCGATACGCTTTGATCTAACCGATACTGCGCACACGGTCACGGTCGCGTACACGGGCATTCTCCCGGATCTTTTCAGCGAAGGCCAGGGAATAGTCACACAGGGATCTCTCGTGAAAGATGGCACCTTTGTAGCCAGTCAGGTTCTGGCCAAACATGATGAGAACTATATGCCTCCCGAAGTAGATGAGGCTCTTCAAAAAGCGCAAGCAATGGGGCTACAGTGATACCAGAAATTGGCATGTTTGCATTGATTCTGGCTCTGTTGGTTGCGCTGATACAAAGCGTGCTACCGATTATGGGAGCCAGTCGTGGCATACCGGCCTGGATCGCCCTTGCCCGGCCAGCCGCTATGGCTCAGTTGTTGTTTGTTTTGCTGGCTTATGTGTGCCTTACCGCTTCATTCATTACCCATGACTTCAGCGTCACCTATGTTGTGAATAACTCCAACTCCAAACTGCCTCTGATATACCTGATCTCCGGCGTCTGGGGTGCGCACGAAGGTTCGTTGCTGTTATGGGCGCTGATACTGGGACTGTGGTCCGGGGCGGTAGCTTGGTTCAGCCGTAGCATTCCCGACAACATGGTCGCTCGAGTGCTCGGCGTTATGGGTCTAATCAGTGTTGGCTTTCTTCTTTTTATTCTACTGACTTCCAATCCGTTCGAACGACAATTTCCCCCAGCGCTAGACGGGCGCGATCTAAATCCGCTACTCCAGGATCCGGGCCTCGCGATTCACCCACCTATGTTGTATATGGGCTACGTTGGTTTTTCTGTGGCTTTTGCATTTGCCATTGCCGCACTGCTTGGCGGCCGACTCGACTCGGCCTGGGCTCGCTGGTCTCGGCCTTGGACGCTCGCGGCCTGGGGCTTTCTGACGGCGGGAATTGCTCTTGGAAGCTGGTGGGCCTACTACGAACTAGGCTGGGGTGGGTGGTGGTTTTGGGATCCGGTCGAAAATGCATCATTTATGCCCTGGCTGGTCGGCACAGCGTTAATCCACTCGCTGGCGGCCACCGAGAAACGTGGTGTATTCAAAGCCTGGACAGTGCTGCTGGCCGTGTTCAGCTTTTCCCTGTCCCTGCTGGGCACCTTCCTAGTGCGTTCCGGTGTCCTGACATCGGTACACGCCTTCGCCACGGATCCCGAGCGCGGTCTTTTTATTCTGATTTTTCTAGGACTGGTTATTGGTGGTTCACTGGCACTTTACGCCTGGCGGGCGCCGGCCATCCGCAGCATCGGCGGCTTTCAGACCGTATCGCGCGAGGCCAGTCTGCTATTGAATAACGTTCTACTGGTGGTAGCGGCGGCAACCATTCTGCTCGGCACACTTTACCCCCTGGTGATCGATGCGCTCGGTCTGGGCAAGATATCGGTTGGCCCCCCTTATTTTAATTCGGTTTTTGTTCCGATCGCGGCACCACTCGCGTTGCTGGTCGGTTTTGGTGCGCTCTCCCGCTGGAAACGGGATAACCTGGCCCGACTGCTGCGTGCGCTGGGACCGATGTTTGGGGTTGCTGTCGTCTTGGGACTGGCATGGCCAATCACAATGAGTCACTATGCTATCGGTGCTGCCGTGGGGGGTGTGGTGGGAATCTGGACTATTCTGGCCGCGTTGTACGGGTTGTGGCTCCGAACAAGGCCTACTCGGCGCTGGTTATCTTTATCTCAGACCCCCCGCTCAATCTGGGGTATGACCACCGCCCACCTGGGGCTCGGTGTCTTCGTCATTGGCATCTCCTTTGCCTCGGCGTACTCGGTTGAAAAAGATTTACGAATGGCGCAAGGCGATACTTACCCGATCGCTCAATATTCCTTTAGATTTGATGGCGTTGAGGAAATCCCCGGACCCAACTACCTCTCCCAAACCGGCACAATCACGGTACTCAAAGGCAGCACAATTACTGCGGTGCTACGTCCAGAAAAACGAGTCTATCTGGTGCAGCAGATGCCTATGACTGAGGCCGCTATCGATGCCGGCTTTACCCGTGATCTGTACGTCGCGCTGGGTGAGCCATTAGGCGACGGTAAAAGCTGGGCAGTACGTTTGTACTACAAACCCTTCGTGCGCTGGATCTGGCTTGGACCCTTGATCATGGTAATCGGTGGCGGCCTTTCGGCGACTGATCGACGTTACCGAACATTAGGCTCGCGCAAACTTTCGCTTGGACCGGTAGATCAACCGCAGTCGAGCGCCTGACCTAAGTATGCCCCTCGTGCGCGCCGTCGCTTCGCTCGCCATAGTCGTGCTCCTTGGACTCAGCCTGCCCAGCCTCGCGGCTATAGAAAGCCTGAAATTTGATACAGCTGGCGAGGAAAGCCGATATCAAAAGATGATCGGCCAGCTACGATGCCTGGTCTGCCAGAATCAGAACTTGGCCGATTCAAACGCTGATCTGGCTAAAGATCTTCGCGCCAAAACGTACCAAATGATTCGCTCGGGCGCCAGCGACGCCGAGATAGTTGATTTTATGGTGACTCGATATGGCGATTTTGTACTCTACCGCCCCCCTTTGCGAGGGCGCACCGCCCTGCTTTGGGGAGCACCGCTCATCTTTCTCCTGATCGCTCTAGCCGTCTTTCTTTATACCTTAAGAAAGCGCAAGGTCGTTGACGAACCGTTGAGCCGCGAACAACGGTCCCGCGCAGCGAAACTGCTTGACCCAGAGGATCACGCTTGATCATCGGGTGGCTGGTGGCCTCAGCTTTAATCGCTTTAGCCATCGGATTGCTGGCGCCGGCCCTGTTGCGCCGGCAAGCCCAGCCTTCACAATCCCGCTCGTCGGTCAATATCGGGATTGCCCGCGAACGTGAACGTGAACTACGCCGCGAGCTTCAGGAAGACGTTCTCAGTGAAGCTGACTACGATCAGGCCCGAGCCGAACTCGAAATCAATCTGCTGAGTGATCTTGATCAGAACCCGTATCCAGAATCCCGACCGACCAACGCATCCGCACCGGTTACCGCGACGCTGCTTGCGGTGCTGATGCCATTAGCCGCCTTGGGGCTTTACCTGTTTTTGGGTCATCCGGGCGCCCTTGATCGCAGTGCGGGATTAGCGGCGCAACAACTAACGGCAGCTCAACCCTCAACGACTGATGTCGATGCGATGCTCTCCAACCTTCGCGAACGCCTGATAGAGCGGCCTGACGATGCGCGTGGTTGGACTCTGCTTGCTAATGCACTGATGAGTACTGGCCGTTACGCTGAAGCGGTAACGGCTTACGAGCGCTTAAGGCAACTCGAACCGAGGAATCCGGAGTTCCTGGTTCGGCTCGCGGATGCACTGGCCATGTCTAATAATGGATCGTTGACCGGTCAGGCCACCCAGCTAATAACCGAGGCACTCGCGCTCGACCCACAGCAGATTCAGGGCCTGTGGCTGGCCGGAATCGCGGCTGAGGAGCGCGGCGAGCCGATTCAGGCCCTGGCCTTCTGGCGGCGCCTGGAACCCCTCGTGATTGACCAGCCCGAATTACTAAGTGAAGTACGAGTCATGATAGGCCGTGCCAGTACCGAGTTGCAGAAAAATCAGGCCGAGATGACGACGCCACTACGAATCGCGGTGTCGATAACTCCCGATCTGCTGGGCAGTGTCACCTCTGAAGATACGCTGTTCCTTTACGCGCGAGCACCAGACGGTCCACCGATGCCTGTGGCTGCCCGAAAATTATCGGCACTGCCCCTGCCCCGACAGATCACCCTAGATGACCGGGCAACCGTGATGACCGGGGGTTCGCTTTTGAGCCACCGACAACTGGTAGTCGGTGTCCATATCTCACGCTCCGGCAATGCACTCAAATCCTCGGGTGATTTACTCGGAATGACCAACCCATTTGATCCCACCCAGACTCAAGAACTTGCCGTAGTGATCAATCAAAGAGTACCCTGAGTCTGATGACGCGCTAAGCGCCTGCTGGATCTAACCACGAGGGCCTAGCCGGGAATAATGTTGTGTTCTGGCCCAAAAGGAAACCCGGTAATATTTTCTGCGCCTTTCTCTCCGATAATCAAAATATCATGCTCGCGATACCCGCCGGCGCCAGCGTGGCCTTCGGGTATCATGATCATCGGCTCCATAGAGACAACCATTCCCGGTTCAAGCACAGTCTCTACGTCCTCCCGAAGTTCGAGGCCGGCCTCGCGGCCGTAATAGTGAGAGAGGGTTCCAAACGAATGCCCATAGCCAAAAGTACGGTACTCCAAAAGCCCGTTTTTTTCGTATATCGCGTTTAATTTTTCGGCGATATCGCAACATCGAACACCAGGTGCAATCAGTTCCAAGCCGCTTTGATGCACCTCGCAGTTAATTTCCCATAATGCTAATGATTGAGGGCCACAAGATTCAAGAAAGAGAGTTCTCTCGAGTGCCTGGTAGTAGCCCGAAATCATGGCAAAGGTATTGAGGCTGAGGATGTCACCCTTTCGCAGTCGCCGTGTTGTCAATGGATTGTGAGCGCCATCAGTATTAACGCCGGACTGTAACCAGGTCCAGGTATCCATGATTTCGGTATGCGGAAAACTTTTGGCAATCTCCC
>JAAZYQ010000094.1 GCA_014239575.1 Gammaproteobacteria bacterium
TATCGCCACGCACGAATAGAGATGCTTCGTGCCGCAGCACTGTCAGTGCTGCTTCCTTGGAGTGATCGTGCTATTGTGTTTTGCGTTGCTAGCGCTGATCTTTGATGACGCAGTTGCCGGTGAGATCCCGTTTATCGTAGCCTGGGTGTTAGTGGGTCTAGGCGGAATCGCTCTCAGCACTTGGCTGGTGGTGAAGATTCCCGCGTCCTACGCGGAGGCATTTTGCTCAGAACGCGGGAGGATCGTTGCACGGATTGGCGGCATCCTGTCAAAGATCCTTCGGTCCTTTCAGGCCTATCGCCACGCACGAATAGAGATGCTTCGTGCCGCAGCACTGTCAGTGCTGCTTCAAATCAATGTAGTCGTTTGCTTTACCTTACTTGCGCGGTCCATCGGCATTGAGGTACCGATTGAATCGATGTTCCTGATTATCCCGGTCGCCATCTTTATCATGATGCTACCCATCTCAATTAATGCGATCGGTGTCCGGGAAACAGTTTTTGTATTCCTTTTCTCCCTGTACGGTATCGACAATGTTCAGGCACTGGCTTTTGCATGGACGGCTTTCGGTTTGACTCTCATACAAGGCATCCTAGGGGGAATAGTGTTTGCACTTCGAAAAGAGCACCGCGTCACCTAACGACACGTCGACGGCCCTCCTGTCAAAGCGTTGGGGACAACGCGCACTTCAGGAATCCGACCCCCGCCCCGCCAGAGCACTTGAAACTTATCATTGAACTCACTAAGGTTACTACCCCAGAAAAACGGCCCCTTCCGCGACCACCAGCCGGAAATCTCGCGCGGCCGCATGTATTGAGGTCATGAATAACCTTTTCACTTCAAAAGCTATTGGCGTACTGCTTGCCCTCAGCGTTACTGCTGCCGGGGCCACCCCTGACGTCAACTCAGGCGAGTACTTCAACCAGCCCTATCTCGCCGGTATCAAGGTGGTGCCAGCATGGAACGCCGGCCTTCTCGGAGCTGGCGTGGTGGTGGCTGACTTAGATTCTGGGGTTCGTCCGACCCACATCGACCTCGTTGGAAAAATTGCGTCCGGGGGTTACGACTTTGTCAATGACGATGATGATCCTTTTGATGATGAGGTTTCGACCACCCAAGGACACGGTACCGCTTCCGCCGGAATCATCGTGGGCAACTGGAACGGTGTTGGAATAGGCGGCATTGCACCAAGCGCGCGGGTGCTGCCGGTCAAGATCACGGATGAGAAAAATGAAACGAATGGCAAGCTTATCAGCCAGGGGGTCAACTACGCCGCTGCCAACCCCAGTGTCAAAATCATTCTGCTTGAGGTAGTAGGCACTTCGACCTCAGAGGAAGAGCTCGAATCATTTCAGACAGCTGTTGCCAAAGGAAAACTCATCATCGCGCCCTCTGGAAATAAGGGACAGGCCGGCCCTTTTGATCCCGCTAAAAGCTTTGGCTCATTGGGCGGTGCCGGGCTGATTGTGGGCTCTCATAATGGCGCAGGCGACCTGTCGTCTTTCAGTAACGGTGCAGCGGGCGTCGAGACCAACTTTATTACCGCCCTGGGACAGGACGTTGTGGCCGCAGGCAACCGCAGTGATGACGACTATTTTCGTGTCACCGGCACCTCGATGGCAGCTCCACAGGTGGCGGCGGCGGCGGCTTTGATTTGGGGGCACTCGCCCAAGCTCACCGCCAGTCAAGTAGCCTTTATCCTGAAATCAACCGCGACCGATATCGGAGCCGCTGGTGTTGACAGCCGAACCGGTGTGGGAGCGCTCAATATCGAGGCGGCGCTTGCCCCCATCGGGATCATTACCGCCCCCATAGACGACGAAGAGGAAGAAGAAGACGAAGAAGAAGAAGAGGAAGAGGACACCTCTGATCCGGGGAGCGGCAGTTCCAGCGGGGGAGCCGGCGTGGCGCTCGCAGCGCTCGTGGTCGGCGGTGTAGGCTATGCGCTTATCGGCAATAGTCCAGACCTCAGTGAGACCCTGGTGTTGGATGAGTTTGGCCGTACTTATGAACTCGACCTGGAAACCAGGATCAGCGTACGCCATCCGGGGCCGACAGCGAAGTCTGTAGTTCAGGAGCTCGATACCGAAGAAGTCAGCGAGAACATTATCCAACGCAGCGACTTCAAGGTAACCACGGTCTACCGGGCCGACCGGGCCGAGACGTTTTCAATACTTGATGATCCCAGCTCGCAAGAGTCGCCAAGCCCTGCCCGTATGCAGATCCAGGCCACTCACCGCGATGGCCTGCGATATGCCTTCGGACTAAATCAGTCGTTGACGCTTTTTGATCAGGGCCTGACCGCAAAAAGCGATACCGCGGGTGTTGCTGGTGGCTTTCGTTCCAACGCTTTTGCGAATCCGTTTTTCGGATTCACTGCCGAGGGATATCATGGTGCTATTGCCTACGCACCAAAGCAGGGTCTGCAATCGGGGCTCTCTTTTGCTTCCGTGGACAATGAGCACCACCATGGCCTGCAAAGCGATACCTCTGCGGTACATCTTGGACTTGCAGGCGACACCTTTGGCGTCGGGGTGACGCTTGGCCTCCTTGAAGAAGACGGTAACCTGTTGGGCGGGGCTTCTGGCGGCGCCTTGAGCGCAGCACAGGCCGAAACATTTTTCACCATGTTACGAAGCCATCTCGATCTTGGCAAACACTGGTCCCTCATCAGCAAATATACCCATGGGCTGACCTTCGCCGATGACTATGCAAAGAGCCTGCTCAGCGATTTCTCGCAAATCGAGAGCAACAGCTGGGGCCTTGGCCTCGCGGGACGCAATGTCTTTGCCTTTGGAGACCGTCTGGGGATCGGGTTGTCACAACCCCTTCGCACCATTGCGGGTGACGTCCAGGTCAACACGCCCTATTGGGATCCGGTGCGCGGTGCTGTTGGCTTCAAATCAACACGCACCAGTCTGGTCCCCGATGGACTTGAAACCAGTTTTGAACTCTTTTACCGCAAACCACTGGGCAAACGGGCTCAGTTCATCACCTATATGGTTGTTCGCGAACAACCGCTGCACCGCAAAGAAGACAAACACCAGGCCAGCGTTATTGGCGTAATCCGCTGGCGTTTTGGGTCACGCTAACACCGTTTAAGGATTACTGTTACCCTAGCGCTTGAACCGGATGCGCTGCCCTGCTTCGCTCCATCGGTAGAAGACATTGGTAAACCCCCACCAGCATTCCTCCGGAACAAAAGGCGCCCTGCTGGTGGTTATCGCCTTTCTTGCCTACTACCTTGCAACCGCGATGGCCTTGCCGTACGGCGCCGGGCCAGACTATGACGCGCACTTTGACGGTGCACGATTTATTTTCTCTGAGGGCCGACTTGCCGTCCTACCCGAAGACGCTTCGAAACTGCACATAACCGCCTACGGGTCCACCCGGGTATTGCGTCCGCCGCTGTCGTATCTCGTCGCCGCGGCGGCGGCACATTCACTCTCCTGGACCGGAATCGAACTGCAGATACTGTTCCGAGCCGGCTCGGCTCTGCTGTGCGCTCTGACTTTGGGCTTGATCTTCGCCGCGCTGAACAGATACCTCAACAACCGATGGTTGGCGCTCGGCGGTGTGCTGCTGGTCGGCCTGCTGCCGCAGTTTGCTTTTATCGCGTCCCATCTGAACGACGACAGTGCGGCCATCTTCTCGGTCACTTTCTTGATCTACTGCCTGATCCGCTTGCTGCGCGACCCGGTCAAGCCAAGTCTGGCGTTACTGACCGGAGTAGCAATCGGCTTCGTCATCTTGTCCAAATTCACTGCTTGGGTATTTCTACCGGTTGCCGGGTTGGCGCTTGTACTGTTCGCCCGACCCGTAGCCGGACGATGGATTTTTTCCATCGTGCTCGTGGGTATCGGAATCATTCTGGGCGGTGGCTGGTGGATAGGCTTCAACATCTGGCACTACGGCTGGACTGATCCGCTTCTGCTCAACATCGGGAAAACCATCAGCGCACAATATTTGACGGTAGATCCAGACCGTGTACGTAGTTTTGCTAAAGAGGGAATTTCCCTCGCTGATCTGATCCTAAGAAATTACAACCACTTCCTCGACGAGACGCTCGTTGCTTCCATTGGTAATTTGGACTGGCTACGTCTTCGGCTGGGGCTGCCCCAATACCTGCTTTATACAACCGTACTCGTGATTGGTGCTGTATATGTTCCGGTACGCTGGTTGGGCGTTTTGCTCGCCACTCTCCGTGGCGTACGTTCAATCGGTCCGAGAAGACTGCTATTCGAAAGCCTTCTCTTCCTGGCCATCGTCTTTCAGTTCTTTGCCTATACGCTTTATGAGTGGATTAAAGAAATTCAGATCCAGGGGAAATACCTGCTACCGGTCCTAATGTGCCCGGTCGTGCTCTTTTTCGCCTGCATCAACTCGATCTGCGCTTCGGAGGCATTTAAGCGATGGCGTCCCCTGTTAATTTTTGGTTCAACCCTCAGAGCAGTCCGTGTCCCGGTGCTTCCGGTGATCACGATAGGCATCATTTTCGCAGTTCATATCGACGCGCTACGGCGGTTTGTTATTCCCTACTACGATCCCCCGGCTAAAGTGTTGGGGTTGGGAGAGGGTTTCCGGTACCTCGACCTAACAACGGCAACGTCTATTCTAGTTACAGAGAATATTGAACTAGCAATTGACGAAAGCGGCTGGCATATGCAGACAACGAGCAACGACGGTCAGATACATTTCGCCCCATCCGTTTGTAAATATTTTCAGACAAATAATATCCTCAAGATCAATATGCGAAGCGATGGTCCAGGGATTTTGCAGTTCTTCTGGTCGGATGGCGGACGCTTCGTTGACCAGATGGGTCAATCCTCGATAACGACAAAATTTGAACCAGGGGAAAATTCACTTGTGTTACCAGTCGGAACTGGTAAATGCAAACGGCTTCGCCTCGACCCAACTAATGTAAGCGGTCAGAAGATTCTGCTTCGATCGCTCTCGGTAGCGCCGCTATCGATCACTCGCTGGCCTTATTATTTTCGTATTTTCAGGTCTCGTAGCGATGACCATTAGCGCCTGAAAGCCGTTGTAAGATAATCTAATCTGTATAAATATCGGGCCAGTTGTCGTTTCCGCTGTGAAACGTCAAGCGCAGCGCCTGATCGGCAGGCGCCCCCACCAGCCAGAGAAAGATTTCATAGTCAGCGACGTCGTGCTCGTGGCCGCCAGCGCTGGCACCTAGCACAAGATACCGTCCGTCCTGATTTAATTTGGGAAAGTACTCATGACTGTAGGGCGTCGGAAGATCCAGCCACGGCTCAGCCATACCCTTACCAGGGATCTGTCGATAGAGTCGGTTCTCCATCAATCCGCCGTGACCGATCCAATAGACAAACTGCCCTTCGGGAGACCATGTAAGTTGACACCCTCCTCCAATGGATATCACCGTTCCGTTGGAATAATTGATCCCTGTCTTTCGCTGAACCCCGCGCCAGGTTGATGCCAGCCCTTCAGATGTAGCATTGAA
The DNA here is from genome assembly GCA_014239575.1 of Gammaproteobacteria bacterium. Lineage (GTDB taxonomy): Bacteria > Pseudomonadota > Gammaproteobacteria > Arenicellales > UBA868 > UBA868. The sequence goes on from JAAZYQ010000094.1 coordinate 5,483, forward strand.
TGAAGGTGTTTGTAACTCCACTCCAGCCGGAATGCCGCCAGTACCAGCGCGAAAAAGTACGCGCTCCTTGCCACTGGATAACTCATACTCGACGAATGCCGATCCACGACGCTGGAAATAGATGTGTTGGCCGTCTGCAGACCAGCTGGGCGCACCCGCATACTCAGCGAGTAAGCGTTCACGTCCGCTCTCCAGATTCAGCAAATAAGTATCCCAATTGACCGGGTCACGCAACGATACCCAAGGCTCCCTGGAGCGCATGAACACGATCTCACTGCCACTGGGAGAGATTCGCGGAAACGTCTCGGTGTGGGGATGATCCGTCAGCCGGCTAATGCGCCGGTCCTCAAGACGTATCTTGAGAATATCGTGATTCCCATATCGGTTCGAACTCCAGACAACCCAGCCACTGATTCCAATTGGGGCGCTTGCAGACCCATCTGGAACCTTTACAGGCAACCCATTTGGGGGAGGTGCTACCTGCGAACGCGCCAGGCGAACGCGGTCCAGTTGGTAAACGAATAAACCCGCTGCCAAAATCAGGGCTATCGCTGCAAGCCCAACATAGCCCCATCTCCAACCCGATGGCGCTGGGAAGGTATCACTATTGTGTTTTTGATACTCTGCACTATCAGTCCTAATGAGAAAAAAGAGAACCAGACAGATTCCGCCGATGACGTAATCCAGTACCTGGCTCGCAATGTGCACGGTGAGTAGTACCATGACTGCGGCCGCCAGAGGATATCCCAGCAATAACAAAGCGGCCGCACCGCCTGCTTCATAGGCCCCAAAACTCATCAGTGTCGGCACCGGCACGCTTGCCCCAACTTCCGATGCGACCAGGGCAACGACGACGTCGGCCACGCTCGCCGCAACAACCTCCATACCGGGACTCGACGTGACGGAATAAAAAAGAAGCAAGAGGCCACCGTACTTAAGTAGACGGATCACCACCGTCATACCAAGAGCCCTTCCCAGTATCCCCACGCTTTGGCACTGGATTAGTGCATCTGAAATATCGGACAAAAGAGAAACGGGCCGACGCATCCACGACCGGTCAGCGTTTCTGTTACGGGACCAGCGCACCAGTGCCCGAAGACCCGGCCACAGGACGACTACAGCAACCACGCTCAATATGATCAATAGCAGCGCGGCCGGAAACGATCCCTCTCGCAAGGCAGGTCCGGTCAGCGGTACCAGCGCCACCAGGACCAGCAGGGGGATGAGAACAACAATATCGAGCAGCAGACTAAGCGCCACGGCAGCAAGGCCTGTGGCTGCCGGGGTGGCGCAGGCCCGTTTTAGCATCGCGACAAATACCAGCTCGCCGATTCTGGCAGGTAGCAAATCCACCACCATATTGCGTACCGCAGTCACGACTAGTAAAGGAGTGAAACGCGTTTTTGAGGCGCCGATCCGGGCATCCACCAGCAAACGGTAACGTACGGCGCGGGCAAGCGTGTTCGCCACAACAACCAGCGTGTACAGCAACAGCACCTCAAGCGATATGGCCTTTAGTGATTCAAATACCAGCGACAGATTCACTTTACTGCCGGAGCGCTCCACCAAATACATCAGACCAGCCATCAGGAGCAATGAAGAGGCAAGTCCTGTCATCAGATGCAACAGACTTTGCCTAACAGCGATTCCGGACTGTCGCCTCATCGAGTGATTATCCCATGCCCGGGAAATGCGAAAGACCGTACAATCGGTCTGTTCTTGGCCCTACCGTGCCGTCCGACTCCCTTGGTGTCGCACCGCACGTAAGCCTTCTCTACTGACAATCTTAACCATGATATGTGCGGAATTGCGGGAATCCTGAGTCCGGATCCGGAACAGCGAGCCGTCATTGATACGATGGCCGATACGCTCGTGCACCGGGGACCTGATGACATGGGCTTTTTCCGCCAGGGTCCTATGGTACTGGCACAGACCCGGCTCAGTATCATCGATCTGCAAACCGGTCATCAGCCGATTCTGAATGAAGACGAAACCCTGGTGCTGGTATGTAATGGAGAGATCTACAACAGCCCCAACCTGCGTGAAGCGCTGACAGAAAAAGGGCATCGCTTTCGCACCCGTACCGATGTTGAGGTCATCCTTCATCTTTACGAGGAGCACGGCGATGACTGCGTCAAACATCTGCAGGGCATGTTTGCCTTTGCGCTCTGGGACCGTGCGCGTCATCGCCTACTGTTGGCGCGCGATCACATGGGCCAGAAACCGCTGT
>JAAZYQ010000095.1:0-3013 GCA_014239575.1 Gammaproteobacteria bacterium
TGTGATCGGGAGGTGCCTTGGGGTTGTAACATGGCAGATATTACGGCTCTGGTTAATGAAGCTAAAGCTCACGGTATCTCCATTCACCACCCGGAGGCAGGGTTTCGATACGATTTTAATTCAGACTCCAGTTTCGAGATTCTTCATGCTCAAAAAGATGATCTTGCCACTGATACCATCGATGTGAATGACCTGTCACTGATCATTCAGTGGTCGATCAATGAATCTACTGTATTGTTTACCGGTGATCTGAATATGAAAGTCGGGACACTGTTAAGTGGCGATCCTCGGGTGGCATCGGATTTTCTGAAAATGCCTCACCACGGTGCCAGAAGCCTCGCACCGAACACATTCTTTGAAAAGGTCAATCCGATTGGTGTGTTGGTGCCAGGACCGAAGTGGATATGGTGTGGTGAGCGGGGCGAAAGAGCCCGCACCTGGGTTGAACAGCAAAAGCTCCCAGTCTGGGTCAATGGCATTGATGGGAATGTCCGTATAGATTTCTTTAACGACCATGTCAGCGTCACACCCGAACATAACAGTCCTGATTGTAAATTACGGGCATTTGGTGCAATGGATTTCCAGGTACCAGTTAAGGATTGATGTAGATCAATCCTTTTGACCGATGGTGAAAAAATAAAGAGCCAAACTGCGGGAAACACAATGTCACTACTGATACGAAATGCCACCGTGATCACGGTGGATTCACGCCGCCGCGTGATAGAGGATGGTGCGATTTTTGTTGAGGGTGATCGCATCGTTGATCTTGGTGCGACTGACAGTCTTACTGAAAAATATGCCGGTGCCGATACGGTAGTCGATGCCCGGGGCAAGGTGGTGCTACCTGGCTTTGTCAGTGCGCACAACCACGTGGGGTATGCTGTTTTTCGCGGCCGCGCTGAAGATATCGGTTATGCACCCACCCACCGGTTGTATCTGCCAATGAGTGGCATCATTACCAATGACGAGCGCCAAGTCATCGGCGCATTGGCAGTGACGGAACTGTTGCGTGGCGGGGTGACGACGATTCTTGAGATGGAAGAAGACGCCGAACTCTTTGCGCCTTTTATTGAAACAAGCGGCATGCGTGCACTGATCGGCGTGATGGTTAATGATGTCAATCTTGAGGCTCTTGCCCTGGGGCAGACTGTTTTTGATGAAGCCATTCGTAACAGCCAGCTGGAGCAGGCACTGGGCCTGGCAAGCCGCTGGCATGGCCGTGCCGGTGGTCGGATCCAGGCAGTCATGGCGGCGACGGGCCTTTCGACCTCCTCGCCTGAGCTGCTAAAGGGGTTACGAGCGGGTGCAGACGACATGAGTCTTCGCCTCTCTATTCATCTTGGCTTCGGTGAGCGGGATCTCGTGCAAACCATCCATGGCATGGCGCAATTCGATTACGCGTCCGCTCACGGCATGCTGGGTCCCGATGTGGTCGCCGTCCATTGCTTTGAGGTTGATGATGCTGAGGTCGATACCCTCGCTCAATCTGGCGCGCACCTGGCCCATTGCCCGCATATGAACCAGTTTCGTGGCGAGGTGGCACCCATTCAAGCTATGCGGGCCAAAGGCATGCATGTAGGCCTCGGGATCGATAATTATTTTTCGGATTACTTTGAGGTGCTGCGTTCGTGTCTTGCGAGCGCGCGTATTCATGCCCATGATCCACAAGTGCTGTCAGCACATGAGGCTCTGGAACTGGGCACGATCCATGCCGCCCGGGTTCTGGGATTGGATCATGAGATCGGCTCGCTGGAAGTGGGCAAGAAAGCCGACCTGCAGGTAGTCGATATGCACCGCCTGGGCCTGACACCGGTGAATGATCCGGTTACTACGCTGGTTTATCACGGCCATGCCAAAGATGTAGAGATGGTCATGGCCAATGGCAAGGTCGTGGTTGCCGGGGGTACGGTGCAAACGGCTAACGAGAACGAGTTGCTTTCCCAGGCGGGTGTGGCCGCAGATGCAGCATGGCAGCGTTTTGCCCAGCGCTACGGAGATTACGTTGCGCCCGCACCGACGTGATGTCAAACCCCGTAAGCCGCTGATCAAGCCAGTCGAATAAGGTCGATCAGGTGGGGTATGGTGGTTGATAACGCCTGACGAGTATTCAGCGTCTTTCGTTCTTGAGGTATGCCAGGAAAAGAACGAGCCTGGGTGACGACGATAGAGTCTGGGTGCCCGATGAGACTAATTCCTGCATGCCACCCAAGCCTTAATAGTCAAAGTTTCTAATCGACCCGCCCCTTTACTGATGTGACGCACTGGCCATAAGTTGGCGCTTTAACTTGATCTGGGACTCAACTGGCGGTTTCAATAGAGACGTCAGTATCGAAATCCCCGGCAATGCCGTCTTTTTGAGTGTGCCAGTTGGGGTATTCGCGCTGAAAGGTTTCAAGCATTTGTGCAATAGGCGGCTCCGCATATTCGCCGCGCTCGTTCAGATATTCCATGTGACGACGACCTTCAAGATCTAAAGGGTGATAGATCGAGTCTTTTTGGCCATCAAAATCCAGTGGTCGCAGGCGAAACTTGTGGCATAACTCAAGATTGAAGGCGGGGGTTGCTTTTACCCACCGACCATCCAGGTAAATCGATGTGTAGCCGTGCCAGTAGAAAACATCGGTTTGCATATGATCACGCATCTTTTGGGTCGAGAGGTGATTGCGCACGTCTGCGTAGCCCAGGCGTGCCGGAATACCAATAGAGCGACAGCACGCCGCCAGCAGCACGGCTTTGGACACACACCAACCATGGCCGAATTCCAGGTTGCGCCTCGCACTGAGGCCGCTGATGGATATATCCAGGTCATAAGCGTTATAGCGGACCTGATCACGCACCGCGTAGTACAACAGTATGGCCTGCTCCACAGACCGCGTTTCTGTATCGATTGCCCGTCGGGCAAATCCCACCACCGCGTCATCATTACTTTGCACCACAGGCCCGGGATGCAAAAAAGGTTTCAGGTCTTCGCTCATTTTATGACTGAGTTCAGGGTTTGTTTTTCTGTTCAGGT
>JAAZYQ010000095.1:3023-7669 GCA_014239575.1 Gammaproteobacteria bacterium
TTGTGTGATAACGGCATCGGCCAGTTCACGTGCGGCCAGCGATAACGTATCGATCCCTCGGGCGACCACATACAGCGTCGATGTCAATCGTTGTGAGATCGGCCGTGAAGTAATCCCGCCGAGTGCGACCATAGTTCTTGCCGTATAAGGGTCGACAATCGCCGGTTTACCGGCTGCGCGCGCCAGCGATGCCACCGCGATATTCGAGTAAGCGGATAGACTGGCTTGCGGCCAGGACAGAAGTTTCATCCAGTTGCTTTCAGCAGATTGAAGCCTGGCAGTATCGTAGGCCACACATTCAGCCTCTTTTAGCGCTTTAAGGTCGATTGGCCTGCTGGATTCTGCTAGAGGATGATCTTCAGGAAGCAGGCACACGTATTCCAGTCTTTTCTGGTAGAGCACATGCAGTGATTCAGGTTTGTGGTAAACATTCACAACCGCTATATCCAGTTGCCCCATGGCGACGGCATCTATCAGACCCGGTGAGTTGTTGACCCGCAGCGCAACCTTCAGGTCGGGCTTATTTGCATGGATGCCGGCGATCGCATGTGGCGTGATCTGATAGACAAGAACTGGAGTAACCCCGATTTGGACCTCGCCATGAATGCTGGTACGGATTGCACTGGCAGCCTCCTTGAGTCGGTCAGTGCCGGTGAACAGGTTTTCTACCGCATCGCCAAAACGTCGCCCTTCTACCGTTGACGCCAGGCCACGGCCGCTACGGACAAAAAGGACAAAGCCGACCGATCTTTCCAACTCCTTCACCAGTCGTGTGACGCTGGGCTGAGAGATGGCTAGGGCCTTGGCTGCACCAGTGACCGAGCCGGTACGCAAAGTCGCACGAAATGCTTCCAGTTGTTTGAGATTCATGATCATTTAATATATATCAAATATGAATAAATAGTATCTAAAAATCTATTTGTTATATATTTAAAAGTAATTGATACTGCCTGGTCTAAAACACAACTTCAGGGTCTGACAACTGCCCATGGCACGAATCGCTTACCTCAACAGTTTTTCAGCCCCCAACGCGTTGGATATTCTAAAACGCCATGGTGGGCACGAGATCATTCGCATCGATGGCGAAGACCCGATCGAACAAAGTTTTGAGACATTGGCTCGGGCCCATGCCTACCAGTGCATCGGCGCTCGTGATGAGGTGCCGTCTTTACTTCGTGTTGACACTGATTTTTTGAATAAGGCCCCCGAGCTGCTGGTGGTTTCTGCGAGCGGCTCCGGGGTAGATGTCTTTGACCTGGCGGCGTGTACCCAGGCCGGGGTTCTGGCCGTAAACCAGGCAGGCAGCAACGCCCAGTCGGTTGCCGAGCACGCGATCAACATGATGATTACGGTGCAAAGACATATCGGGGTGGCGGATCGTGCGCTGCGTGGCGGTTGGGCAGGATCACGCTTGGAGTTTATGGGTAGCGATCTTTCTGGCAAGACGCTTGGCATCGTCGGTATCGGCAATATCGGAACAAGGCTTGCCCGGATCTCGGGCACAGGTTTTAGTTGTAAGGTACTTGCCTACGACCCCTACCTCACAGCGCAGGAGATCAGTCAACGCGCTGCGCAGTCGGTCGGTTTTGACGAGTTGCTGCAAAGCGCCGATATCGTCTCTGTGCATACCCCTTTGACGACGCAGACGCGCAATCTTTTTGACAGTGATGCGTTTACTCATATGAAAAAAGGCGCGATATTTGTGAACACGGCGCGTGGCTCTATCCATGATGAGGATGCGTTAGCCGATGTTCTTGCTTCGGGACACCTGGGAGGGGCAGGACTCGACGTTTGGGACAGCGAGCCGCCGGCGAAGGAGCATCGACTGCTGCACCTGCCCAATGTGATCGCGACACCGCACATAGCCGGGTGCACCTCGGACAGCCTGGCCAATATGGCCGAGTATGCGGCCACCCAGCTATTGCAGATTTTTGCAGGTGAGCCACCACCACGGCCCGTCAACCCTGAAGTATTGCCGCGGTTCCAGAGTAGGTTTGCACAGATTCTAGGGGAGCCCAGCCAGATTTAAGCGACCATGCTGATATGATCGAGTGATCCAAAACTATGACAGACTCGTTTTTCAGCGTTGATGATTTCCGCACCGGGGCACGCCGACGGATGCCGCGAATAATTTTCGATGCGCTTGATGGTGCTGCCGGCAATGAAACAGCAAGCCGACGTAACAGAACGGCATTTGAGGATGTTTGTCTGCAGGGACGGGTACTGGTCAATGTAGAGGATCGCGCCATGCAGACCTCGCTTTTGGATCGTGAATGGCAAGTGCCGTTTGGTATGGCTCCCATGGGGATGTGCGATCTCTTCTGGCCGGGGGCCGATAAAGCCATGGCCAAACTGGCCCGTGACAACGGCTTGCCGCTCGGGGTCTCGACTATGTCCTCGACTACGCTTGAGCAACTGTTCGATCTTGCGGCAGGGAATGCCTGGTTCCAGCTATATGCTGGTGAGTCAGACGAACTGACTCATAAACTGGTTGACCGCGCCGTAAGCGCTGGCTACCGGGCTTTGATACTGACCGCCGATGTACCTGCCCTGGCACCACGCCAGCGCGATCTGCATAACGGTTTCAAGGTGCCATTTCGGATCGGGCCTAAGCAGGCACTGGATTTTGCCTGCCATCCGCAGTGGACTTTTGCTACCCTGAGAAATGGTCGACCAACGCCGCGTAACGTCAACTCGCAACCCAAGGCGGCGACAGCCGAGGATGGTATCGGACAGTTTCGCCGCGAAGTCGGGCGCGGACGCTTTGACTGGAATTTTCTTCGTGAACTGCGTGCCCAATGGCCACACCAACTGATATTGAAGGGAGTCATGTGTGCGCAGGATGCTAAGAACGCGGTCGATGCGGGGGTAGATGCCGTCTATGTTTCCAATCACGGCGGACGCCAGCTCGATAGCGCGCCGGCTGCCATTGCAATGCTGCCTTCGATTCGTGATGCGCTGGGCTGTGATGTGCCCATCGTTTTCGACAGCGGTGTGCGTAGCGGTGAGGATATTGCCCGTACGCTCGCCAGCGGCGCTGGCTTTGTGATGCTGGGCCGGCCTTTCCTATACGCCATGGGTGCCGGGGGTGCAGGAGGTCTTTCCCAGTTGTTGGACCTTTTAACGAATGAGTTGAGCACGGTCATGGCACAACTGGGCTGCCTGTGTCCGGCTGAGCTGAATTCCCATGTTCGGGCCTCGGTCCGATGACAGGATGGATCTTGGGGTATGGTTAAAGAAGCGCAAGATATGAGCCAAAGTGAGCAGATCCGTGGTGGGGCCTTACTTGCCCGGGCCCTGCATGCCAAAGGTATCAGCCAGGTTTTTACTTTAAGTGGGGGTTTTTGTAATCCTGCGTTAGAGGGCCTGGCCGAGTGCGGCATCAGCATCATTAACTGCCCACATGAACAGATTGCAGGACACCTGGCAGACGGCTATACCCGTATTACCCGTAAGCCCACTGTTTGCCTTGTAGGCCCGGAAGGTTTTGCCAACGCTGTGCCGGCCATGATGGAAGCCTGGGGCGAGCGCTCGCCGGTGATCTTTATCACCGGATCCAGCACCTTGAAGCGCCAGGGCAGCGGCGGCTTCAAGGAGATCGACGATGTGGCGATTGCGGCTCCGCTGACCAAATACAGTGCCAGCATCACCGATGGTGAGCGTATCCGTGAGTTTGTGGATCGCGCCTACAAGATTGCGCTCAGCGGTTATCCCGGTCCGGTACACCTCAGCGTACCGGTTGACATCATGTTCTCATCCTTTACTTCCGATGCCCAGTTGGCTGAGCGACCATTTGACCATAGTCCACGGTCCGCACCACGCGCCTGGCCCTGTCCCGATGATCTTCAAGAGGTGATCGATCTGCTACTGGCCAGCGAGCGCCCCCTGCTGATCGGTGGCCATGGCGTTTGGTGGTCAGGTGCAGAGCGCAAACTGGAGCAGGTAGGTATCTCACTGGGGATTCCGGTGTACAACATTCCCTATCATCAGAAACTGTTGCCCGAAGCCAGTCCGGCCTACATGGGTCTGGCCGATGTACACCAGTATGACCCAGCCAAGGCTGCCCTCGACGAAGCCGATGTCGCCATCATGATCGGCGGTCGACTCGATAACCAGATGAATTTCGGCAATGCGCCGTTGTTTCCCCCTGCGTGCAGGCTCATTTGCGTTAACGGCTCTGCCGAGGAGACTGAACTCAACCGTGCGGCTGACAAAGTTCTGTTAAGTGATCCCGGCGCATTCCTGAGTGCACTGCTTGACCTTAAAGAGAAAGGGCGCTGGCAAGGCGGCGACGATTGGATTAACGCCCAGCGTACCCGGCGGGGTGAATGGGTAGTACAGACTCTGGCGGGGATGGATAACGACTTAACCCCGGGGCAGGGTGTACATCCTTTGCAACTGGCGTTAGATGTACAAAGTGCTATGGGTCCTAAAGACTGGTTGGTGATTGACGGTGGCAACACCCATTTCTGGTCGGAGATCGCGATTAATATCGCCGGTTGGCGTGGGCAGGAATTGGGTGGGATTTTGCATCCCGGGGCATTTAGCATGCTCGGGGTCGGAGTGTCTTTTGCCGTAGCCGCTAAACTGACCCACCCAGATGCTCACGCCGTCGTCATCAGCGGGGACGGTGCTTTTCTCTCGGG
>JAAZYQ010000096.1 GCA_014239575.1 Gammaproteobacteria bacterium
TCACTTTGTTGTACTTGGCGTATGACAACAGATCCAACGTCATGGTCACCTAGCCGGTCGTTGATGGTTGCGCAATCGACCAGGCAGATAACATTTTCCAAACTGAGGTCCGGCTCTGCCTTGGCGATGTTGTAGAGTTTGGCGGGCTCAGCCACACCGCTGGCTTCAATAATCAACCAGTCTGGTCGGCGTGGCGCATCCAGTACAGAGCACAATGTCGTCACTAAACTGCCCCCCAGGGTGCAGCAAATGCAACCGTTAGCCAGAGTAATGGTATCGGCAGACTGACTCTCGATCAGGGTATTGTCGATAGAAATTGAGCCAAAATCATTGACCAGAATAGTGATCGCCAGTTCATTGGGGTTGCTGAGTAGTTGGTTGATAAAGGTGGTCTTGCCGGCGCCCAGGTAGCCGGTGATGATACTGACCGGTAACGCGTCACCGGTCATAGATCAGTAAACGCAGTACCGCCGACCACAGTGCCTATAACGTTTATTTTATTGAGTTCCGCCGCGCCTACCTCGTAGGGATCAGCATCCAAGATGGCAAAGTCCGCGCGCTTGCCTGATTCAATCGAACCGATCTCGTGATCAAGATGCAGGCTGCGCGCGGGTCCCAGCGTTATCGCACGCATGGCTTCATCCAAAGTGATGCGCTCCATGGGGCCCAGCACCTGGCCACTGCCCGTTAGCCGGTTAGCGGCACACCAGGCCACTGTCAGGGGCCCCATGGGAGTGACCGGTGCGTCGGAATGAATCGAAAGGTTGACGCCTTCATCCAATGCGGTGCGACAGGCGTCCATTCGTGAGGCGCGCTCTGGACCCATAGTGATATCCCGATGCTGATCTCCAAAGAAAAAGATGTGATTGGCAAAAAGATTAACGCCAAGTCGGAGTGCTGCCATCTGATGAAACTGGCTGCGGTCGGCCATTTGGCAATGCTGCAGGGTGTGTCGGTGGTCTGGCCGCGGGTGGTGAGTTAACGCCTTTGCAAAAGCTTTAATGGCGAGTTCTGAGGCGGCATCACCGTTTACATGGACATGCACCTGCAGGCCTTCACGATTGAGCGTGCCGACCAGGTCAAAAAGCGCCTCAGGCGCAATGTTCCAGATACCGTGATTTGGTCCACGATAGTAACCGGGCCATTTGAGTTGTGCTGTGAAACCCTGGATAGATCCGTCTGTCATTAATTTCACCAGGCCCAGGCGCAACTTATCGTTGCGGGTTGCTGAAATCTCCTTGGCTCGCTGGGCGATATCATCGGGGGTCCCAGAATGGCCGCTGAGTGCCGGCACCAATCGCAGGGGATATTCGTCGCAAAGAGTGGCTTCGTTGAGTTGCCTGATATCCTCATCCAGAAGATCATTAAACAGATCTGTTGCGGTTGTGACTCCGCAACGTCGCGCGACTCGGCCATAGGCTTCGATACTCTGTGCACTGTTGCCGAATTCCCGAAGGTTAATCTTGAGTCGGCGCATCAGCGGGAACATGGCAGCCAGTTCCTGCAATTCACCATTGGGACTGCCGTCGTCGTCCAGCAGTACCCCCTCGATGTCGGTGCCCGGGCCGTAACCAGCCATGTTAAGCGCGACAGAGTTCACAGTCATTAGGTGAAAGTTAGAGTGCCAAACCACAATCGGCCGGATTGACGACACTCGATCCAGGTCATGTCGATTCAATCGTTTTTCATTGAAGAAAATTGGGTCGAATCCCCAGCAGACCAGAGGATCATCAGCCCCAGTCAGTGCCTTTTCACTTTCTATCAGTCGGATAGCGAGGTCTTTGACATTGTAGATTCCACGCCAATGTTTTCCGTTAGGGTCTTCGCGATCGTGGAAGCCCACATAGGTGTATCGCCAAATACCGCCTGCCATCATGTGGCTATGCCCCTCGACGAAGCCGGGCAGCAAAATACTGTTGCCGAAGGTATCGTCTATCGGAAAGTCACCCCAACTACTGACTTCCTCCCAACTCCCGGTAGCGAGTACGTGGCCATCCCGGACTAAAACATGAGTCGCAAATGGCATCGAGGGATTCATCGTTACCACCCGTCTGGCAGATAGAATGCGCGCGTTATCCTTCAATATAAGATGCTCCCGATAAAGATAAAGCCGACCATCGATCTGGCTGTCGGCTCGATGGCCTGTGCCTGGTAATTTGGTTGGCTATTGGTGGCCTCATTTTAGGCTATGATATATGCCCTTTTTCGTATTGGAAAAGGGCATTCGAAACGATACTAAATTATAGGAGGTTGTTGGATGAAGAGGATTATGCTGGCCGCAGTTGCGGCGACTATGATGTTGTCGGGAATTCCTGTCTCTAGTGCTGATGGTGGGACGCTGGTTCTCGCGACTACTCAGAAACCGAGACATCTGAACCCGGCTGTACAGTCTGGAATTGCCACGGCCGTGCCTGGCACACAAATATTTGCGACACCAGTGCGGTTTGATGAGAACTGGAATCCTCAGCCTTATCTGGCTGAGTCCTGGGCTTTTTCTGACGATGGCCTGGCGTTGACGCTTAACTTGCGCAAAGGTGCCACTTTCCATGATGGTCATCCGATCACATCCAAGGATGTGGCTTTTTCCATAGAAACCATAAAAGCGAATCATCCGTTTAAGACCATGTTTGGTCCAGTAGAGGCGGTTGACACACCCGATGATCACACAGCGGTGTTGCGATTATCTGCCCCGCATCCGGCTTTGTTGCTGGCCTTATCGTCAGCGTTGGGTGTGATTATTCCAGAGCATATTTATGGCGATGGGCAGGATCCCAAAGCGCATCCGAGAAACAGCGATACGGTGGGTTCGGGACCGTTTAAGTTGGCTGAGTTCAAGCCCGGTGAGCACATCATCCTTGAAAAGAACGAGAACTTCTTCCTTGAGGGCTATCCCAAGTTGGATCGGATTATCATCAAGAACTACAAGGATGTGACCAGCATGGTGTTGGCAATGGACAGCGGCGAAGTAGATATGTTGCCGTTTCTTGCCGGTACCCGGGATATCGCCCGACTACGAAAGAACGCTTCTATAGAGGTTACGGATCAGGGCTATGCTGCAGTTGGGCCGCTCAACTGGCTGGCGTTCAATACCAAGCATGAGATCTTCAAGGATGTGCGGGTACGCCGGGCGATTGCTTATGCTATTGATCGTGATTTTATTGTTAATGCCTTACACGGCGGGTTTTCTACTGCGGCGACAGGCCCGGTCCATCCGGGAAGCCCGTTCTCCGCACCCGATGTAGAGTCCTACGACCTCGATCTGGCCAAAGCGGCGGCATTGCTCGATGAGGCTGGCTATCCTGCTGGATCTGATGGAGTGCGTTTTTCGGTTGAGCTTGATTATCTCCCCGCCTTTGCCGAACAACAAAAGAACGTCGCTGAGTACCTGCGACCACAACTGAAAAAAGTTGGCATAGCGGTTGAGCTCAGAGCCAGCCCGGATTTTCCGTCTTGGGCCAAACGTGTGTCTTCGCACGAGTTTGAGCTAACTATGGATATCGTCTTTAACTGGGGTGACCCGGTAATCGGTGTGCATCGTACCTATGTCTGCAGCAATATTCGCCAAGGAGTTATCTGGTCTAACACGCAGAGTTACTGCAACGAGGAAGTTGACGCACTGCTTGACGCTGCAGGAAAAGAAATAGACCAGGCAAAACGACAAGCCCTTTACCGACAGGCTCAGCAGATTATCGTTGATGAAGTGCCGCTGGCTTTTCTAAATACTCTGCCGTATCACACGGCATATAATAAGAACAAGATAGGAAACCCACCGCTCAGTATCTGGGGTGCAATGGCTCCATTGGACAAAGTTACGGTCCAATAAATCTTTTTGAAAGCCGGGGCAGCACTGGGCTGCCCCGGCTTTGTATTGTGGGAGCAAGTTATGGGTCTCATTTGGCTCATCGGCAAGAGATTGTTGTACGCTGCTGCGCTGATTACGGCGGTCCTGGTTCTTAATTTTTCGTTACTGCATCTTGCACCGGGCGATCCGGCCGATGTCATTGCAGGTGAGATGGGTGGTGCAACAGCAGAACTGCTGGCCGAGATACGCGCTCTTTATGGCCTGGATAAACCATTTCTGGTGCAGTTGGGTTTGTACCTCCAACGCGCCTATCAGGGTGATCTGGGTATGTCGTTTTATTACAACCTACCCGTCGTCGATCTAATTTTGCAGCGCTTGCCGGCGACCATGCTGTTGGTCTTTACCGCTCTTATTTTTGCCACCGTCGGTGGCACAGTACTGGGTGTGGTGGCCGCTCGTAAGCCCGGTGGCTTTACCAGTTCAATGGTGACCCTGTTGTCTCTGGTTGGTTATGCAGCGCCTATTTTCTGGACTGGCCTGATGTTGATTATTCTGTTCGGAGTGGTGATTCCATTTTTTCCGATATCGGGGTTATACAACGTTGCCAAGATGGCGACTGGTCTATCACGAGTGGTGGATATTGCGCACCACCTGGTTTTGCCGAGTTTCACCCTGGGGGTGGTATATCTTGCGCTGTATAGCCGTTTGACCCGCGCCAGCATGCTGGAAGTTATGCAGGCCGATTACGTCAGAACCGCCCGGGCCAAAGGTGTCCGCGAGCGCACTGTTTACCTGCGCCATGCCTTGCGTAATGCCATCTTGCCGGTAGTCACGATGGCAGGGCTTCAGTTTGGTTCGCTGATCTCCGGCGCCGTGCTGGTAGAGACTGTCTTCAATTGGCCAGGGCTTGGCACACTGGTTTTCGAGTCAGTAATTGCGCGTGATTATCCTACTGTGTTGGGGGTGTTGTTTTTTTCGGCCACGCTTGTTATAGCCGCAAATCTGGTTACCGATCTGGTGTATCGCATGATTGATCCCAGAATCCGGTTGCGCGACTAGCCATGGCGGCAGTTGAATCAGCAACCAGATCCCAGAGCGCGCGAAGGCCCGGCGCTGATGCGTGGGAGATATACCGCCAGAGTCCAACGGCTATGCTTGGTCTGGTGTTGGTGCTTTTGATCAGTGTTCTTGCGATCATTGGCCCGTTGGTATACCCGGTCGATCCTTTCGAGATTATCTGGGCGCCCATGTCGGCACCGGGCACAACAGAACGTGCACTACTGGGAACAGATTACCTCGGTCGGGATATTCTTGCCGGCCTGTTGGTGGGCGCAAAAGCCACCTTGATTGTTGGCCTGACGGCCGCGGCGCTCACTGTGATTATCGGACTTCTTATTGGCGCCCTCGCAGGTTTTTATCTTGGCATGATTGACGAGATCCTGATGCGGGTAACGGAGTTTTTTCAAGTATTGCCGCCACTGCTTTTCGCCATGGTGTTGGTGACCATGCTGTCGCCCAGTTTGTGGGTGGTGGCGGTTTCTATTGGAGTGGTAAGCTGGCCGCCTACGGCCCGGCTTGCCCGAGCAGAGTTTTTGCGTATACGCAATCTGGAGTATGTCACCGCTTCCCGGGCATCTGGAGTTCGCCAGAGTTATATCATTTGGCGGGTGATTTTGCCCAATGCGTTGCCACCGCTTATTGTGTCGGCAACTTTGACTATCGGCACTGCCATTTTGTTTGAAGCCGGCTTGAGTTTCCTTGGCCTGTCTGATCCCAACGTGATGTCCTGGGGGCTGATGATCGGCTCGGGTAGAGAATATCTGCTAGATGCTTGGTGGATAGTCACATTGCCGGGAGTGATGATATTTTTTGCAGTACTGGGCGTCAGTCTGGTTGGGGATGGTTTGAATGACGCGTTCAACCCCAAACTGAGGCGTCGCTGAATAATGTCGGTACTGAAGGTTGACCACCTTTGTGTTGATTATCGCAGTCGCACCGGGCACATACGACTGGTCGACGATGTCAGTTTCGATATCCAACCCAACAAGACCCTGGCTATCGTTGGGGAATCGGGTTGTGGAAAGAGCATGACGGCCCTGGCAATGATGCGGCTGTTACCTGACGGCGCGACTATCACCAAAGGCGTCATCACCCTGGAAGGGGATTCACTTACTGATCTCCCCGAGGCCCAAATGCGTGATATTCGTGGCGCATCAATGTCGATGATATTTCAGGAACCAATGACCTCGTTGAACCCGGTGTTTAGCGTGGGAGAGCAGATCGCAGAAGTGCTACGCCTGCATACGGATCTGAACAAACAGCAGATACACGAGAAAGTCCAGGCACTGATTGGATCAGTTGGCATTTCGGATGTTGCCCAGCGCTCATCAGCCTATCCCCATGAGTTGTCAGGGGGTATGCGTCAGAGAATCATGATTGCAATGGCGCTTGCCTGCAGCCCTAAAGTGCTTATCGCTGATGAGCCTACTACCGCGTTGGATGTGACTGTGCAGGCGCAGATCTTTTCACTGCTTCGAGATCTGCAAGCCCGGACCAGCACGGCTATTGTTCTCATTACTCACGACATGGGCGTTGTTGCAGAGATGGCTGACGACATTATCGTGATGTATGCCGGGCGACTCGCGGAGCGCGGCTCTGTGGAAACCGTACTCTCACGACCAGCCCATCCCTACACGCGAGGGTTGATCGATTGTGTACCTCACCTTCAATTGGGATCCAATATCTCCCACAAGCCGGTGACCGAGATTCCCGGGGTCGTACCGGCTCTGGAGACAATAGGAGCCGGCTGTCCTTTTGCCAGTCGGTGTGGGTTGGCGGAAGAAAAGTGTGAAGCTGCGATGCCAGAACTATCAGAGCTTAGGCCATCTCATCAAGTCGCTTGCTGGAATTATCAAGAGACATAAGCCAGTGATCGACCAGGCACTACTGACTGTCCAGGACCTCGAGGTAGAGTTTGCTTCAAAGGGTGCATTGGGCCGAAACAAGCACGTCGTTAAGGCAGTTAACGGGGTGAGCTTTTCTATCAACAAGGGCGATACCTTTGGGATCGTCGGCGAATCCGGATCCGGCAAGACGACCACCGCTCTTGCAATCATGCGCTTGGTGAAGGCCACCAAGGGAAAAGTCAGCCTGGGCGATATGGTGCTGACCGATTTACATGGCGAAGCCTTGCGTCGAGCGCGGCGGCAGTTTCAGATGGTATTTCAGGACCCGTTCTCTTCATTGAATCCCCGGCTTCGAGCTAAAGATGTCGTTGCTGAGCCTTTGGCGATGCTGAACAGATCTAAAAAAGACAATGCAAGGGAACTCGAAGAGGCATTTGCTCAGGTCGGTTTACGGCCCGAGCAAATGGATCTTTTCCCACACCAGTTTTCGGGCGGACAGCGCCAGCGGATAGCACTGGCCCGCGCCCTGGTGACAAGACCAGAGTTGATTGTCTGTGATGAACCGGTTTCCGCTTTGGATGTAGCGATTCAGGCGCAGATTCTCAACCTGTTAAAGCGGATTCAGCACGACCTGGATGTGACCTACCTTTTTATCAGCCATGACTTGGGCGTGGTGCAGTACATATGTGACTGGATTGCTG
>JAAZYQ010000097.1 GCA_014239575.1 Gammaproteobacteria bacterium
TCTCTCGCGGGTGATTCCACGATCACATGGGTCGCATTGGGGAAGAACGACTTTATGTACTGCTCCTGGGTAGTACCGAGGTTAGCCGAAACCTTTACACCGGCCTGATTGATGTCATCCCAGGATTTAAACCGCTCTGCATTCTTTGTGTGAATCATCGGTAGTTGGCCCACTTCCACATAAGAAATTGAATATCCGGCCACTTTCGCGCGCTTGGGATTGACTGACGCGGAACCTGTCATGTGGTATTTGGCCGCAGTTACGCCAGCGACCAGCGTCTTCCAGTCCGTAGGTACATATTCGATTTCAACGCCAAGATCCTCGGCCAACTTGGTGCTGACATCGATATCAAACCCCTTGTACTTGTTGGTGGCGGCATCGCGCATGGTCATCGGGTTCCAGTCGCCGGTGGTGCCAACCTTGAGCACGCCTTCTTTGAGAATCGTGTACAGCGCTGATTCTCCAGCCTGCGCACTGGTTGCAAGCAGGGGCGCGGCCAAAATAAAGATGCTTCGTGCAACAAACTTCCTTAACGAATTCATTAGAGAACCTCCTCAGTCATTTCCTTTGTGGTTAAAAATGTAACAACCCCTACATTATAGCCATGGGGGAACTCAACTACGCATCGCAAATGTCTCACAGGCCTGCTTCACCATCAACACTCGCTCATCCGGGCTCCTGTCACCGCTTCTGATAACGGTATTCGCGACTGTTTGCCCAAAGGTCCTTTGCTGGTCAGAACTGAAACTCGCCAGAAAAACCGTATCCTGCGTGTAGGTGGAGACAATCTCACCCTCGCGCTGGGCCTGGCGCGGGGGTTCATGGCCCTCCTGTAGTTCGGTCACCCGCCGACGTAACAGCCGTCGAAGCCGGGCAACCCCGGCATCGGAACTTGCGAGGTTCTCTCGATCATGGATTGCGATAGCACCCTGGGATACCTGCGCTTCATAGTCACCCGGATGCCGCTGCGCCTCCTCATGGGAACGCTCTGTGGCGGTCTGCCCAATAAAATCGATACTTTCCTTGCCGATCTGTGAGCGGTTGCCCTGATTACCCGGGTCGAGCTCTGAACTGAGATAGCGCCATCCGATGGTGCGGGTTGACGTGTTGTCCAGAGGCACTGCCCAGCGTAGCACGGCGCTGCGCTGAAAGAACTTTTCGCTATCAGCCTCCTCCCAGATTGCGCCGGTCTGATTGGCGTTGGGCAGAATCGACTCTACCGTACGGCTCCAGATAAACTTGCCTACTTCGCGGGTCTGGATATTGATCATACCCAGCGGGCTATCCTGGTATTCAATGATCTGATCCACCCCGGACGCCACACCGAACTGGACACCGCTAACATTGGAATGCAGGTGAACGACATGCACCGGATCCTGAGTGTTCTCGTAGATCTGCAGCCAGTTGCAGGGGGTCGAAAGTGAGAAAGGTACTTTTTCTACACTCCGGTCGGCCTGGGTATCAAAGACCGGAAAAGGCGGCTTTAATTCGGGCGGGCCAAGATAAGCAAATACCAGACCATCTTTTTCGACGACCGGATAGGCTCCGTGAACCACTTTCTTACAGATCGGCCCGTTTTCACGTTCAGAGCCCGCGCGGATCAGTGTACCGTCGACCCCATAGTGCCAGCCGTGATAACAACAAATGATTCCATGATCTGCCACAATGCCGAACTCGAGCGAGGCGCCACGGTGTGAGCAGTGTTTGTGCAGCAGACCGAACTCGCCGCTTTTATCCTTGAAAAGAACCAACTCTTCGCCCAACACTTGGATCAGCAACGGCAGGTCAGCAACCTCACCCACCATAGCCACCGGGTGCCAGTAACGGCGCAGATATTCTCCACATGTCGTCCCACGATCGATATGGGTCAGTTCCGGATCTTCCTGCCAGTCGTGCCGGCGATGGTATCCCTGAAACCCTTGAGGTCGTTCAACTGTCATCTTCAAATCAAAAAATACCAAAGACCGCACACGATATCATTTTCCATGATCGCATGGGTGGTTCTTATTTCAGGCCCGAAAAAACTCTGCCCGCATCACTGCTGCTGTGGGTCGACAGCGTAGTGATGAAGTGTGACTACATCATCCTGGGCGGAGGCAGTCGATCCATCAAGATCAAGATCTCACCAGCGGTCTTTAATCTGACACCAAACACTGAGGTTATCGAGGGGCTGGCCATCAGACGAATGTCTGTTCTGGGGTGAGCTGAAACTGGGTCCATTCCAGTCTTCTTGAGTCCATTCAGGTTCAGTTGCGTGGAGTTGGAGCCTGTTATTTAGGAGGTTTTAGGACTGTTAGTTGGAAGGACACCGCCTTCGGGAGGCAGGGGCCGGAGGTTCGAATCCTCTCACCCCGCCCAATATCTTAAGTAATTGCGCCATGGCCCCTTTGTAATCCTCTGTAACCCCCCCGGGCGCGGTTGCACTACCATCGGTAAAGAGTGTTTGAGACAACGAAATTAAATATCGACACTACATCGATCCGAATACATCAGGATAGTGTTGTTCGACGATTTGAGGATAACTACGTACAAAATAGTTCCATAACTGTTCGCCATAAACAGTGGGCTTATAAGCCGAACTCATATCGCCAACACCCACCTTTGTTTCTTCCATACGTGCCATAAAACCGGCATCACGATGATGTGGGCTTGCGGCCACGGCGTCGTAGTATTTTTGCGTCAATGGCAATGGCTCCAAACGCGTATGCAATGACGGACCATGAAAGTAGCCGACCGCATAACGCCAGTCTTGAGTAATGACACGATGGGGTGTGGCAACAAAATAATTACCGGTTATGCCTTGCAACATCTCACCCAGATTTATCACCAAACCATTTTCAACTGGCACCACTGGCAACCAATCACCATCATTATTTTGAACCTCAAGACCGGGGGTTTTACCTGGCGCTAGAACCGTCAAGAAACCTGTGTCGTGATGGGCGTTAACACCTGCAGAATTCGCCGGTGTGGGGGGATACCGGATGAACTTTGTCAGGGACATTTGTTCATCGCCAAACAAGTTATTGATGTAGTCTTCACCTAAGTCGAGCCCAGTGGACATAATGCCTAAAAGCGTAGTCGCCAATTGCCCGGCCTGGCTTATCCAGGCGAGACTTGTTTTCCGATAATCTGGCAACACGTCATCCGTTAACCATTGATTTGGGCCTAGCAAACGGAGATACGCCGGCAGAATATCCACCGGCCGCGCTTTTGTTTCACTCCAGATATCCACTTGTTCTCGTATATCCGGTCGATTGTTGGTGTATTCGGTACCTGTTGCCTCCCATCCTCTGAAATGTCGGGATTTACGCTTGTCGATCATCAGTTTGGCATCTTGGGGCAATGTGAACAGTCGTTCCAACATGTCAAACAAGTCGTTCATGAACAATGGCGAAATATCGTGATTGACCACCTGCAGGAATCCGACCTTATGACAGATTGTGCATATCTCTTCCGCCAATGCCGCTCGTTCGGTTTCGGAGCCTTGCCACCGAGCGAGATCAACTACGGGTATATTGGTAAACGACTTTGGCGGCTTCATCGACACCACACCTCAATTTAACTGAAACAATACCGGCACATAGATGGACAAGTTTGCCGCCGCCACCTCCCGGGATACAGGTGGTAGTGACCTGGTCCGTTGTAACATTCTCTCGGCCTCTTCGTCGAGGAATCCGATTTTGCTTTTGGCAGATGTGGGGCCGTGGCCCATCAGCATGTCCGAAGCCTTAGCCGTTGCCTGTTTGACATCACCCCTTTTAGTCCTAATGGCCATGTCGGCGTCCTGCTGTTTTCTTTTTGAGACTCACAGTACACCATTTGCAGCCTTACAAATATATAGTAATTGTCAGGAGTTATCTGAGTCATAACGCTACCTATAAAGGCATCAAGATGCTCTTTATAGAAACTTACAAAGTAAAGTTTACCCCTTCACTATGTGGAGAGGATAGATGTATTAAGTTAAATATTAAAAGGGGGTGGACACCCCCCTCTTCTGATGTGCTGAAATTGTGCTGAACTGGAGTCCATTCCAGTACGCTTAAGTCCCTTCAGGTCCGATTGCGTGGAGTCCGGAGCCTGTTATAAAAAAGTTTTAGAACTATCGACAAAGGGCCCACTGCCGTCACCCGGCAGGGGCCACAAGTGGGAACCTTGGTGCGCCTGATCTATTCAGGCATCGTCTCTCCTGAGCCGCCGAGCTCAGCTGGAAAATCTTTGAACTTGGGCAGACCATCTTTCATCGGCATAACGGTGCTTTCATAGTTGACATGAAGCCCCGGCGTAAACACCAGATCTTCGATCAGCGCGGGGTAAACATCGACCACGCCCAGTGGGCCAGCAATGTGATAGACGTGCGCACCGCACTTCTTGCACCAGGCTCGATGACTATCCTCTGAGCTGGTATAGCTTTCGATCTGGTCTTCACCCTTCGCGATAGTCATCTTTTCGGGCGGCCAGATTGCAAAACCATTCACTGGGCTCGCCGACCATGCTCGGCAATCCTTGCAATGACAGATTCCCATCCCCACGGGATCGCCTTCGACTTCGACTTCCACTGCCCCGCACATACATTTCGCTGTATAAGTTGACATATCTCGCACCTCTTTAAGAGTTGGTTTCGAAAAACTTGCGCCCAGGTTTTTTGCAGCTCACTTATTATACCAAAACATCTAATGCCATGGCCCGGATGACAACCAGCACCGTCAGGACCCCGAGCCCCCGGCATCAACTGCCGCTCCACAGGCTGGCTGGCCGCTGCCTTCACACGGCAGGGGTCAGTGCACCTGCAAATATTTAATGGTGGCAGGAAGCAGCGTTAATGCTGCCTAATCTCGCTCGAGACTAGGGCTCTTGGCTTAGGACTGGTAATCTTTGGGTTTGCCGTCAAGAGGGATCGCCCATGGCCACCAAAGTCGTTATCTTCGTCTTCGACGGGCTGCGCCCCGATATGGTGACGTCCGTCGTCATGCCGAACCTGCACCGCTTCGCGCAAGCGGGAACATTGTGCACCGGATCCCGGGTCGCGTTTCCGACCGAGACTCGCGTTAATCAGGCCACACTGGTCACCGGGTGCTGGCCAGCCCGCCATGGAATCGTCGGCAACCGCTTCATGGACCCGGCGGCCGCTGGTGGCTCGCTCATCAACTCCGGTGACGAGGACCAGCTTCGGGCCGCGAGCGACGCGCTCGAGGGTCGGTTGCTCGATGTGCCGTCGCTCGGGGAGATCCTGGCCCAGCGGGGAATGTCGCTTGCGGTTGCAGGCTCGGGAACCGCGGGGGGTACTCGCATCCTGCATCACTGTGCGGAGGCGCTCGGTGACTTTCGCCTCTCGCTGTATCGCCCGGATGCCTCCACGCCGACGGCCGAAGTTCAGGCGGTGGTGGACAAGCTCGGGCCAATTCCCGAGGCTAAGATTCCGGCGCTGGAACGAACAACCTATCTGCTCGATACCTTTCTCGAGGGGATCGCACCGCGTCTCGCGCCGGAGGTCACCATTTTGTGGTCGTTCGAACCGGATATCAGCTACCACTACAGCGGGCTCGGCACCGAGGATAACCTCTCGGCGCTTGGCCATGCGGATGCGCAGTTTGGTCGGCTCGTCGACTGGCGAAATCAGTTGCCGATCGACGAGCAGCCCACCCTCTTAACACTGTCCGATCATGGGCACCTGGCTATGGAAGGCGAGCCGATTGACGTCGCGGGCAAGCTCGCCGAGGCCGGATTCTCCGTAGGGCCAGCCCTGACCGCCGAGGTTGACGCCGCGCTTTTCTGCCAGCGCGCCGGGGGCGTCTACGTGCGGGACGGCGAGCCGAAACGGGTTGCCGAAATTGCCGGGTGGTTAGGTGCGCAACCCTGGTGTGAGCTGGTTTTCACCGATTCGCTCCCCGACACCCTGTCGCTTGCGGATGCGGGTATCGCCCATCGACGGGCGCCGGACATTGCTTTTGTTACCACGGCGCATGACGGCACGAACGCCGCGGGTCTGGTGGGACGTTGCAGCCACGATACCTCGGGGCTCGCGACCGATGGTGGGCTGCATGGCGGGCTGCACCCGATCGAGCTTGGGAACTGGTTTGCCCTGCAGGGTGCAAGCAATGCGGGCATCGAACCCTATCGGGTAGTCGATACTCCGTGTGGGATCGTCGATGTGCTGCCGACCGTGCTGCATTTGCTTGGCATCGAGGTAGAACACCAACTCGACGGACGGGTGTTGCACGAACTGCTCGGGAAGGTATTGCCCAATACCTCGGTAGAGATTGTTGAATCAGTCGCAGCGGGAATGGTGCTCGAGCGCAGCACCTTCGGCGGGGCGACCTACCTCGAACGCGGCTATCGGCTGACGTCTTAAGCCCCTACCCGCAAGTCTTGCACCATGGCCGATGGTGCGGGGTCTGGGTTAGCTAGATCTGGCCGCTCTCGACACCGCGCCAGGTGGGATCCAGCGCCCGGAGTAATTTTTCGATGATCTCTTGGTGGGCCTTAACCGCGCTCTACTATTGATAGCGGCCAAGTGTTGATAGCAAATGGTGGCAGGAAGGGGCGTTAATGCTGCCTATGCTCTTTACTAAAACCTTAAACCTTAAAACTTAACATTCAAGATACGGCCCTCTTTTATACCCCTTATATAGCGCCGTACGGCGATAATGGTAAAAATGGAAATAGACGAAGGCGGGGCGCAAGACTTATGACCAATCTTGAAGCATTACCGGCCCTCACAGTGATCGCCGCACTTTTTGCCGCCGTCCTATACATAGCGAGTTATTTATCCCTCCTTCGCCTTTTGCGATTTCCACGTAACTGGGTCACGCCAAGCACTTCAGAATTATTTATAACGGGGCTTCTGGTAGCAGCAACAGTGGCGGCGGTATCGTTCTCGCCCCAGGGTCTCGATTTTACCGCGCTTGCTGTTTCGCTTGGCTTCTTTGGTGTTATGTTTTTCACTCTCGCGGCGCCTGCAATCGCTTTTCAACCGGCGTCGTTTCCGGTCGAGTTTGTGGCCAAGCACGCTGACCACGGTGGCTTTTTGTTGGCCGGCCTCGGCCTTAGCGTATTTGCCGGCATGGCAATTACCAACGTGAAACTCCTGGCGGTGCTGATGACCGCCGCGGTAATCGAACTGGCCTGGTTCCTCCACCAACATTGGGCCAGGCGACAGCGACCAATCTATACCCTCAATACTCATGACTTGGCGGTCTTGGAGACCCAAGCAAAGGGCAATCTTGTAAAATTCCGCCGTCGCCATAGCATCAGCGAACTTAATCTGGCAGGCGGCACTGTACGTTGGCTC
>JAAZYQ010000098.1 GCA_014239575.1 Gammaproteobacteria bacterium
CGTAATCAGATTCCATTGGCTTCACAGGGCTTGGCACAAGGCTCCAACGTACGGGTAGGCCTGGAAGATTCTCTTTGGATCGCCCCGGGTGAACTGGCACAAACCAATGCCGATCAGGTCAGTAAAATTTGTCAAGTTATCGAAGGCTTATCGTTTGAGGTAGCAACACCGGATGAGGCGCGCGCGACACTGCAACTTAAAGGCGCTGATCAGGTGGCATTTTGATAATCAGGCGTGTTTGACATCAATTCTTTAAGAATCAACACATCTTTACCGGGTTGAAATCATGAACATGGTTAAGGATTTGCGGGTATTGGTCACAGCGGGTGCCGGCGGTATCGGGTTAGCCATTGCCCAGACTTTTGCCCGGGAAGGCGCACGGCTGCATATCTGCGATATATCCAAACAGGCATTAGCGGACTGCGCCACAGCACATCCTGACTGGGGCATAACCGACTGCGATGTATCGCAAGAGGCGCAAGTCGCTCAACTGTTTGAAGAAGTCAATCGTCAAATGGGCGGGCTTGACGTCCTTATCAATAACGCAGGAATAGCAGGCGAAACAGGGGGTATCGAAGCGCTATCGAGTGACAAATGGCACCAGACGATCGATATCAATCTAAACGGTCAGTTTTATTGTGCCCGCCTCGCGGTACCCATGTTAAAGCAATCTGACAACGCTTCAATTATCTGCCTGTCCTCGGTAGCCGGTCGCTTGGGGTATGCGTACCGGACGCCCTACGCGGTGACCAAATGGGCCATCATTGGTTTGATCAAAAGCCTGGCGATCGAGCTGGGGCCACAAGGGATTAGGGTTAACGCCTTGTTGCCCGGTATTGTGGAAGGCCCTCGAATAGAGCAGGTTATTTCCGCAAGGGCGAAAACAGTGGGAGTTTCTTATGAAGAGATGGAGCAAGAATACATCAATAAGGTTTCCCTTCGCGAAATGGTAACAGCGCAGGACGTTGCCAATCAGGCACTGTTTCTTTGCTCGCCGTTGGGGGCCAGAATTTCAGGCCAGCCGATCAGTATTTGTGGAAATGTGGAGTATTTGTAGTTTCTAGATTTCGCTGAATTAACGGCCATTGGTTATTTAACCCGTAAAAAGGATTCTGGGATATCCGCACAAAATTGAGAGTCATATCTCATCACATTCTAGATCTAATAACCTTTTGAGAATCCGAGCCATGACAAGGTCTCGGTCGCTGTGCTTAATCGCCATGACGGTGCATTCCCCGGACAAATACTTAAATAAACAAATTCAGGATATCCAAGCGCACAGGTTTTGCCATTAGCGCAAAGGCGCCCCAAGCGGCCTTTGCCGGTTAAAGGTCTGCATCAGGGGCCTGATTCGCTACCTCCTTGGAGGTTATCAACCAACAGTGGGAAATTCAGGTTACCCTGGGGTTTGCAATCCTCTCCATCGTCTGGAGAGGTTATAAAAAACCAGCTATCAGAAAAGACTTCGGTCGATCTGTGGCGGAATAAACTGCGGTGGTTTTGAGCGATTCACTCGCTTAATGCACGCCGTAATGAGTCTTTCGCCGGGGCTGGAAAAGCGTTCGTCAGACCCTGAGCAGATGATGTCCCGATTTTCCGACCATGCCTAGCTTCGCTTGGTAGGGGCTTATCATTACGCTCCCGTCAGGCGTTCCGTAGCGTCCCATAATGAACGGGATCCGGGTTATCACCGGCTTAAAAGGCGCCATGGTTCGCATAATGAGTCTTGTGCCGAACGCCCAATGGCGCCCTGGCGGGCCAGGCGGATAACCTCATCAACCATGCTCACTGAAAACCCACGCCTATTTCTGGGTTGGTTATTTCTGACGATTGGTCAAAAATGAACTAAAATTAAACACTGATGAAACTTGGCTACTTGCTCTTTGCAGCGATCGGATTGATCCTCTGTATTGCAATCTTCTGGATCGGTTGGAAACTCGCCTGGAAGGGCGCTGACGATGATCCACATGTTAAATAGTCTTTCGCCCTGCACCCAATCGACGTTCTCTTTTTGCCTGCGTGCACTGCTATTTCAGGAATAACCTATGCGATTCACTATAATTTTCTTGCTGATTATCTCGCTGGTCGGTTGCGTTTATCCATTTTTCGCATCCGCTTGACCGATTGGGCCTAATTGAGTTTTGTACACCGCACGCATCCTGGCTGGCCTGTTGTGCGTGTCTTGCCTTTGCGGTTACTTTTTTAGCAACGACCTGCGCTGGCTGTACGGTGCGTTCAGCATCGCAGTTATACCGATTCTGGCACAACTTATCTGGCGAGAGCGGATTTCTGTGAAAGACCTATTTCGGCCCCGAAACTTCTGATACACGGCTCGATATGGATTACATCATATTGCTCTTGGTTGGAATTGGCGTGCTCGTCATCCTTATCGTGCACCAGGATATCATCCAGTTCGGGGAAGGCTACAACAAGATTATCAGTCGACTGTACCCGCAACTAGGATCAGTCAATCGATCGATGAAAAATGCAGTCACGCTTGGTTGCGCTGTGTTTTTCGGTGGCGTTATGGCTCACGCCTACACAAGCGATGACAGTTGGGTGTGGAACGGTCTAGTGTTCGCAATCGTGCCACCGCTTATTCAATTATTTCGGGGAAAATGGAAAAAATCATCTAGTTGACGCGGATTAACCGAGCGCTCTCTGAAGCGCCAACTGAAATGGGGGCTTTGCAGCTGCATCGCAACTACATCGCAACTACATCAAAACTGCATCAAAACTACATCAAAACTACATCAAAACTACATCACAAATAATCCAATCATCCCAATCGCAAACACACCAAGCCCGATGATGAGCACGACTCGGCCCACACCCTGCATTTCACTCAAACCGCTACTCTGCTCACTCATAACAGCCATTACTCATAATTAGATTTGCCAAGGCTGAATTATATACCGGCGTTAAAGGTGGAGCCATTTGTTTGTGCACTCCTAGTCCGATTTCTGACTAGAAATTCAATCAAAATCCCGTTAGGTCACCATGGGTTGTGCCAGTATCCATAGGCTTGCCATGGTGTACAGAACCATCAGTAAGACCATGGGTATCTGACTCAAAAATGCGGCACGGCCGCTACCAAAGATACGGCCTGCCACCACATGCGCAAGGTATACCGCGTACACATGGCCTAACACCACAAAGCTGACTGCCAGGTACCAGGCCACACGGGCGCTCACAAGGTCAGTATCAACCTGGTAGTGGGCAGTCCCAAATAGATCCCAGCTATGCCCCAGCGGATCAGATATTAGGGGAATCGCATACTGCCCGGTAATGAGTAAAAACGACACATAGTGGGCCAGATGATAGGCAATCGCAATCGGGACCAGAGTCAGCACGAAAAGACTCGCAAGTTCTAGAGTGGTCTTTAGCTGGTCGACTTGGCTACTGTCACCATAACGTTTGGCAAACTGACGCATCAATGCACAAAAGAATAGATAGATCAGCAGGAATCCGCCCGAAAATAAAACCAGTGCGACACTGCCTACCGAGCGGATTTCGCCGGTCAGAGTTCGATCCAATACGTGAGTCCACAAACGGGTCTCCAATAAACCATCAAAGCTAACCGTCGCCAGTAACACGATAACCAGGACCATCATCGAGAAAGTGACTCGTTGATCGTTCAACAGCCCCAGCGCTGGCGGTCGCAGATTCCATTCCCAGCGGTCCGGCGCGGCCCTAATGAGGCAGTGGTAACCGTTCACACAATCTTGCGTTTTACCTCGACAAACTGGACTGGCACAGCTATGGATCAACGCCTTGTCATTGGCGACTCGTAGTTCCAGTGGCGCGAATCGAGCCATTATTCCAAAGACGATGGAAAAGGTATCTGCGTTCTGCAACCAGACATCACGCCCGTATACGAACATTCCGACCCATGTAACAAGCGCGTAAATAACGATCGCGAAAGCTAAAAGCTGGGGTACGGTGCCATCAGGCCAGATTAATTCCGCCCAGAAAAATATCAGTAGTCCGGCGACTGCTGGCCACATAGCTAATTTCCGCGGGTACGGACGAGCCAAGGACAACTGACCACTTTTCGCCAGACAATAGAAAATCCGCTCGGCCCAGGAAAAGATGGTTCGAAAAGGGTTAATAAGCGCCCACAAATCCCCAATGAGAGCGCAGACGAATGCCACCCCAACCCACCAGACCACCCAGACCATCACCGGCGCGAGGTTAGCAAACGGGTCTTGATCCCCTACGAATCCTGCCAGCACTGTTGCAACCAGGAAAACGACAGCCAATAGCCGGGCGGCTCCCAGCGGTAGCCAGTGCGCCAGGCCGCGCATAAGACCGACCCTCAGCAGGTTTATGCGAGCATAGGGTGTTGCAGCCCTACGACCATGGTCAACCAGGCCAACAATCACGAAGCTGAGTACGATTGTTGCACCGGCACCGATCACCCACAACCCTAACGGGATCGGCAAATCATAACGTTGTCTGAAACCATGGGCCACGACCGCTGGCGAAAACGTAACAGCACTGACCGCCAGGATAAATCTACACGCCGTACCCAAATTTTCAAAAACCTTGTTTGTCCGCACTACACCTCCTACAAAGACAACCAACGGGCTACTCATTGTGAGGTTCTACCCTCAACGAAGTTAGTGATAAACGAATACCAAAAAGCGAGCACCTCTGAACATCAGCTCTCGGACCATTTAAGGGTATCTACTCTTCACCTATCCGCATTAACGACAGTCGCGGTCGATATTCCCCCAAGGCAATCGTGTACGACAAAGGATAGCCTTATCAATATCAGACTCAATACCGATGGCATTTGTCAGATCGGCATCGGTCAAATCCGCGCCACCCAACCTTGCGCCGGTTAGATCAGCACCCTGCAGAAAAGCACCCGATAACTGGGCTTCGCGCAGATCCGCTTTCCTGAGATTTGCCAAAAGCAAATAAGCGCCTTGTAGATCAGCTCGACTCAGGTTTGCTTTGCGAAGATCTGCGTTAATCAATCGAGCACCACGAAGATCTGTCTGACTGAGGTTGGCGCCGAATAGATAGGCGCCGGTCAGATCGGCTCCACTAAGTTCAGCCTCATCAAACCGCGCAGCGTTTAGATCTGCCTTAGCCAGTTTCGCCCCGTTCAGTACCTTACGTCTAAGATTTGCGCCACGCAGGTCGCAGCTCGGGCATTCATTAGTATCCAAGAGTTGCGTTAAACGGGCATCGTAGGTCTCGGTGTCGCCGAGTTGATTCTGATCAACTCCCCCGGGCCGAAAATGCACTGCAAGGCGAATATACGATCGTCCGTTGCTATCGGAGAAGGCTTGTGGGGCGATCGGTTGCTGGCTGGTCGATAGCCACTTTGCGGCGTGCCCAGCGTCGCTATAGCCCAGCAAAGACAGCACTGCGAATACAACGAGCACGCCGCAGAACTGACCAACTCGGTCTCTAGACGCCCAGCCCAGTCTACGCATATGTCGTGCGAATCCAAACAATCCAGAAAGGGTGGACAAGCAACCCAATAAATGTTCTCGCTAGCTGAGGACAGAGCCTCCAGGCCAACAATCTATTGGGACTGGGTCACCATATAGTCAACAGCTGCCTTGACTTCATCATCACTTAAAGATGCATTACCACCTTTGCCCGGCATCATACCCGACGAACCCTGAAAGCCGTTGATAGCGTTGCTATACAGCGAATCGGCGCCCGCCTCGATACGTGACGCCCAGGCGGCAGCATTACCTACCATCGGTGCGCCCGCTATACCTGCGCCATGACAGGCGATACACGATGCCTGATAGACCTTCTGTCCATCGACTGTCGTTTCAGTAGCGGCAGTTTCAGTAGCGGCGACTTGCGTTGGTGTCGAGGTACTTTGCGCCTGGGCAGTACCGATCTGGCCAACAGCAGCGAGTCGAGCTGCGATCCCCGAGTTGTCAGTCATTAGCGACTGGCGGCTCGCTGCAGCACGGTCAGGAGTACGGAGATGATGCTCGACGAAAATGAATCCAAATAGAAAGAGCGTCAAATGGAAAATGATCAGATAGATTTTCATGATTCTTGATTCTGTTCTAGTGCGGGTAACCTATAAAAGGACTCAACAGCGTTGACGTTATTCTGCGCCACCAAAGAAGATCATTCGGGTGAGAAACGTGTGATCGCCTTCGAGAGTGCCGATCCCCAAAAAGACCAGTAGCAATAACGGTGGCACGATGATGGTATAGACCAGCGCCATACGTTCCCACATCATGTGCATGAAAACCGCGACGATCAATCCTGCCTTGAGCATCATAAAAACAATGATCAGAAACCAGCGAAGATAACCTTCGAACTGATAATAGTCGACCATGTAGGAGAACCCGCTCAGTACGAACAGCAGAGCCCAAATCTTGAAATAAACGCCAAGTGGATGTTGTTGACCTTCAGATGATGTCATGATTTTCTTACCAGAGATAAAAGACTGCAAATATGAATACCCAGACCAGATCGACAAAGTGCCAATACAGGCCCATGATCTCGATCATGCCGTAATCCTGTTTCCGGCCTGTCATAAAACCGGGTTCTTCACGATCCATCTTGCCGCGTAAAACTTTGAAAGCCATGATGAACAGGAAGATCACACCAATAGAGACGTGAGTTCCATGAAACCCTGTCACCATGAAAAAGATAGCTCCAAACTGCGGCGCTCCCATGGGGTTCCCCCAGGGTCGCACGCCTTCATCGACTATCAGTTTGGTCCACTCGAAAACCTGCATACCTACGAAGGTGGCACCGAGGAGCGCTGTTGCGAGTAACAACCAGAAGGTGGCCATTCGGTTTTTTCGGTAACCAAAATTGACGGCTAAAGCCATCGTGCCACTGCTGGTGATCAACACAAACGTCATGATGGCGATCAGTAAAAGCGGGACATGATTCCCGCCGATGTTTAAGGCAAAAACCTCACTCGGATTAGGCCACGGGATCGTGGTGGACATCCGAACTGTCCCGTAAGCGATCAGAAAACAGCTGAAGATAAACGTATCACTGAGGAGAAAGATCCACATCATTACCTTTCCCCAGGGAGTTTTCTTGAACGCGCTCTGGTCAGAGGACCAGTCAGCGATCACACCGGGTGTGCCATCGAGCAGCGGTGCCCCAGCCATGGCGGCTTGCGCAGATTGCGTCATGTGTTTTTCTTCTCCTTAAGTGACCAACAACAGACCAAACATCACCAGCCAGACCAGCAGCAGAAAGTGCCAATACACAGCACACAATTCCACGCTCATGCGAATCTT
>JAAZYQ010000099.1 GCA_014239575.1 Gammaproteobacteria bacterium
CCTTGATAAGCGCCGCCAGGTTGAAGATCAGCCCCGCGCGCTGGGTCTGTGTGATGTCGCCCCACTCGGGCGCTTTGAGCGCTGCCTGGGCGGCCGCGACCGCCTGATCTACCTCGGCTGGCGTGCAATCAGTGATGCGGTACCACTCTCGCCCTGTCGCGGGTTCAAGACTTGGCAATTGCGCTCCCGAACCCGCATCAAGCCACTCACCATTGATAAAGATAGGTAACCCTTGCCCGTGCACTGACTTAATATCGAATTTCATTGTGGTGTCACTTTAGCCTTAAAGAATTGTATACAATTTATAAATAGAAGGGCAAACCGGTAAATCACGGGTCCGCCCATGGTCACTTGAGTTTGCTCATGCCAAACGATGGTAGCGAAACCAGACACTCTCGCGAAAAGCCAATCTAGCGGCCCTGCCACAAAGATCTTCGAGAAACGCTTTGCGACTGATTGGTGACCTCATTGCGAAATGAAGCGACTTACACTCCGGGCTCGTGGCGTTGCGGCCTCAAACCAGCATGAAGCCAGTTAACCAACGTTACACAATCAAAGACTGGCAAACCTAATTCGCTTGAGATGTCGGCTGAGAATGGAGCCAAATTAGTGCACTCCAATACTATTGCGCCGAGATCAGGATACTCAGCCTGAAACTCTCGCGCTGCAACAAGGGCCTCCTCGCGCAAGGTGTCGAATGAGATCGACACATCGCCATCGTTGATCCACCTTACAAATTCCGAGTTCTGTGGCATACCTTTGACTGGCGTATCTGGGGATACATTTACGGCCTCAAGGTAAGGACCTTGAAGAACGCTGCCGTTGTAGGTCATAACACCGACGCGTTTCTTTGTGCCGATGATCGTCTGGGCGAACGGAACTTGCAGCAAGCTGGAGGACGCAACGGGAACGCCACAGTGGTCCGCGAGTTCATTTTGGTATATCGAGAGGAAGCCACAGGTAGTAGTAATTCCGCTTACACCCTCTGCGACCAGCTCTTTCGCTGCGACTTTGAATGGTTCCAGTAGACTGGCATTATGCAGATCTGTCATTTTCGACGGTATCGCATCCTCGACGATCTTGTAGCTCACGGGGAATTCCCAAGTAGCCGCGTTCCCAATGTCCCCAAGGTAGCGGGTGAAGTAGGTCCGCACCATCAGAATGCCGATAGCAACACCATAGTAAATCCGCCGGTTATCACCGCCAATTTCATGATCAGACATGGTGTAACTCCTCGACTTGTTGTATTGCTTTTTCCTACTGCGTTACCGTTAGCTATGAACCACTAACTTTCTGATCTAACTGTATCCCGATCGCCAGGCTTCCGGGGTCTCTCGGATGCCTTATGCGACACTATCTGAATACCCGCGAGCGATCAGTCAGGCGGTTCAGCCGAGAATGAAGTTGACACGATCGCCTCTTTTGCCGCCTTTAGATGTTGACGGGTGATTTCCCTCGCTCCTTTCCTATCCCGTCGAATCAGCGCGTCTGTTAACGCTTTGAACTCTGCAAGAGATTTCTTGCGACGGCTCTGTGCAAGTAGAGATCGTCCCCGGAGATAGAAAATTCGCTCAATTAAGTTTGACAATGCGCGCTCAAGCTCAACGTTCTTACAACCCGCATAGATAACACTATAGTAATTAACTTTCGCTCTTCGAACGACAGCCATATCCTGATGAAATATGTTGTCCTTCAGATAACTGAACGCTACTGATAGATCCTTAAGGTCGCTATCAGTTGCTCTCAGAGCGAAAAGCTCGGCTGCCTGACTCTCGACTACCTCGCGAAGTTCATAAAGGTCCTGTACCTGTTTCTTAGTTAAATTAGTAACCCGGTAACCCCGATAGGGCTCACGCTGAACTAGACCCTTTTCATCAAGACTTACTAGCGCCTCTCTTAGCGCTGACCGGCTTACTCCGGTTGTCTGGGTGAGTTCCCGCTCGATCAACTTTGCTCCAGGCTGTATGTTCCCATCCAGGATCGCCTCGCGTATCCATTGATAGGCGGACTCAACAAGTGTTTCCTTTTTTGAGTCAGGCACCTGATTCACCAGTGATCACTTGACGTGTCTGAAGTCGACTTGCGCCGGGCACCATTGAGTTGAATCGGCAGTGTGCGATCGCGTACGGCGTCAGGATTAAACCTCATTGCTTCTCTCTCAATTCCCAGAGCGTTACTTTAACAAGGCCCTCAATCAGCGTGGCGCACGGCCACGTTGAGTAAAAAACATCAATCGCCCCGCCGCCCGGCAGCGCCTGCCAACTGATGCGCCACAAGCTGTGCATAAAGGCCGCCTTGGGCCAGCAGTTCGTCATGCGTACCGCTCTCGATCACCCGACCCTGATCGAGCGCTATGATCTTGTCTGCATCGCGCACCGTTGACAGCCGGTGTGCGATCACCAGCGTCGTGCGATCGGCCATAAGTTCTCCCAACGCCTGGCGCACCGCCTGCTCGTTCAGCGCATCAAGGTGCGATGTTGCCTCATCGAGAATCAGGATCGGGGCATCTTTGAGAAACGCCCGGGCAATCGCAACGCGCTGGCGTTGCCCGCCCGAAAGCCGCATGCCCCTTTCGCCGACCATGGTCTCGAGTCCCTCAGGAAGTCCGGCCACGAGTTCACTCAGTGATGCCCGCTCAAGTGTCGCGGCAAGCTCTGCTTCGCTCGCCTCGGGCCGGGCGATCAAAATATTGGCACGCAGCGTGTCATTGAACAGGAATGTGTCCTGTGCGACCAGCGCAATCTGGCCACGCAGATCATCCAGCCGATAATCGCGAAGATCGTGGCCGCCGAGGGTAATCGCGCCCTTCTGGGGATCCCAAAAACGCATCAGCAGGTGTGCAATCGTCGTCTTGCCGGCACCAGACGGGCCGACGAGTGCAATAGTTTTTCCCGCTTCGGCATGAAAGGCCGCGGCATCAAGCGCCGGGCGGTTGCCGGTCTCGTACTTGAAATCAATGGCGTTGAGTTCGATCGGTACGCCCCCGCCATGGCGGTCGATGGCTACCCCGGGCCCATCATTCACCGGCACGGGCTCATGCTCCACGGCATAAAGCCGGCGTGTCGAGCCCAGCGTATCGGCAAGCTGTCGGCTGACCTCCGAAATCTCGGAGATCGGCAAAAAGGCCGCCATCGCCAGAAGCGTCAACAACGGAAGCATCGCGGCTTCAAGAAGCCCTGCGTTGACCAGTATCGCGCCTGTCACGATTACCGCGAGACCCCCAAGCCCAGTCGCCACTTCAAGCAAGGCACTCTGGAAGGTGAGGTCCGAAAAGAACGGCAGGCGAATGTGGTGATGGCGTTCGGTGCGCTCGGTCAGCTCCGCGCGGCGCCCTTCCACATAATTAAACGCGATCACCTCGGCAAGACCCTGCACGCTATCAACAGCGTGGGCGTTTAACTCACCCAGCGCTTCTCGCGCCCGGGAACCCATCTCATCAACCCGCTTTCTGAGCATAAAGGGACTGAACGCGACCACAGCCAGAAACGGCACCAGCACCAACGCCATGATCCACCCGAAATAAAACAACACGCCCATCACCAGCGCCGGGACCAGCACCGCCACGAACGCCGGTGCCACCGTATGCGCGAAGAAATACTCTACGAGTTCGACATCGTAGGTGGCCATGCCGACCATATCACCCGTGCGCCTTCGCACCATGTAGGCCGGAGCCAGCCGGTCGAGTTTTTCAAAGAGCGCGATCCGCATCTCCGCCAGCAGCCGAAAGGCCATGTCGTGCGCGATCCAGGACTCCAGCCAGTGGAACACCCCGGCGACCGGCGCCAAAACTGCGAGCAGAATGAGTAGATCCACAAAAGGCTCGCCCGTCTTGACGGCGCGCACCGCCAGAGCGCCGACCACGCCGATCCCGATATAAGCCAGTACCCGGGTCACCCCAAAACCAAAGGTCATCACCAGCCTTCCTTTATAGGGCACGATGTACTTCATCAGTTCGCGTGCGGCAGCAAACCAGCCAAGCCCCTGCGCCTTAACGATGGCATCGGTAGGCGCAAACTGCGCGGCTTCGCTGTAGCTCGGCATCTGCTCGACTTTGCGTCCACGCGCGGAATCGACCTCGATCGCGCCGCCAGTGCTTTCTTCGGCCTGCGCCGCCATCAGCCGGTGATACACCCCGCGCTCGGCCATCAGTTCAGTATGCGTGCCTACCTCGGCGATGGTGCCTTCATTCAGCACCAGGATGCGGTCAGCATCGATCACGCTGGAAAGCCGGTGGGCAAAAATCAGCGTGGTGCGCCCACGCATCAGCCGATCGAGCGCCTCCTGGATGATCGATTCATTTTCGGCATCCACCGCCGACAGGGCTTCATCAAGAATCAGAATCGGTGCGTCTCTCAAGATCGCCCTGGCTATCGCGACACGCTGGCGCTGCCCGCCCGAAAGACGGATACCCCGCTCACCGATCACCGTGTCGTAACCCTGGGGCAACAGCGAAACAAACTCATGTGCGTTGGCCGCACGGCAGGCCTGCTCGAGTTGCTCGGCCGTGGCATCGGGCTTGCCGACCCGAAGGTTATCGGCCACCGTGCCATGAAAAAGATAGGTATCCTGATTCACGACCGCGATCTGGTCGCGGATATCGGCAAGGCGCAGGCTTTTAAGGTCGTGACCACCGATCTTTACGACGCCCGTGTCGGGGTCATAAAAACGCAGCAGCAGCCGTACGATCGAGGACTTGCCCGCGCCGCTCGGACCGACAAAGCCCACCCGCTCGCCAGCCGCCACACTGAAACTCAACCCCTCGTGCGTGGTACGTCGTCCGCCGGGATAAGCAAAGCGCACGCCCTCAAGCGCGACCGTGGGCGCGAGAGCATCTACTGCAAGCGGTTCCGCTGGTTCACTCACCATCGGCTTGGCATCCATCAGCTGGAAGATCGTCTGTGATGAAGACTGCGCCAGCATCCCGTTGTGCATCAGCGAACGCATATCGCGCAGTGGCCGATAGACTTCGACCCCGAGCATCAACACCATCAGCAACACACCGAGACTCATCTCACCGTCAGTAACCCGAAAGGCGCCGAAGGCGAGTGTCACCGCCACCCCAAGGGTGATCCCGGTATCCGTAATGCCGCGGCCGAGCGAGTTGGTCGCGAGCACCCACATCGTCGATTTGAACAGGGCGTGCGCGGTCTCTTTGAGTTTCTTGGCGCGGGCGGTGCTCTGACCAAAGGCCTTTAAGGTAACCAGACCCTGTATCGAATCCAGAAACTCTGCGGCAAAGGCTTTGTAGGCTTCTCCCCGCTCAAGGCTTTTCTGGCTGTCCCAGTGGTGGAAAATTTGCGGCGCTATGAGCGTAACGAGCGCGGCCGTCAGCATCACCAGCGCAGTGGGTACATCAAAAAACGCCACAACGGCAAAGATTAGAAAGGGGGTCAGGATCGAGACCGCAAGCTGGGGCAGGTATTGCCCGAAATAAATCTCGAGCTGCTCGACGCCTTCGATCATCGCAACGATGGCGTCCCCGGTGCGCTCAAGGCCGAAGTGCGCCGGACCCAAACGTGTAACCTGATCAAAGACCACCTGCCGAAGATGCACCTGCACCCGGGCGGCCGTCTTGTGGGCAACCATGGTCCTTAGATATTCCAGCCAGCCACGCACGACCATCACCACGCCGACGCCTATAAAAGGAAGCACCAGTTCCTGAACCGGCGTGCCTTCAAAGACGCGGATGATCAACCAGCCAAGGAGCGCCAGGCGTGCGATCCCAAAAAGCACGGCCAGCACACCCACCGCGACTGCACCGAAAATACGAAGCCTGACACCCTGGGTAAACGCCCAGAGCCTTGAATCGAA
Organism: Gammaproteobacteria bacterium; assembly: GCA_014239575.1. Taxonomy (GTDB): domain Bacteria; phylum Pseudomonadota; class Gammaproteobacteria; order Arenicellales; family UBA868; genus UBA868. Next base: position 5,812 of record JAAZYQ010000099.1, read on the forward strand.
ATACATACCTTTCCCCGCAATGAGTAAGGATGATTCTACTGGAGAGCGCCACCGTATTTTCCCAACAAGCCGTCAGGTAAACTTGCTGCCATGAGCGCCTCGGCAGCCCATCCAACAATCAGCGTAACGCCCCAGTCACCGGCGCTCGGCGCCGTGATTGAAGGCGTGGACCTCGCCCGGGATTTAAGCGAAAACACCCTTGATGAGCTAAAAGACGCCTTCGGCCGCTATTCGGTGATCTTTTTTCGCGGCCAGGACCTGACGCCGCAGCAGCATATTGATCTTGCCGAGCGCTGGGGCACGATCAACATCAACCGCTTTTTCAAGCCTCTGGAGGACTTCCCCAAAATTGCCCAGGTCATAAAGGAAGCCGACCAGAAAGAGAACATTGGCGCCGTCTGGCACACCGACCAGTCCTACGATGAGATTCCGGCCATGGGCTCGATACTTTATGCGCGCAAGGTCCCTGAAGTCGGCGGCGATACGATCTTTTCGAGCATGTACCTTGCCTATGAATCTTTATCTGACGGCATGAAAGACATGCTCGGAGGCTTAAAGGCCTGGCACTCGAGCCGCCATGCTTTTGGTTACGGCGCAACCGACCGCGAGCACTACGAGGACGGCCGGTTCGCCAACCCGGATCTTGCCACCCAGGATGCCCTGCACCCGGTGGTGATCACCCACCCCATCACGGGCAGAAAGGCGCTTTACGTCAATACGGATTTCACCGTGCGCTTTGATGGCTGGACAATCGAAGAATCAAAACCGCTTCTGGATTTTCTTTACGCCCATGGCGCCCGCCAGGAGTTCACCTGCCGCTTTCACTGGGAGCCGGGCTCCATTGCCTTCTGGGACAACCGCGCCACCTGGCACTACGCCCTCAACGACTACCATGGCAAGCAACGCATCATGCACCGCATCACCCTTGAAGGCGTGCCACTGAACTGATTCCTTTCTCGGCGGAGCACATCGAGCTCAAAACTTTCACCAGACACTGCCATGCTGCCACGCACCTACATCAACCCGCCCGGACACTGGGTCACTGACCCGCCTCTGCCTTACAGCCAGGCCGTGCGCTGCGGAGAGATGCTCTTCACCACCGGGCAAATGGCGCTCGACAACACCTTAAAGGTGATCGCCCCGGGTGACCTTAACGGCCAGATCGACGCGGCGATTAAAGACCTTATCGGCGTGCTCGATGCGGGGGGTATGTCAGCTTCGGATCTCGTGCAGATGCGGGCCTTTTATGTGGACGAACCCGGTGCAATTTTTGAATCGGTCGCAACCCAGATCGCAAAAGCGCTCGGCCCCCTGGCAG
>JAAZYQ010000009.1:0-31162 GCA_014239575.1 Gammaproteobacteria bacterium
TTACTGCTGGTACAGTTTATTGGCTTTCCGGCAGCGCTGGTGTTTGGTCGCCTGGGCGAGCGCTACGGTGCCCAGCGAGGTATCTGGATCTGTATCTGGGTATATATAGGAGTGACTGTTTTCGCTTACTTCATGGAAACGGCACTGCAGATGTATATCCTGGCTGCGGTAATCGGTCTTGTACAAGGCGGCATTCAGGCGCTTAGTCGCTCGATGTTCAGCCACCTGATTCCAGAAGAAAAAAATGCGGAGTTCTTCGGTTTTTATAATGTGGTGGGTAAAGCCGCCGCGGTTTTCGGCCCGGTGATGATGGGCACAATCACCTACCTCAGCGGCAACCCCCGCCTGGGTATTCTTTCAGTGGCGCTATTGTTCTTTGCCGGAATGTTCTTCTTTCGCCTGGTCCGCGACCCAGTCGACACTCAATCCGACTGATGCCATTGACCTCGCGAGCGTAATACTGATTTAAGGACAGCTGGGCGATCGCTCATCAGGCCCTCCACCCCCAGATCCAGTAACCGGTTCATTTCCTCGGGCTCGTTCACCGTCCAGACATGAGTATGCAGGCCGCGTGCTTTCATGGTTTGGACAAAGCGATGATCAACTACCTTGATTCCGTTCCACCACACCGGCACCTGGGCACACGCTGCCTGCAAAGCCCCGGTCCGCACACCGATACTGGCCAGACGTGCCCGGGTCGTCTCAAATGTGGCCATCGAGGTGCAAATCCCTGGCAGTGCCGCACGGATGTGGCGCAGCCGCTTGTCAGAGAAAGATCCAATACAGACACGCTCCTGGGCGCGGGTTTCACGGATGACCTTGATCAGCGGCTGGACGGCTTGGTCGGATTTAGGATCGATGTTGAAACGGGTCAGAGGAAACGCCGCCAGCAGCTCTTCCAACAGCGGAATGGGCTCCCGGCCGTGAACCCGGGCCCGGGCAATCACCGAATAATCCAGCGCGGCGATGCGCCCGCGGTCTGAAGTCACCCGGTCGAGTCGATCATCATGAAAGGCCAGTAGTACGCCATCCAAGGTGCAATGCACATCGGTCTCCAGGTACTGAAAACCCTGAACGACGGCGCTCTCGAAAGCGGCTGCCGTATTCTCCGGCGCGGCCTCGCTGTCACCACGATGGGCGAAGGCCAGAACGCCTGTGTGTTCAAGAAAAGCGTGACTGGGCATTGGCAATAACTCCCGGGGCAAAGTGCAAGACTGATCAGCTATTTTGAGCGAAAAGGCTCAGATCAAGCCCATAAGGCCGCAGCCGGAAGAAAATCCATGTCAGGAAAGTAATCCATTACTACATGAGTTCTGCATTACTAGCGACTCTTTTAGTCGGGTTTGTGGCGCAACTTTGCGGCCACAAAATCCTTTTGCGGTATGTGCAATAGACGCTGTATCTTGCGCATCAAATGCAGTTCGTGATCATCCAGGCGCCCGTCAGCATAGACCACCCGCCACATCTGTTCGACCAGAGTCAGCCGCTGCTGCTCGGTCCAGTGCTGATTGATCAAAGAGGTAAACCCGTACAGATCGGTGGCCTCTTTTGCCTGAGACTCAGCCAACGCCAACAAGGCCTTTGAATCCACCTCACTCAGCGAGAACTGACTACACACCAGAGCGTGTATTGTCGCCCTTTCTGTATCGCCCAGATCGTAGTCCGCCATCGCCGTCTCAAACAGTAATGCGGCTGCGGCCAGGCGCAACGATTCCTCCACGGCCAAAGGATCATCGCGCGATTGAAGCCGCGTACGAAAAAACTCCCCGATTGCGTCGATCATATGATCTGTAACCCCATCTTTGAATCGCGCATTCTAATCCTCCCTAAGGAAAAGCGCGTAAAACAAACGAATAAGGCACAGACAGGTCAAAAACGGGAAGTCACAGTGAGTCCTGTAAACCGACAAAAAAGGGGCGGAACCCTGACGGGTACCACCCCTAACTCCACAGATATTAATAAGGAGATATGCAGGCGTATTAGCCCATATCCCCCTGTTAACCGCACTGATCCAGATCAACACTTTCAAACTCTGAAAAGCGCCCATAATGGCCCAGGCAACCGCAGCGCTCTAAGGAGCCTTCAGCATGCAAGTTTCGTCCTGGCTATCGCGCTGACTGTCGTAACGCATTTCACAAATGATTACCTGGCCAGATTTTTCCAACCGGTAGTCGGTGACTGAAACAATCCGCCACAATTCAGCATAGGGGGCAATCCCGGGACGACGTTCGTTTCTTTCGGCGATTGCGGTGATCTGCCATCCCTGACGGGTCAGGTCATAAACGCCCGCTTCGAGCGGTTGTGCCCAACTGATGCTGGTGAGTACGCCGGCCAGAAAAAAACTGGATACTGTAACTATTCCCCTGCTGATTCGGGACACGACCCGCTGCGAATAATTGGCGATCACGTCCTAGCGAGTGCCGTAAATCCGGTCACCGGCATCACCCAAACCAGGCAGGATGTAGCCATGCTCATTCAGTTGACGGTCCAACGCCGCTGTATAAACCGGAACATCAGGATGTGCCTGGGCAAATGCAGCAACCCCTTCGGGGGCCGCCAGCAGGCAAACAAACTTGATCTGTTTGGGCTGATCCTGCTTCAGGCGAGTGATGGCGGCGCTCACAGAATTGGCGGTTGCCAACATAGGATCCACCACAATTACCTGACGTTCGTGAATATCAACAGGTACCTTATAGTAATACTCGATGGCTTCGAGGGTATCCGGATCACGATACAAGCCAATATGCCCCACCCGGGCCGACGGTATCAGATCAAGCATACCGTCGAGCAGGCCATTGCCTGCGCGCAGCACCGAGACAAAGCACAGTTTCTTGCCGGCCAGCATAGGCGCCTGCATGGTCTCCAGCGGCGTTTCGACCTCTCTAAGTTCGGTAGGCAGATCACGCGTGACTTCGTACGCCAGCAACAGTGCGATCTCGCGCAGCAGCTGGCGAAAGTTTGCGGTGGGCCGGGTTTTATCCCGCATTAAAGTGAGCTTGTGCTGCACCAGCGGATGGTCAACTAAGGTGAAAGATTTCTGCATAATTCTGCTCTCGTCACAACGGATATGAGTGTTTTGGAGATGGAAAATAGTCCAACACCGAAATACCGGTGAATATTTCGACGGGGTGCCCCACCACTACATTCTATGTCACGATACCGGCAATTGACACCGGCAGTAACCAGCCGCCAGGCGGCGCTGCAGGAAAACTGTCTGGGCGAATAAAACGGCTGAAACTCAAACAACAGATCAAACACAATCAGATGATGAGCGTACAGAAAAAACGAACCCGGGACATTGCCGCGAAGCGCCGAGTGGTTCTCACGGGCAGTGAATGTACCGGTAAGACCCAGATTGCCCAAGCGCTGGCCGCTCATTTTGCCTGCCCACTCTCGGCAGAAGCCGCGCGCCTTTATCTTGACCGACGATCAATGGCACTGACGGCCCAAGATGTCGAGCCCATCGCCTGTGAACAGATTGCCCAGGAAGATGCTGCCGTGAGCCGTGCGTCCAAACTCACCATCCATGACACCGACCTTCTGTCCACCGTGATCTACGCGCGCCATTACTACCAGGCTTGTCCCGATTGGATCGTAGATACCGCATTGTCCCGGGCACAGGGGCTGTACCTGTTATGTGATATCGACCTGCCCTGGGTAAGCGACGGGCTTTTACGCGATCGGGGGCTGGGTGGGCAACGAGCGCAGTTGCATTCACTTTTCGTCGCCATGTTGAAGCAAACGGGTCAGCAATGGATATATATACGGGGTGTCGGCCTGGCCCGTGAGCAATACGCGATTGCCGCCGTTGCAGCCTATCTTGCCAAGGACAGCATCACTCCCCGCCATGATATTGACAGGCCGTAAGTGGACCACTAGATTCTAGGTGTTATCCGACGGGGTGTCCGACAGAGGTCGGGCTGAGATTCACCCGTTGAACCTGAACCGGATCATACCGGCGGAGGAATTCGGATAATGGCATCAAAGCCCCTCCGCCCTTCCGTTCCGAAGGAGCCTTACGTGAAAATCCTGAAGATTCTTTGTAGCCTTGTGGGCGGTTTGCTGACGATTGCCTGCCCTGCAACACAAGCGGCAAAGACTCAGCTGACGGTCTACACCTATGCTTCGTTTGTATCCGAGTGGGGCCCTGGCCCACTCATTGAAGAGCATTTCGAGGCACAATGCGATTGCGATCTAAAGTTTGTCGGCCTGGAGGATGGTGCCGCGTTACTCAGTCGGCTGAAACTCGAGGGTGATCGCTCACCGGCAGATGTCATTCTTGGGTTGGATACCAGCCTGACCGCGGAAGCCCAACAAACAGGACTGCTGCAAGAACACGGGTTAGATCTGGAGTCCATCGACTTTGCCCTGCCCTGGTCCGACCGGGTCTTTGTGCCCTATGACTTTGGCTACTTTGGCTTCGTCTACGACAGCGAGGCACTCCCCGTCCCGCCGGCCAGTCTTAGGGAACTGGTCAATAACCATAACGGACCCCGCATCATCATCCAGGATCCCCGCACCAGCACCCCGGGACTCGGACTTGTGCTGTGGATGCGAAAAATATTCGATGCGGCTGACGAGCATGCCTGGACCATGTTGGCGCCCCGAATTGTGACCGTGACTAAAGGCTGGTCAGAAGCCTATGGACTCTTTCTTAAAGGCGAGGCGCCCATGGTACTAAGCTACACCACCTCCCCTGCCTACCACCGCCATGTCGAACAGACCGATCGCTACCGCGTAGCCATGTTCGAAGAGGGGCATTACCAGCAAGTTGAAGTTGCCGCCCGACTGAGCACTTCGCCCGAGCCACAACTGGCGCAGGACTTTCTGGGTTTTTTGCTTTCGGACACAGTGCAAAATATCCTTCCCACCTCTAACTGGATGCTACCGGCCGTGCATACAGGGCAACCTCTGCCCGATGCCTTTCACGATGATGAAGTGCCCCAGCAGATGCTCCGGTTCGATCCGGCGCAGGTGCGGGATCAGCGCAGACAATGGATAAATCGCTGGCTGACCGCATTGTCGCATTGAGTTGTATGCGGGCGTATCGAGTCATCGCACTCTGGCCCGGAACCCTGGTCGTGGCCTTTCTGGGTGTTCTGATCGGGGGCTCTCTTATCGGGATAATGGCCCGGTTCGGCACTAGCGATCTTAGGGGCATCGTGACCGATACCTATTTGCACTCGGTAATCGGTTTCACGCTGTGGCAGGCGACACTTTCAACCCTGATCAGCGTTGGGCTCGCGCTACCGATCGCTCGCGCTTACGCCCGACAGTCCCACTTTGTGGGACGGCGTGTGCTGATCACATTGATGGGTCTGCCGATGGTCATGCCGGTGATTGTTGCGGTTCTGGGTATCGTCGCGGTCTACGGCCACAACGGTGTGATGACTCAGCTGATGCGCACAGCAGGGTTCACATGGTCTTTTGGGATTTATGGCCTTGGCGGGATACTGCTGGCCCATGTTTTTTTTAACCTGCCGCTGGCGGTAAGATTGTTGCTGCCGGCCTGGGAGCAGGTTCCAGGCGAAAGCTGGCGACTCGCGAGCACCCTGGGGATGTCCAGCTCCCAGTTGTTCCGATTTATCGAGTGGCCTGCACTGAGCGCTTTTCTACCCGGCGCTCTGGTGATTGTTTTTCTGCTTTGCTTCACCAGTTTTGCGGTCGTATTGACCCTGGGTGGGGGGCCTGGAGCAACCACAGTTGAAGTAGCGATTTATCAGGCGCTGCGCTTTGACTTCGACCCCGGCCGGGCAACGCTGCTTGCCCTGACTCAACTGGTGCTATGCGCAACGATTGCGCTGACCATGTCTCGATGGCTGCGCTCACTACCGCTAACCCAGGGACTGCAAGAAGGTCTACGAAACCGACCCGACCGAAAAGTTCCACTGAATCAAGCTGTCGACGTGTTGCTGATCACCGTGAGTGTGCTCTTTATCGGCTTACCTATCGCGGCGATTGTTGTTGCCGGCCTTAAGGGGCCGCTGTTACGGGTTATCCTGGATTCTGCCCTTTGGAGCGCAACCGCACGCAGCCTGGGGATTGCGCTGATAGCGACACTAATCGCCAGCGTACTGGCATTGGGTCTGGCGATGACTGCTCGGCGGCTGGTGTTGGTGCAGCGGCGGCCTGGGGCCACCGACCTGGTGTTGTTGGCCGGCTCGGTAAGTCTCGCGGTTCCACCCATGGTGATTGGCACCGGGCTTTTTCTTTGGGCGCTGATGACCGGCACAACAGAGGTAGTTACCCTTTTGCTCATAGCGTTAATTAACGCACTCATGGTACTTCCCTACGCCTTGCGCAGCATCGCACCCGTTCTGATCGACTCAGGACGGCGCCACCACAAGCTGTGTGAACAACTGGGCCTGCAGGGCTGGCAGCGATTCCGCCGCATCGACTGGCCTGCTATACGCAAACCGACCGCGTTTGCTGTGGCGCTGGGCAGCGCGTTGTCATTTGGGGATATGGGTGTGGCAGCACTGTTTGATACCAGCGGTGCCATCACGCTGCCGGTCATGCTCTACCACCGGATGAGTGCCTACCGCTTCGATGAAGCTGCTGTTACCGCACTGGTACTCGTTGTGATGAGTCTGATTTTGTTCTGGACTGTGGATCGGATTGTAGGGCGATGGCTTTCCTGATACTTGACCGCCTGACTTTCACCACGGGCGACTGGGGTCTTTGCGCTTCGCTGCGAGTGGGCCGGGGGGAATGTGTCGCGCTGATTGGAGCCAGTGGTGCCGGCAAGTCAACACTGCTCTCGTTGATCGCCGGCTTCGAGACACCTGACAGCGGTATGATCCTGGTGGATAACCAGGACATCGGCTCTTTGGCACCCGCACAACGGCCGGTAACCATGATGTTCCAGGAACATAATCTGTTTGCTCATCTCAGTCTTTACGACAACATTGCGCTTGGCTGCCACCCCGGCCTAAGCCTTACCCCAGCAGATCATGAAACCATTAACCAGGCTCTTGAGGCAACACAACTGGGTGATATCAGCCGGCGCCGGCCAGCTGAGGTATCGGGCGGCGAGCGCCAAAGAGCTGCCCTGGCCCGCTGTCTTTGCCAAAAAAGGCCGTTACTGTTGCTGGACGAACCCTTTGCCAACCTGGACCCACGCTTGCGCCAGCAGATGCACGCCCTGGTCGACGAATTGCGTCAAACTCATGGGTTAACGGTAATCGTGGTCTCTCACCTGCCACACGAAGCGGCGCGCATTGCCGATCGGATGGTATTTATGCATGAAGGCCAGATTACCGAACAGGGATCCGCGAGCATCACTTTGGCTAACCCCCAAAGCCCTGAGTTGCGCGATTACCTGCAATTCACGCCAAGCGGGTAGTATGTCGCCTGTGATGAGATGGAGATTCAAAGTATGCGATTTTTCAATATCCTGTCGATTGCGGTGTTGGTATTTACAACAGCCACCTCGGCTGCAGCACAGACCTGCCCGGTGAATCTCGATTTCACCAAGCGCTACCTCGCCAGTGACGAATCGGTGCGACTGTGCGACGCGTATGCAGGCAAGGTTCTGCTGATGGTCAATACCGCCAGTTACTGCGGCTTTACACCGCAGTTCAAGGGTCTGGAAGCGTTGTACGAGAAATATAGCGACCGCGGCTTTGTCGTACTGGGCTTTCCTTCTAATGACTTTTTTCAGGATCCCCGCTCGGAGGAGAAGGTTCGCGAATTCTGCGATCTCACCTACAGTGTCAAGTTCCCCATGTTTGAAAAATCCCGGGTGGCTAAACGCAAAGCCGAGCCACTCTTTCAGGCACTGGGTAACGAGGCCGGTCAATTTCCCAAATGGAACTTTCACAAATATCTGCTCGACCGGGATGGCAAGATCGTGGGAAGTTTCGGATCTACTGTTACACCTGACAATGTTGACCTGGTCAAAAAGATTGAATCGCTGCTCTAGGGAAGTCATCTGACTCCTGGGTTCTAAAACCAACGACCACTACCGCACATGAACCAGGGTGCTCATCACTGCAGGGCTGTATTCACCGATCTGGACGGTACGCTGCTGGGGCCAGACAATCAGCTATCAGAGCGAAACCGGGAAACGCTCAAACACCTGGGCGATCTGGGTGTGCAGCGCATCGTAGTGACCGGCCGATCACTGTACTCGTGTCATCGCGTGCTGGATCAAGCCTTTCCCATAGATATGCTGGTAACGTCCTCCGGTGCCGGCATTTTTTCCTATCCGCCGGTACAACCACTGCAACACTTCGGCCTGAAAGTGGTCGAGATCGCCCAGGCGATCAAGGTGCTCGAAGATTTGAAACTGGACTTCATGGTGCATGCCCCGGTGCCGCACAACCATCATTTCGGCTGGAGACGATTCAGCCAACACAACGCGGACTTTGATAGACGCCTTGCCCTGTACGCAGGATGTCACCAACGGCTGCAACCCAACGAGGTGCCACCAGCGGGAGCAACCCAGTTGCTGGCCGTCGTGTCTGCAACAGATCCTGCTGGTCTGCACGATGCATTGAGTCAACGCTTACCTGGGCTTAATGTGCTGCGGGCGACCTCACCGCTGGATCACTGCTCTACCTGGTACGAGATCTTCCCCGAATCGGTATGCAAATCCCAAGCTGCCGCATGGATCTGTGAACACTCGAATCTTAATGCCCAAACAGCGCTCGCGGTTGGCAATGATTACAACGATCTCGATCTACTACGCTGGGCTGGCGTCTCTTGTGTCGTGGCTAATGCGCCGGCCGAACTCTCCCGCGAGTTTGTAGTGGTGGCACACCATAGCGAAGGAGGCTTCAGCGATGCTGTTTCGCATTGGCTAACGAGTTTTAACTAAGGCCGTACACCCGCGACTACCAGAGCAAGCGACCCGCTACGAAAGCGGCTCCAAGCTTTGTGCCAGGCGCATCGAGGAAGCTTTCAACAGGACTGTGCTCAACCAGCCGTCCGTTATGAAGAAACAGTACCTCACTGGCAATGCGTCGAACCTGCCCCATGTCATGAGATACCATGATGATACGAACGCCTTCATCATCAATCCGAGTGATGATCTCTTCGACAGCTTGCGTTGCTGCGGGGTCGAGGTGGGCCGTAGGCTCATCCAGAAACAGCACCCGAGGCTCCAAAGCCCAGGCTCGCGCCAATGCCAGGCGCTGCTGTTCGCCGCCGGAGAGTACCCGCGCATCACGCCGGGCCAGTTCAATCAGCCCAGTTTTTTCGAGCGCTGACAGTGCCCTTTCATGTCGCTCGCCCCGCGGAGTATCCCGCGCCGCCAAGGCATGTTCGACATTTGCCTGTACCGAGCGGCGTAAAAGCGCCGGGCGCTGAAACAGCATCGCCTGGGCGCGGCGTTGCTGGGCCACACTGCCTCCGGCCCAACGGGCCTCACCGCGGGTAGGTCTGAGCAGGCCGTGACAAAGGCGCAGCAGTAGACTCTTGCCAGCACCGTTTGGCCCAACCACACAGGTACGCCCTTGGCGTTCCAGCGTAAAACTGACATCGGCAAGCAAGGTCTCGCCGCTGGCATCAAAGCCAAGGGTGCTCACCCGAAGTGGCAATAATTCGAAGCTGGCATCAGCCGGGGAAACAGCTGTGGCCTCATATGTTGTGGGTGAATCCATCGCACACTCGAGCGTTAGCAACTTTGCTTCGTTGGATTATGTGCGCGCCGGGCCGTCAGCACAAAGTCTGTGGCATTTTTATCTTTGTCACGCCAAGTCAGTAGCAACAAAACCGGGGGTCGCGACCATTTAATACCATCGTAATTAGTCTTTTAGATAGTTGCAGGTATAGTTCTTGCATACCAAGTTACTAACGAACACGCTCATGCGCAAAGTTTTGATAGTTATCCCGCTCGCTGCGGCTATTGCTGGGGCTATCTGGCTCTTCCAGGGAGAACTCCAGGATCCGCCCCCCGGCAGATAATCTTTGGCAATACCAACTGGTTTAGCACCATCTACGGAGTAGACGATGCCTATCTGCAGGCCCGGGACTGGCAGATCGAAAATGGGCGCACGTTCAGCACCAACGAGGAGCGCTCCAGCACCAAAGTGGCTATCGTTGGCTAAACAATCATCAATCAACTGTTCTTTGGCCAAGACCCGGTTGGTGAAACTATTCGGATCGATCGAATCCCGTTCTGGACCATCGGTACCATCCGCGCAAAGGGAGAATCCTCCTGGGGTCGTGATCATGATGATGTCGTGTTCGTACCGCTATCGGCTGCCCGCTCACGACTGAATGTCGGCAAGGGTTATCGTGGCAACCTGGTTCGGGATATCACATTGAAAGTACGCTCAGCTGACCTGCTGGAAACGGCTGAGCAGGAGGTCACTGATCTTCTGCGGGTGCGTCACCGAATCCGCGCAGGAGCGCCCGATGATTTTTACGTACGCAATGTCGCACAGTATCTCAAAGCTCGTGCTAAATCCGAGCCCACCATGTCGCTGCTGTTGGCGGCCGTCGCCGGTATCTCACTGCTGGTGGGTGGAATCGGCATCATGAATATCATGCTGGTCTCTGTCGCCGAGCGTACCCACGAAGTGGGCCTGCGCATGGCGGTTGGGGCGCGACGCATCGACGTCCTTGTGCAATTTGTTACCGAGGCCATGGCGGTATCACTCATTGGCGGCGCCATCGGCGTAGCGCTAGGCCTGGGGGGGCTTCTCGCAGCAGCGCGCTTTGGTGACTGGCCTGTCCTGATCTCACCGCTTTCGGCGGTAATCGCCATGGGCTTCGCGGTCATAATAGGCATCTTCTTTGGCTACTACCCGGCTCACAAAGCCTCTCGGCTCGACCCGATTGTTGCGCTACGCCGCGAATAACAAAATGACCTGTCCGGGCAATTAATCCAGCCGAATAAAGAGTGTACGGTGTAACATCGTATCCAGGGACAGTGGCTTTTCTTAGCTGCCCTATGGCTGACTTAGAAACAACCAACCGGCACTACCTCAGGGAGCGCCGTGACAGATAAGGAGAATACTGATGGCGGAATATGTCTGCGCAGTTTGTGGAATGGGTGTTAAGGGAATGAAGTGTGTCAAGTGCGAAGCAGAGCTCGTGCACGACCACATCACGACCGATACCGGTGAAACCGTGGCAGTCGCTAAGTGTCCAAATAATTGCGGCATGATCAAATCACCTCTGTGCTGCGGCACAGACATGAGTTGCAACCTCTGAGCGCGTCTGGACGATGATCCAATGAATCGTTTACGGCATTGTAGAAAGTCCACAGGCTCCATCCGGTGAGCGGTGATGAACTAAGCCGTCTCTTTGCAACGCAGCTTAGTGAACAACTGCGCTCTGGGAGTGTGTCACCCCTTGAAGTCATGGATGCCACGATATCACGCATAGAGGCAGTAAACCCGAAGATCAACGCCTTGCCGACTCTGTGCCTTGGCCGTGCTCGTGAACAGGCGCGGGCAATGACCGAACAGCGAGCATCCACCGAACTCAAAGGCCCGCTCTGGGGTCTGCCACTCGCCGTTAAGGATTACAACGACCTCGGCGGTGTGGCCACAACCTACGGCTCACCGCTCTTTGCAGATAATATCGCGCGCCACTCGGATGCGACGATAGCCAAACTGCAAGCCTCGGGCGCTATTCCTGTCGGCAAATCCAATGTACCCGAGTGGGCCGGAGCACATACCTTTAACCCGGTCTTTGGTCATACGCTCAATCCCTGGAACAGTGCCGTCAGCGCCGGCGGCTCCTCCGGCGGCTCGGGCGCTGCACTGGCAGCCGGGATGGTACCTCTGGCAACGGGCAACGATCTGGGCGGTAGTCTGCGAGTCCCGGCCAGTTTTAATGGTGTTGTGGGCTTGCGTCCTGGACCAGGTCGTGTGCCCCGGGGAGCACGCCTACCCGCTTTTGATACCCTCTGGGTCGAAGGGCCGATGGGACGCTGCGTTGCCGATGTGGCATTAATGCTCGATGGTGCTGCCGGCCACGATCCGGCTGACCCGCTGTCATTTCAGCATACCGGTGAAGGTTTTCTGGATGCGCTGCAACACACTGACATGCCACGGCGAGTCGGATTTAGTCCTGACCTGGGTGTGGTGCCCATGGAGCCGGAAATCGCACAGGTCTGTGAGGCGGCGGCACAACGTTTCAGCGAAATCGGGGCACAGGTGGATCATAGTGCGCCGGATTTCTCTGGCACGATCGAGGCCTTTCAGACCCTGCGGGGGGTGTTGATCGCACAGATGATGGAATCGATTCTGAAAAAACATCGTGATCAGATTGCGCCGGAGATTATCTGGAATATCGAAAAAGGCCTGGCAGTCACCAATGCCCAATGGCTGGACGCCGAACGGGTTCGATCCGGGTTGTACCAGCGCATCACTACCTTCTTTGAAAAATATGACCTGCTGCTATGTCCCACTGTATCGGTGCCACCTTTTCCTAAAGAGCAACGCTATGTTGAAACCATCGATGGGCAGCCCACTCAAACCTATATTGACTGGATCGCAATCACTTTTGCGATCACCATGACCTCATGCCCCGCACTCAGCCTGCCAGTGGGCTTCACCAAAACAGGCTTGCCGGTAGGTCTTCAGGTTATCGGCCCACCACGGAGTGAAGCTGCCTTGCTACGCGCCTGTCATCGTATGGAAGACGTTCTGGGCCTGACCGGTCAGGTGCCAATCGATCCCCGGTAATCATCGAAGGCAGGCCTCTGTAGAACCTCTCAGCACAACAAATTAGTCAGTATCGTCAGAAGGGTTTCCTGCATCCACCGCCGGCGCGGGAGGGGTCTGAACTGAGCAAAGCCTCTGCCGAGTTAGAGAGTGTCGAAAACAACTGATCAGCGAGCGGGACTTTGCACACTTTGCACTGATCGCCAGAAGTAGTAACAGCACCGGACCAGGGGCGCAGATCCCAGCGCCATCAACCCATTACGGGTCGTCCACGATGGGGCGCTACCAGCAAATCTGCCTTGGGCAAGCTAAAACGCTGCTGCCTAAAACTCGTGCGTCCAAATCGATCGTTCGATAGCAAAGGAGATCAGCCCGGCCGTAACACCTCACGATCGCGGCCAATCTGAGTACCGACCCCTTCATCGGTCAGGGTTTCCAGCAGCGTGGCATGCGCTACCCGGCCATCAGAAATCGTTGCGGTACGAACCCCGCCTGCCACAGCGTCGAGCGCACAACGCACCTTGGGAAGCATGCCGCCGGTTATCACGCCCTCATCGATCAACTCCTGCACCCGGGCCTCTGACAGTCCGGTCAATAATTGACCGTCTGAATCCAGCACCCCGGGAGTGTTGGTCAACATAATCAATTTTTCTGCCTGCAAAGTAACCGCCAATCTGCCGGCAACCGTATCGGCATTAATGTTGTAGGTCTTGCCGTCTCTGCCGGCACCGATGGGGGCGATCACCGGAATGAAATCGCCTGCATCCAAGGTATTAACCACCGCAGGATTAATCGACTCAATTTCACCCACATGGCCGAGTTCAATGATGTCTTCATCTTCAGTGGAGCCCTGCTTGCGCAACACCAGTTTTTTGGCTCGGATCATGTCGCCGTCCTTGCCCGACAAACCGACAGCGCGACCACCATGGGTATTGATCAGCGCCACGATCTCCTTATTGACCAGTCCACCCAGCACCATTTCGACAATATCGATGGTCTCACTATCAGTGACCCGCAACCCCTCGATAAATTCGCTTTTCTTGCCGACACGCTCGAGCAGCTGCCCAATCTGGGGGCCGCCGCCGTGCACCACAACGGGGTTCATGCCGACCAGCTTCATCAATACCACGTCACGGGCAAAGCCGCGCTTGAGGCCTTCATCCACCATGGCGTTGCCGCCATACTTGATCACGATGGTGCGGCCATGAAAGTGCTGGATATATGGCATGGCCTCGGCCAGTACCGGTGCGATGGCAGATGGATCTGATTTGGGGTGGGTCATCACTAATTGATATGGGCTGACGCAGTCTCGGCCGCGAAGTATAACGCCGCCGCCGCAGTAAGCTCAGACATGGGCTCTGGAAAACTGAGTGCAAAGCCCGGAAACCATCAGAATAACGCAACAAAAAGGGGCCACCGAAGTGGCCCCTTTTGGCTCTACTTTTCCAAAAAATCAGCGGATTTTAATATCGACCTTGCGGGGTTTTACTTGTGCCGTCTTGGGTAAAACCAGACTAAGCACGCCATGCTCGTAATGAGCCTCAATCTTTGTCTCATCAATGTCGACTCCCAAACGCAGCGAACGAACAAATTTACCGTAATAGCGTTCCTGGCGAATCAGTCGGTCACTTTTCTCTTCGTCCTTGTTTTCTTTTTGACGATCTGCGCGAATCGTCAGTACGCCATCGTTGATGGTTACATCTAGATTCTCGCGGGGCACACCAGGGATCTCTACCTTCACCATAAAAGCGCTTTCGCTCTCGCTGACATCTATGGCAGGTGCTTTCGCACTATCCTCGCGTCCGCGTCGCACCATCGTCGGTGCCGGTAACCAATGCCCCATTAGATCGTCAAAATTACCCAATACTTCCCAGCCTCGATTTCTTTCACTAGGTCTCACCAGACTATTCATAAGATGGCCTCCGTTGCCTTCTTGATACACATCGCGTCTTTGCGATGCGTGTTGTTTTGCTGATATAGATATGGCGTTCAACTGAACTTTTTCAAGGGTTGTCTTTTAGTCAAGCAGACAAAATTTCAAACTTCAGGATCCCCTTTATTGTTGGCTGTCCTGGGGAAAGTAGAACACTCTGAAAATATTCTTTTAGAACAATTGGCGCAGATCGATTTATCCAGCGTTGGCAGAATTCCACGGATAGCATCTCCTTTAGACGTGTAATCTCCCAACAACTCCAACTGCTCAAGATACCCTCCACGGACAAGCACATCTCGTGCGCTGTCTCGTAAACGGTAGAACGAGAAACTACCACCCATGGCACGCCGAGCCCGCGCTTCCTCAACCAGTAGCTGGGCACCAGCCACATCAACCTGGGCGACACCCTGGGTGAGCAGCAGTAGGTGTCGCTGCCCGGAGTAGTGCTCCCGTAAACGCTGAAACATTTCACGCACATGATTAACGGCGCCAAAATAAATAGAGTCGTCTATACGGATCATCTTGAGCTGTGGGCACTCCGGCAAACGCGTGCTGGTAACGAACTTTCGCTTGGGAGAATCCGGGTTTGGAACACGACTCAACAAGCGTGGCTTGGAAGTTCGCCGCAGGTACAGCAATAACGACAGCAATACTCCGAACAAAATCGATGTTTCCAGATCAACCAGCACTGCGCTCAGAAAGGTGATCAAAAGTACCGCTGTCTCGCCGCGCGACGCACGCACGATATCGCGCAATTGGGAAACCTCCACCAGAGTCCACGCGATCATGAACAGCAGACCAGCCATAGCGGCATAAGGCAGGTAACCGGTCAACGGCGCCACCAATGGCAATATCGGCAATACCAGCAAGCCGGCGAGTGCAGCTGCGATTGGCGTTTTGCCGCCCGAAGCAAAATTCGCTGCACTGCGATTGAACGAGCCCGTCGCGGTAAAAGCAGAAAAGAAACTACCGACGATGTTAGACAGCCCCTGGCCAATAAACTCCTGATTTGCGTCAAGTACCTGGCCTGAGCGCAAAGCAATTGAGCGCGAAATCGAGACCGCTTCAGTCAACCCAAGAATAGTCATGGCAAAAACCAGGCCCATAAGATCAGACCACAACCCTACCGAGAACTGCGGCATTGACAATGGCGGCAACTGTTTAGGTAAAGCGCCAATCATGGCGATATCAATGCCTGGGTTTATGGTCTGGATAACAACGCCAACCAGAGCCCCGCCTACCAGCGCGCTGATCATATAAGGCGCGCGGGGCCAAAACCGTCGGCTGAGAATTCCGGTGACGATAGTGGCTGTCCCGATGATAATGCTGGCGGGTTGCCACGCGTGCCAGGCAAGGCCTGCTTCGCGAAATATCTCGTAAAACGCCAGTCCACGGGGCAGTTCCAGACCAAGAAAAAAACCCAACTGCTTGGTTGCAATCAGTACCGCGGCACCGGCTGTAAACGCGACTACCACCGTATGCGAGATGAAGTTGACCACCGCGCCCAAGCGGGCAAAACCCAGTGCCACCTGGACCGCGCCGACCAGAAATGCAACGGTAATCGCAAGGCTGATGTACTGTGTACTGCCGGGCTCCGCCAATTGACTTAACGCCGAAAACATAACGACCGACGCTGCGGTTGTCGGGCCGGATACCAGATGATGACTGGAGCCAAACAACGCCGCGACTATGGCTGGTACCACAGCGGCGTACAACCCATACACCGGCGGCATCCCGGCAATAGTTGCAAATGCAACGCCCTGGGGTAAAACGATCAGTGCACCGGTGATCCCCGCTAGAATATCTGCCTTGAGCGTCTTGGCCGTGACCAGACGCCGCCATCGCAGAAACGGCAGTACCCGTTTAATCAGCACGGTTAACCATCACTATCGTCCACGGCATCTTGATTGCATTCATCAAGCGTCAATTCACCATCGGCCGGTGGCCGAAAAATGTTGACCGGAATCTTCAGATAACGCCGGCAACTATCGTCAGCTGCCGGTAACGCTCCCGCGTCAATATTCACCTGCACACTCTGGAACAGCAGACGAGGCGCTGCCAGGGTCTTGTCTCTTTCTTGCCGGAACTCAACAAAATCACCCTGGGTGGTATCACTTTTCAATTGTATGTTGTGTTTCTTTTGCGCCTCGATTGTGCTTTCCCAGGCGACTTCCCGACCTCCGGGCTGATAATCGTGGCCGACCAATACCCGCGTAGACGCCGGTAACGTGTAGAGCTTGTTACTGATAGAAGAAAATAGATCCTTCGCGCTGCCAAGCGGAAAATCGCAGCGGCCGGTACCCATGTCAGGCATAAAAAGAGCATCTCCGGTAAATACAGCATCCTCTATCAGATAGCTTACGCACGCCGGCGTATGGCCCGGAGTCGCAATCACCTTGAATGACAGCGTTCCCGCGGCCACAACCTCACCATCATGTAACAATCGATCAAACTGGCTTCCATCGGTTGGAAAATCCACCGGCAGATCAAAAACCGTCTTGAACGTCTGCTGTACCAGAGTAATACGCTCGCCAACCGCATTAACGGCTTGCGGAAAAACTTTTTTGAGCTCCTGGGCCGCAGATAGATGGTCTGCATGAGCATGCGTCTCCAGAATAAAGCGCGGCTTCAGATCTTTTTCTCTAAGGTAAGCAATCACTTTGTCGGCCGACTCGGTCCAGATCTTCGATGCAGCCGGCTCGTAATCAAGAACCGGATCAATCACAACAGCATCGCCTGTTGCTGAGTCGTACACGACATAGGTTACCGTGCCGGTACGCTCGTCAAAAAATGGCTCAATGATCATGTGCTGTTACTCCTCCGTGTACTCAGTGACGCACCACAATGCCAGCACCGCCGTCTGGCTCCATTGCGAAACGGGTTTCCAGTACCTCAAAAGCATACATACCAACACCCATCGCCAGAACAAAAATAATGACAGAATCATACCCAGTCACCAAAGCCACCAGCGCGGGACCGGGGCAGAATCCGACCAAACCCCATCCCAGGCCAAACAGGACGGAGCCAACCACCAAAGGCCGGTCGATATCAGTGCGCGAAGGCAAAATAAATGTGCCCCCAAGCAACGGCGACTTGCGCTTCAACACGGCAAAATTACCAATCAGATAGGTCATGGTTGCGCCGAGCATGACAAAAGCCAGGCTGGGATCCCAGTCGCCAGCAATATTGAGAAAGCCGGTGACCTTTTCCGGCTGTGTCATGCCGGAAATCCCCAATCCGAGGGCAAAAATAATTCCCGACAGAAACATCATGATAATCGCCATCAGATCTGTCCTCCCAAGAGGCGATCGACTGCGATCGCAGCAATCATTCCACTGATCATGAAAACCGGTACCGCCACCAGCGAACGCCTTGAAACTCGCCCAATTCCACAAATGCCATGACCACTGGTGCAACCACTGCCCATTCTGCTACCGATCCCCACCAGCAGACCAGCCAACATAATCGCCGGCGCCGAATAGGTGATCTCAAAGCGTATGGCCTGTGGGTAGATCAGACTGAGAACGAGACCGCCGGCCAGCAGGCCGACGACAAATGTGGCACGCCACAAAGTCTCTCCTTTTTTGAAATTCAACAAACCGCCGAAAATACCGCTAATACCGGCAATCCGACCGTTAAACAGCAAAAGCATCAACCCGGCCACCCCAAGCAGAACGCCACCGATAAGTGACTCAACAGGTGTAAATGAGGACATGTACAGTTCTCCTGGTTTGGAATATTAATTAGTTTTTACTAATGTTATTATTTAATAATACTGAAATTAATAAAGATTAGCAACACCTTTAACCCAGTACTCTACGGAATGTATCCCGACCGCTGACTCGCTGAAGTTTTAGCAGTATTAAGGTTGCCTACCGTCTGATATCGCCCTGCCAGAAAATGTTGGCTAACGATCCGGGCATCAGTTACCCTGCCTTCTGACTCCAGCGATTCGGAGCCCACCAGCCCAACCCCCCCCGCATGCCCACGCAATACGATGCCGTCGTGATCGGCGCTGGAATCATTGGCACGGCCATTGCTTTTGCCCTCAGCAAGAACGGCTGGCGCACATTGGTGGCCGACCCCCGGCCTGGGGCAGGCCAGGGTGCGACCAGTAGTTCACTGGCGATGGTACGGACCCAGTACTCCACTCGTGAGGGCACCGCACTGGCATGGGAGGGATTCCACTGCTGGCAGGACTGGTCTGCGTTTCTCGATCTCGATACCGATGAACCGATTGCTCCGTTTCATCCAGCCGGTGTGCTGACATTCAAAACTCCCAATAATGGATTTCTCAAGCATCAACTCGGATTTTCGCAGGAACTGGGCATCCCTTACGAGGAGTGGCCGCTATCTAAACTGCGCCGAACCTTCCCCGATTGGGATCTGAACACTTTCGGACCGCCAGTGCTGTCAGACAACCCCGACTTTGGAACAAGCTCCAAAGAAGAGTTGCGAAGTGTCTTTTTCCCCAAAGGGGGTTACTGCCCGGATCCACAACTGGCCGCCCATAACCTGCAACAGGCAGCTCAGCAACACCACGCTGAATTTCGCTTTGGCTGCGCGGTCGAAGCGATTCAGGCTGATAACAATCATGTCACAGGCGTAATACTTTCAAATGGGGAGAAGATCTCCTGCCAGATTGTGGTCAACGCTGCAGGACCACATGCTGAAACGATCAGCGCACTGGCCGGCCTTGCACAGGCGCACAAGATCAAGACCCGTGTCATTCAGCACGAAACCGTGCATATTCGCTGCCCTCAGGCAGCCAGTGCAGATCACACCCCGATCATGCTCTACGACACAGACATTGGCAGTTATGTACGCGCCGACACGGGAGAAAACATTTTCACCGGCAGCGTGGGTGCCCAGGATGAAGTTGAACTACCAGTTGACCCGGATGACTTCGATCGCAATCTTTCGCCACAGGCGATTGAGCCACTATACCGCCTCGCGCAGAGGATTCCGGCACTGGGTATTCCCAATACCTTGTCGGGCGTGGCCGATTTATGGGATGTCAGCGACGACTGGATTCCGATTTATGATCGCACTGATCTGACCGGCTTTTATGTCGCCATAGGCACCAGCGGAAACCAGTTCAAGACAGCACCGGCGGTCGGCGAACTTATGACGGCGCTGATCAACGCGTGTGAAAACGGCAAGGATCATGACCATGAACCGGTGACCTTTCGCCTCGCGCGTACCGGGCATACCATTGATCTTGGGTTTTTTTCGCGCAACCGCGAGCCCAATCCGGCCAGCAGCCTCTCAGTTTTGGGTTAATCCGACTCAGGCGGCCACAGCAAAAAGCGCATCGACCGATTCCTGCTGATCCAGCGACATCCACTGCTGGTGTAATTCACTCGCCGTATCGCCAATAACTGGCTCAGCCAAAGACAGAAACTTTGCCCGGTGCATCGCGTCTTTTGGAAAGTTTTGGGGCTCACCCCGGGGTATCTCCACGCAGCGGCTTTGACTCGAGCCATCACAAAACTGAACAGTCACCCGACCGCCCATCCGTTCGGGATAGATCGCCTCCATCTGGGAGTCCTCACTGACATCAATACGCTCAGCCAGGGCCAACGTATTTGGCTCGTCGAGATAACGTGCGTAGTCATCCCAGGCAAGGTTACCCGTTTGTGCAGCAACAGCTGCCGTAAAGTGCATGGAAAACTGGCCGCCAACCACGCCCTGGGGCTTGCGCCGAAAGTCCTGCGGCAGCGCAGTCAGATCCATACCCTTGCGCGGCAGGCCAATCGTAATCTGGGCAATATCCGATTCGGCCACCCCCTTTCCGACAATATCAATAACACCATCGATGGCAGCATGACTGAACCGGCATGATGGGTACGGCTTAACACCGATCTCTAAGGTTTCCCAATGCTCATGCAATGCGTGGATCGCAAGGTCCGGATCGGGATCTGGCGTATAGCTTTTTAAGAAACCGCAATCGCCCTCAATAGCATCGGCTGCACCGATAAACCCCTCAGCCGCCAGGGAGGCTGCTATTACACCGACCATAGCCGCATTACCTACCTGGAAACGCTTGGTCCAGGCGCTATTGGCCAAGAACTGCATTGACCCCGCTGCCTGACTAAGGCAGATACCCAGCGCCATCTCCAGTTGTTTGGTATCCAGTCCCAGTGCCCGTCCGGCGGACACGGTTGCCCCGAAAGCGCCGGCGGTTGCGGTTGGGTGAAAACCCCGGTCGTAATGATCTGCCGGCTTTAACGCGCGCCCCAGCCGGCACACCACTTCATAGCCTGCGATTACCCCCGCCAGCACATCGGCACCACGGGCACCCGCCATCTGGCCAGCCGCCAGTGCAGCTGCCAGGATCGGAGCGGTTGGGTGTACGGTAGCGGCGATATGAGTGTCATCAAAATCTAAGCTGTGAATCAATGTGCCGTTGATCAATGCCGCAGCCGGAAAAGCATAACCCTTGGCATCAGCAAATACCCCAGCGCCACCATGACCGATACCCATGCGCTGTACTGCGGCTAACAGTGCAGGCGTGGACTCAGCTTCATGCCGACCCCGGATCGCAATCCCAACGCTATCCGTTACAAGCAGACAGGCGCGTTCAACTACAGGCCGGGGTACATTCTGAAGGTTCAGCGAACTGGCAAATTCACAAACCGTTGCGGTGAGTCCCTTTGCTCCCATCGATTTTCTCCTTTGATTCTTAACCCGCTTTGTATAAAAGCAGGTGGAAATTCCTAGCAGCCCTTGAAATCCGCTTTTCGCTTTTCGTTAAAGGCTGTAATACCCTCGCGCCGATCCTCAGTGGGTACCGTCTGGTTGTAGGCTTGTAGCTCTACCTCGTAATCAGCCTTAATTTTCGCGTGTGTCGAATGATTCAGCGCCTGAAGGGCACTGCGCACAGCAATCGGCCCGTTGTCAGCAATTCTCTGCGCTACGCTGCGAACCGTCTTGATCAATTCATCTGGTTCGCATATCTGGTTGATCAGCCCCCACTGCAGGGCTTGCTCCGCGGTAAACGGCTTACCTGTCAGGATGATTTCCTTGGCCCGGCGTATGCCAACGGCCAAAGGCAGATATTGAGTGCCCGCCATACCCGGCATGATTCCCAGCGTAGTCTCGGTCAGGGCAAAACGGGCATGACTGGCAGCATAAGCAAAATCGCAGGCCAGCGTCAGTTCAACCCCACCGCCAAAGGCAGCACCGTTGATCGCGCCCAGTAAAGGGGTCGGGCAATCGATCAGCGCGCGAGCCACCTCTTCAAATACCACGTGCTGGGCATACCACTCGTCATCGCTCATACCATGGCGTTGCTTGAGATCACCACCGGCGCAAAACGCGCGATCACCACTACCGGTGAGTATGATGCACCGGGCCTGGCGCACCCCTGAAACAAAATCGCTGAAAACCTCTAAAAGCTCTTCAGCCATTTGGGTATTGAATGCGTTCGATACCTCTGGGCGATTCAGAGTGATCCAGGTCAGGTGATCCTGCGGGTCAACGAGGATGGTCTTAAAACTATGGCTCATAGTGGTAGTAGACTTTGACTGTCGCCTGAAAACTATTTATAGGCCAACCTGGATGAGGTCGCCATATTTGTGTGCTATCCATCGCATGACGTTGGTAGTCCAAAATGCGCTGCGCCATGGGGCTATTCGCCATCGAGTTCAGCAAACACCTTTTTTGCAATGCGATGGCATTCAACCGCAACCGGAACTCCGCAGTAAATTGCAATCTGACTCAGAATTGCTTTTAACTCCGATCGACTGACGCCGTTGACCATCGCCCCGCGAAAATGCAACTCCCACTCATGCATGCGATTGAGGGCTGCAATCATCGTCAGGTTCAGCATGCTGCGGGTTTTTCGGTCCAAGGTATCATCGCCCCACACGGCACCCCAGCAGTATTCAGTCAGCAGTTCCTGAAAATCACGTGCGAATTCACTGGCATTGGCCAGCGCATTGTCAACGTACTCGGTGCCAAGTACATCGCGACGGGTTGCCAAACCCTTATCAAAACGTTCCTGATCCATAAAAGTCTCCTGTCGAAAAGAGCTGATTATGCCTGTATGAATATACTGGCGGGCAATTAGCGTGTGCCCGGCCTGTAGCATATCGCCAAGGCTCGAGCCACGCCCTAACTATTCGCCCGAATGAATTCGAGCAATATCGTATTGACCGCGTTGGGATCTTCCAGCGATGCCAGGTGGTGCAATCCGGGCAGCACCACCACCTTGCCTGCGATCAGGTCTGCACCCATGCGCTGGGCAATCTCCGGGGTGGACCCCACATCCCTTTCTCCAGTCAAAACAAGAGCTGGGCAGTAGACCTTTTTCAGCGCATCGCCGATTTCAGCATCCGCATTCACCAATGCCTCGTAAGCCGCTGTATAGGCTGCAAGATCATTGGCCAACAGTTTCTCGGATACCTGTTTCACCCGATCCGGTTGGGTCGCCCTGAAATCGTCATCGAACCAACGGTCGATTGCCGCTTGGGCAATAGGCGCGAGCCCCTGCTCTTTTGTAGTTTGCAAGCGTTCGCGCATACCTTTGAGTTCCGCTTCGCTACGCCGGTAAACCGTATTCATCAGCGTCAGGGTTTTCAGTCGTGCCGAAAACTGTCCAGCGAAGGCCTGAGCGATAACTCCGCCCATAGATAAACCCACAAGATGGACTCGATCGATCGCAAGATGCTCCAGCAGTTGCACCAGTTGCGCGACAAAACTAAAAATACCCTCTACCCGCTCCGCCGGAGCGGTGCGGCCGTGTCCAAGCATGTCGTAGCAAACAACCTGATGAGTTTTTGCAAGCACAGGCACCTGCAGATCCCACATGGTGTGATCAAGGCCGACCCCATGGATCAGTACAATCGGCTCAGCGTTATGGGTGGCACCCGAAATCTCATACCAGGTGCCCTCAGGGGTGTAATCACGGCAATGTGGCATTTTTTCGAGAAATTTCCTCAAGGTCGTACAAAGACAGTCGGCATGCGCCGGACCTGTGCTATTTTAGTCGGACAAATCTAAAAGATAGTCATATAACGCGATGAATCAGTCCCAAAAAGAGATCATCGGCAAGCCGCTGGTTATCAATGGCCGCCAGCTGTCGCTTTCGCGAGCCGTGCGCGCCGGTGACTTTGTCTTTTTGACCGGGCAAGTTCCCATGGTCAACGGTAAGGTCATGACCAGCGGCGATATCGAGGAGCAGACCCGGGCCTGCCTTGAAAACATCCGTGAGACCCTGGCTGAAGCCGACTGCGCTCTGTGCGATGTGGTCAAGTCTATGGTCTGGCTGCGTTCGCGTGATGACTTTGGGGGGTTCGACGCAATCTACGCTGAGTATTTTCCTGATGGTCCGCCGGCGCGTTCGGCACTGATCAGTGATTTTCTCGTGGACATTCGTGTAGAAATTGAATGCATCGCATACAAACCGCTGGAACAAAGAGGATAGCAGCCGATGACGGAACTGAAGCAATATCAGATGTTTATTGATGGTCAATGGGTTGATTCACAGGACGGCAAGACTTTTACCAGCACCAACCCCGCTACCGGCAAAGCCTGGGCTGAAGTGCCCGAAGCCAGCGAGGCCGACGTCAACCGTGCAGTGGAGGCGGCGCACCGCGCCTTTACCGAGGGCCCCTGGTCAAGCATGACCGCAACGGCTCGAGGCAAACTGATGCGCCGCCTGGCTGACGTGCTTAGCGAACATTCGGAATCACTGGGACGATGTGAAACCGTTGATACTGGAAAACTCTTCAAGGAAACCCGCTGGCAGGCTAATTACATTTCCGATTTTTTTCATTATTACGC
This sequence comes from Gammaproteobacteria bacterium, assembly GCA_014239575.1. Classification (GTDB taxonomy): domain Bacteria; phylum Pseudomonadota; class Gammaproteobacteria; order Arenicellales; family UBA868; genus UBA868. The sequence goes on from JAAZYQ010000009.1 coordinate 24,346, forward strand.
TGGCCTTGCCGATAAAGTCTGCGGTGAGACGCTACCGATCGACAAACCAGACATGATGACGATGACCCTGCGCGAGCCGCTGGGTGTCGTCGCTGCTGTCGTACCCTGGAACTCGCAACTTTTTCTGGTCGCGGTCAAGATTGGTCCAGCCCTGGCGGCTGGCAACACGGTCGTTCTCAAAGCCTCAGAACATGCCTCGGCCCCAATGCTCGAATTTGCCCGGGTTTTCGAAGAAGTTGGTTTTCCGCCAGGGGTTTTCAACGTCGTTACCGGGCACGGAGAGCCTTGTGGCCGAACCCTCACCCGCCACCCACTGGTGGATCGCATCAGTTTTACCGGCGGGCCCGAAACTGCGCGCCATGTCATGCGCAACGCTGCTGAGAACTTTGCCCAGGTTTCCCTGGAACTGGGCGGCAAATCGCCAGTAATTGTTTTTGAAGATGCGGACCTTGAAAGTGCAGTTAACGGCGTGTTGCTCAGCATTTTCAGTGCCAGCGGGCAAAGTTGTGTCGCTGGATCACGGCTACTGCTGCACGAATCCATCCATGATGAAGTGCTAGCGCGGGTAACAGAGAAAGCCGCCAAGATCCGTATCGGCGACCCTCTGGACGATGCCAGCCAGATGGGGCCTTTGGCCACCCAAGCCCAGATAGACAATATTCATGCCACCATTACGGACGCCACCGCGAACGGTGCCACACTAATTTATGGCGGCAAAACACCCCAAGGGCACGACAACGGCTGGTATATAGAGCCAACCATCGTGGACTGCCCAAACCAGCAGATCGGTATAGTACAGAACGAACTTTTCGGACCGGTGGTCAGTGCGCTCACATTCCGTGATGAGGCCGATGCGCTTAGCCAAGCCAACGACACACGCTTTGGTCTCGCTGCAGGAATCTTTACCCGTGATATCGGTCGCGCCTTGCGAGTCAGCAAGGCTGTGCGAGCGGGAATTGTCTGGGTCAATACCTACCGCATGGTTTCACCGTTGGCGCCTTTTGGCGGCTACAAAGACAGTGGTTATGGCCGCGAATCGGGCATGCAAGCCATCTACGACTACACCCGCCCAAAAACCGTCTGGCTGAACACTTCAGCAGAGCCCATCACCGATCCCTTTATCATGCGGTGACTGGCTTGTAGTAGGTACCCTTTTTCAGGACCTTATTCTCGCGGAAGGTCCAAAGGTCACAACCCAGTTGATTGATCGGGCCGGTACCGGTAAGGCGCCACTCGGTTACGGCCCGCTCACTGCTGATCCAGGTGTGGGCATCCACCCACTGGAGTTCCCGTACAACAGCAAAGCGTTCGGCGAATACCGTACGAATGGCATTGCGACCCTTGAAACACTCGCCGTAGGGATGCGCGCCTGCCGCCAGCAAAAACCCGCCGTCCTCATGAAAACTTTCAACAATCGCATCAAGGTCCTTATGGTTAAAAGCCGCAAGAATCTCCCCCACTATCTTCAGTGTTACGCTCACTTTTCCTTTTGGGAAATTTACCGGAACGGGCAACAGCACTGAGTGCAGCTGGCCCAGCGTGGCTGTCTGATTTAATGGCAGAGTTCGCAAAATCAGCTAAACCCTTGTGCTGATTATTTGCCGAGTCTTACCCAAGATCAAGCAACGCATTTACTTTGCCTGCTCATGCGGTGCTAGACTCATCGCGTTCAAAAATCCACGAGGAAGAGCAGGTGAAATTCCAGCTAGCGATCAACATGGAGCGTATTTCGCCCGATATCGATATGCGCGATGTCCAACGGCATACGCTGGAAATGGTCCAGATGGCCGATGAAGGCGGCTTTCATATTGCCTGGGCGGCTGAACATCACGCTCTGGAAATGACCATTGCGCCCAATCCGTTCCAGATACTCACCTGGTGGGCAGCACACACCAATCGCATCCGACTCGGCACGGGGGTAGCCGTCGCGGCGTACTGGCACCCAATCAATCTGGCCGGCGAGGCTGCGCTGGTGGATCTGTACAGTAATGGTCGGCTGGAATTTGGCATCGGCTCAGGGGCGTATCAGCGTGAGTTCGACCGTATGCACGCTGGACTCAAACAAAGTGACGCCTGGCGTTATATGCAGGAAATGCTCCCTGCAGTAAAGGCGTTATGGCAAGGCGATTACGCTCACGAGGGTGAATTCTGGCGCTTTCCTGAATCCACCTCGGTACCCAAACCTGTGCAGCAACCCCACCCGCCAATCTGGGTCGCCGCCAGAGCGCCGATCACCTACGACTATGCAGTCAAACACCAGTGCAACATTATGTCCTGGCCGCTGACCCGGCCTATGAGCGAGCTTGAGACTTACCTGGGTCGATTACAGACAGCACTGGAAGAAAACCCGGGCCACAATCGACCCATATTCGCAACCATGCGCCATACCTGCGTCTATGACAACGAGGACGACTGGATGATGCCTGTAGAGGCGGCCATGCGCCAGTTAGGTCAGTTTGAGAATCTGTTCAAAAACGCCGGCGGCGTCGAGAACGGTTTCCCGGCGATGGTTGATTTGTCCGTCCTGGAAAACCGGGACGAATACGACCCGAAGATGCTGCACGAGCATCTGATGTTTGGCACACCAGAAGAGGTTATTAAGAAGCTGCGGCTTTACGATGATCTGGGCGTGGACCAGTTCACTTACTATGCCAGCCTCGGATTGGGCATGAAAGAACAGAAACGCTCGCTGGCACTGTTCATCAACGAGGTGATGCCCGAGTTCGCCCAGAACTGACGCCCAAAGACACAACGACGGCCGGCGCTTGACAATAGCCTGTCTCGCGCACCACGCGAGACAGGCTATTTTTCAGATTCAGGAGATGCCCAGTTTCTCGCGTGCTTCATCGGCATCACACACCCGGCCACCGAGGTCACCAATAATCCGGACGGCTTTTTCAACCAGTTGTGCATTACTGGCCGGCACCCCTTTTTCGAGGTAGAGGTTATCCTCCAGCCCGACCCGGGCATTACCCCCCAGTAACATTGCCTGAGCCACCATCGGCATCTGGGCACGGCTGATACCAAAACCAGACCAGACAACACCGCCGGGCAATTGATTGACCATGGCATTCATGGTCGCAGGATCAGCGCCGGCACCCCAGGGGATGCCCAGACAGATCTGGTACATGGCCGGCCCCTTGATCAAACCCTCGGTGACCATCTGGTTAGCAAAACGCAAATGCCCCAGATCAAACACTTCCATCTCGGGTTTGACCCCAATCTCGGCATAACGCGCCGCCATGGTACGCAGCATGTTGGGCGTCTGAACAAAAACATAGTTGGCGTTATCAAAATTGATCGTGCCGCAGTCCAGGGTGGCGATGTCTGGACGCAGCAGTTCAACATGCGCCATACGTTGCTCGGCCGTAATCAGGTCGGTGCCCTCTGCCGGTACCTGCGGATTATCATCATCAACAACCAGGTCACCGCCCATGCCAGCGGTCAGGTTGATCAGCACATTACGGCCACTATTTCTGACTCGTTCGACCACATCCTTGAACAGCGCCGTATCGCGACTGCCTTTACCGGTCTGCGGGTCACGTACATGCAGGTGCACGATCGCTGCCCCAGCGTCTGCCGCCTCAATGGCTGAAGTCGCAATTTGCTCCGGTGTTACCGGAATCGCAGGATGCTTATCGACCGTGTCACCCGCCCCGGTGACAGCGCAGGTCACTATCATGTTGGTATTCATCGCCATGCTGGTTGCTCCTTCGTCTCGTTTAGGTATTGTCAATGTGTTGCGTCAACTTGAGGTTTCCCCAGCCTCACTTAACTCATCTTTGGCCAGCCATCCTCACTGGGTGGGTACCAATGCTTCCGCAGCACTTTTTGAATCTCGACCAGGCAGCGGTCTCGGCGGCGCTCCATATCACCAAAATCGCGGGTCCCGGATTCCACCTCACACCCTTCAACGATCCGCTGCTTGAGTTCATCGGTCAATTCAGGTGCCTCCATGTGAGACCAGGGCAATTTCAGCGCCGGCCCAAATTGCTCGATCGTGTGGCGCATACCGCCCGGACCCCCACCCAGATGCCAGGCGAGAAATGTACCCATAAACGCCCAGCGCAGGCCTGGGCCACCTGTCACGGCCGCGTCAATTTCCGCTACGGTTGCGACACCCTCATCGATTAAATGCAATGCCTCACGGTACAGTGATTCCTGCAGCCGATCCGCAATATAGGCTTCGATTTCGCGGCGCACGTGCAATGGTCTCATACCAATTGCACTGTAGAACTGTCCGGCCCGGGATATCGACTCGGCCGAAGTCTGCTCGCCACCCACCACCTCGACTAATGGCAGCAGATACACCGGGGCAAAAGGATGGCCGATGACCAGTCGTTCGGGATGATGGCAGCGAGATTGCAAGCGACTGGGCAAAAGCCCAGAGGAGCTCGACGCGATGATCGCGTCGCTCTTGGCATGCCGGCTGATCTCCTCATGAACCTCGATTTTCAGCGCCTCACGCTCAGGAACGTTTTCCTGAATAAAATCGGCCTGGGCCACTGCACCGGCAATATCATCGGCGAAGTACAACCGGCTTCGATCTCCTTTGTCGGTTAATCCAGCATCCTCCAGAACCGGCCAGGCATCGGCAATCGTTTTCTCCACATAATCACGCGCCTCGGCCCGGGGATCAGTCAGCACCACCTCCAACCCATTGGCCAGGCACCTCGCAGCCCAACCGCCGCCAATAACGCCCCCACCGACCAGTGTGATGCGCTGTACTCTCTCTTGTGTCATGATCTTCCCCTTGACTCTGGCAGCGGCTATTCGCCGCGAAATACAGGTTTGCGTTTTTCCACAAACGCCTTAACCCCTTCCTTGGCATCCTCTGAGCGCAGCATCTTGCGGTAAACCGGTAAATCAGCCGTACGCATGGTATTAAAAGCGCCCTCTACGGTGTCACCTTCAATGGCCCGTAACACTTCCTTGACCGTCTGCACCGCCAGTGGCGCAGACTCGGCGATCTGCTGCGTCCACTGGCGTGCGGTAGTCATCAACTCGGCCGCCGGTACCACCGCGTTCACCAGTCCATGACTGGCCGCCTCATCCGCGCTCATACGCCGACCCAACAACAGCATCTCGACCGCGACGTTATATGGAATCCGCCTTGGCAAACGTTGTATAGCCCCGGCATCCGGCACAATACCCAATGGCATCTCCGGTAGCTGGAAAAACACATGGTCTGCCGCAACGATCAGGTCACAAGCCATGACCAGTTCAAACCCGCCACCGATGGCCAACCCATTAACCGCGGCGATAACCGGCTTGTTAAGGTTCCACATCTCGGTTAATCCCGCAAACCCGCCCGGCAGATCTGCGTCGGCTTCCCACCAGTTATCCAGTTGCTGTTCGCCGGCGTCCAACGCCTTAAGGTCCCAGCCAGCAGAGAACATTTTCTCGCCAGTTGCCGTCACCAGACCCACCCGCAGTTCGGGATCATCGCGCAGCATGACCACCGCTTCATTGATTCTGCGGCTCAAATCGAAATCTATGGCGTTTACCTTGGGGCGGTTAAGCGTAATCTCTAATACCGCACCATGTCGCTCCACCAGCAGTTCTTGTGTTCTGTCGTCCATTTTTTCCCTGAGTTCGACCCTTTAACGCTTCAGTCGAGATAAAACGTAAAGACGCACGATATGGCAATAACGCGCACAAGGCAATATCATGAGCGCCGCGGCTTTCGCCGGTACGGCAATAATGCGTCCGGGTGAAACCTTTTCGCCGCTTTGAACTTGAATCTTGGGGGAATCATGGACATCGAACTCAACAGCGAACAGCGGATGCTGGCTGACTCTATTAAAGCATTTGTCGAAGAAGAACTGATGCCCCTGGAAAACGAGGTTGAGCGTGCAGGCGAAGTCGGCGTTGAAATGGGGGAACGCATTAAGCATAAAGCCCTTGAGATGGGTTTTTACGCCGCCAATCTACCCGAATCGGTTGGGGGCGGTGGACTGAACTGCACCAGCCTCGCGATAATGGAGCGCGAGTTCGGTAAGGTCTCACACGCGCTGCATGGCTTTGCCTGGCGCCCCACCGAGTTGCTATTGGCCTGCAGTGATGAACAAAAAGAACGCTATCTGCTTCCTTGCGTAAAAGGGGATAAAGTTGAGTGCTTCGCCATCACAGAGCCAGGTGCCGGCTCTGACATCATGTCGATGGCAACACACGCACGCCCTGACGCAGATGACTGGATCATCAATGGAGCCAAGCATTTTGTCAGCAGCCACGTCGAACCCGATTTTGCGATTGTCTTTGCCACCACTGGAGCAGATGAAACCCCTCGTGGTCCGCGCAAGCGAATCAGTGCGTTTTTGGTAGATCGCGGGCATCCCGGTTTTGATATCACCCGTGGGCCACGCTGTGTCAGCCAGCGGGCGTACCTCAATTTCGTATTGTCATTTAATGACTGTCGAGTCGATAAGAGTCAGATGCTCGGCGCAGAAGGCGAAGGCCTGAAACTTGCCGACAAGTGGATCAAAATGGGCCGGGTATGGGTTGGAGCCGGCTGCTGCGGTCGCGCGGAGCGACTGCTGGAGTTGTCGCTGGACTGGGCGGCCAACCGCAAGCAGTTTGGTCAACCCATCGGCAAATTCCAAGGGACGTCTTTTAAGCTGGCAGACATGGCGACCGAACTGCAGGCCGCCGACCTCATGGTGATGCATGCGGCCAGAAAAGCCGATGCGGGACAGATGACGCCCACCGATGCAGCCATGTGCAAGCTGTTCGCCTCCGAGATGCTGTATCGCCTGGCCGATAACGCGGTCCAGATCTACGGCGGCATGGGCCTGATGGAAGATCTCCCGATCGAACG
>JAAZYQ010000009.1:31262-36654 GCA_014239575.1 Gammaproteobacteria bacterium
AGCCTTGTCGATAATCCTGCTGTCACTGGTTTTGGCCTGTACATAGAAACGCTGCGCGACATACCCCGTTTTGCGGATGCGGTTGCCCGCGCCATGGCCCGTCAGGTGCCCGTGGTTGCGCTCAAGGTGGGGCAATCTGAATTGGCATCCCAGACTACGCTCACCCATACTGGCTCGCTGGCGGGACAAGACGTCTGCTACCAGGCGCTTTTTGATCGGATCGGTGTTGCCCGCGCTTCAAGTCCCAGCCTGTTACTGGAAACCCTGCAGATGCTGATCACAGCCGGTGCACCGACCGGTAAGCGGCTTGCGGCATTCACCTGCTCAGGCGGCGACGTCGCCATGCTCGCCGACTGTGCCGACAGCCAAGGTCTGGTCTTCGATACCCCCGATGCCGCAACGGAAAAATCCCTGCGCCAATGGCTTCCTGACATTGCGACCGTGGGCAATCCACTTGATTACACCACGCCGCTTTGGGGGCAGGAAGAAACCCTGAAAAATGTGTTCAGCGCGGCGCTCGCCCCAGGCTACGATGCCGCACTACTGGTACAGGACTATCCCCCGATTGAGATCGGTGAAGATCGGCCCTACTACCAGGCCGATGCCCGCGCCTTTATTCAGGCGACACAAAATGCCGGTATACCGGCTGCCGTGTGTTCCAGCCTGCCGGAGAATCTTGATTACGAAACCCAGGCAACCCTCATCAACAACGGAATCGCGCCGTTGCAAGGTATCAGCGAAGCCACCGTGGCTATCAGCGCTTCGGCTGTATTCGGCCAAGTGAGTAAAAAACTACAAAGTGGCTCAGACCCTTTTATTCCCAAAATCTACACACCCGACCGGTCACAGCCGGTCACCCTGGATGAATGGCAGGGTAAACACATGCTGCGAACGCATCATATTCCCGTTCCGAGCGGTGAACTGGTCAATTCCAAAACAGCGAGCGAAGCCGCCCGCCGGACCGGCTTTCCGGTCGCTCTTAAACTCGTCAACAGCCAGTTGCCGCATAAAACCGAAGCTGGAGTCGTCCGGCTGAACCTTGTCAGCGAAGACCAAGTCTGCCAGGCAGCGCTTGACGTGCTGGATCTGGGATCGCAAGCCCTAGGGCAACAGGTCGACGACCAGTTATTGGTCGAAAAAATGCTGGATACCGTGCTCGCGGAGTTGCTGGTTGGTGTACAGAATGATCCCCAATTTGGTCTGGTCATGACACTCGCAGGAGGGGGAACCCTGGTAGAGCTCATGGCGGATTCCACAACAATACTTTTACCAACAGACCGATCCAGTCTGCGTGATGCTCTTGCCTCGCTTAAGGTCATGCGTCTTCTGGAAGGTTATCGTAACCGTCCACACGCCGATATCGACCAGCTGCTTGATACTCTGGTGGCTATCGGTGAAATGGCGCAGCACCTCGCGCATGAACTCATTGCGATAGATATCAATCCGCTGCTGGTGACTCAAAACGGCTGCTTTGCCGCGGATACACTGATTCAGTTGAGTCACGAAAACTGGCTGGCAAAGCCCTGATCTTGCGGACTGAAGCCACTGCTGTGATTGCACCGTTAGATACGCTTCGTCCACCGGGCTATTCGCAATTTCGACCCGATCGACAATCACTATCGCATGGATTTTTTTAAACAACTTCGGTCAACACCCACGAAACAGATATTGGTTGCAAAGCCAACGAGTTCAGTTCGATTAAAACAAACCTGCAAAAGTGTCCAGACCAGAGTCGTGGTTAGATGAAACGCGAGCTGAATTCTTATGCGCCAGAGTTTTGGACTTGGTGCAACAATCTTATTCCTGTTTGGCAGAACCATCTACAAGCGTGTGGGCCTACAAGGACACCACAATCAAGGCGAGAGTGTGCCTGGCGCGTTATTCAAACACGCCGCAATCCCTTGCAATCAGTCAGTGAATCAGTGCAAAAGGTCGGCCTGAGGTGGGGCGCGACTGTCGGGTAACTGGATCGCATCCTGATATTCCCCCTTATGCTTGAGGTGGTCGAGTATTTGCCTGATCACCTTGGGGTCTTCGATGCAGGCAGTCACCTTCACGGCGCCGGTGCATTCGCTATAGGTCTTAGACAAATCCAACTGATCGTTGGAACATTGGGAAGTCAAACCTCCTATACAACTTGTCATTCTTACTTCTGGTTATGGCGGTAAGTCATCTATTCGCCATAGCCTTTATTTCAGCAGTACTATGGTGCTTACCGCTTATACCCGCATGGTGGTTGGTTAAAAAGCATTTGAAGCCTAAGGGTGAGCGCTAGAGAGGCGCAGATGGGCATACCTGATGGAGTGCTACTTGGGCTGTTCGCCCTTGGTATGTTTACTATTTATTTGCTACTTAGGAAGAAGTAAAGAAAAGCGGGGCATACAGCCGTATACCCCGCTCACCTAAACCTAGCTTATATCTTGGCAGTTACTTCACGACTGCAATACTAAAGTTCCCAGAAAACCGGACCTTCTTGGACTTCTGGCGGTGCATTCACAAGGTCCGCTAGGCGGCCGAGTAGTTCCCCAACCTTAGGCTGTGCGGCTGCTGCACTTTCTGCAGTATCGTAGACACCAATGGTTACCGACTTACCTTCGGCTATCCGGACACTACAGGCTGATTGCAGACCGTCAATGGCTCTCATTTCGTCGCTAATGGAATCTGCCAGTGCAATTATTTCGCCTTCTCGAGCCGGATCGTATGAAAAAGTTGTCATTCGATAGTGCATAGTATTTCCTCCTTGAGAGATTGTGGATCAAATTTTTACTGTTTGGTAGGAGCATCGATGTATAGATGTGTTTCATTCCTAACATCTCATAAACAATCTATTTACATCCACTTTTGCTGTGCTCCCCGGGCCCCAAAGGCACACCCATATCTGTTTTTAAATTGTTTCGAAGCGAGTCAGTCACAGATTTTTTGCAATTTGCCGAAGCTGTATCTTCATCCTCCCACCCAACGCGATAGCAAGTGTCGTTTTTGGCGCATACTCTAAAACAATCGGCAAAGTCCTCATAGAGAAAGTGAGAACCGATGCCTACTAGCCACGGATTCACGGTATTCCATTCAACTGCTCTATTCCAACAGGCGGGATCATCCGGAAAATCTGCACTCCAGGGTGCTTTCCTTTCGGCGCGTTCTTCCCATGATTCAGCAAACACATAGCCCTGAAAGACCAACAATCCAAACAATACAATCAGTATCTTCTTCATTGATGTTCTCCTTAAATACGCAGTCGTATCATAGTGCTATCTTATTCCTGTTTGGCAGAACCATCTACAAGCGTGTGGGCCTACAAGCAGGACATCATTAATACCGCTTAAACTTAGAGTCCTTAAAATTCGGTTAATTTCTCCTGCCAATGAACCACTTATGTCCTTAGTTCCCCAGATCCATAAGAAACAATCTGCATGACATGAAAGGACTTGTGCTGCTCGACTACGACGGGGTGATTGTTGACTCGGCACAGCCCGTGCTGGAGCAGACAGCCGTTTTCTGCAAGGATCAGGGTCTGCCGTTTTCCCTCACCCTGGCCGATTTCGACCAGCTGGATCCAGCGACTTTCACCATGCTCGCCAAGGTCGCCGGGATACCCGACCCTGATCACCGCGCATACGGTCGCTTTCTTTTTGATACCTTGCAAAATGGAACAATACAGATCGCTCTTTTTGACGGAATCAGTGAAATGTTACGGGACTTAAGCGAACAGCATGTCCTTTGCGTGGTCACCGCCAATCATGCCGATGTGGTGCGGACCCGGCTCGCACAAGAAGGGCTGGAGGATTGCATCAGCACGTATTACGGCAGCGACCGGCCCGGCGGCAAGGCGGAGCATATACGCGAGGCGCTCAACCATTACGCCATTGATGCCCAACAAACCTGGATGGTGGGTGATTCTGTCAGCGACATGGACGCGGCGCGTGCCGCCGGGGTGAAGGCTCTCGCTGTCGGTTGGGGCTGGCAATCCGCTGGTGTGCTAAAAACCCGAGCGCCCGATCATCTTTTTCAGATCCCCCAAGAGCTTCACGCTTTTCTAAGCAGTCCTCTTGCTTTATCGAAGACCAGCCATTCGTGAATACCCTGGCACACCTATACCTGTCAGGGAACGATCCGGACCTGATCCTGGGCAACTTTATCGGGGACTCGATTCGGGGCGAGCAATTCGACGAACTAAACCCCCAAGTACAACAAGGGGTGCTTCTGCATCGACAGATAGATCGCTATACCGATGCGCACCCGGTCTTTCGGGGGCTATCGTCTTTGATGCGTGAAGACTTTGGCCGTTATTGCTCAGTAGTGGCCGATGTATTTATGGATCATTTCCTCGCTAAAGACTGGCAAAGCTACCATCAGCAATCCCTGGCTGATTACACCGACTGGATCAAGCGGATTCTCGCGCCGCGCATAAGCGCGTGCCCTGCCCGGTCGCAAAGATTCTTCGATTACCTGAGCCGAACCGATACGCTTTTGCATTATCGGTCCACCAGTGGTATCAACCAGACGTTGTCACAAATGGCCCAGCGCACCCGCTTTGACTCGGGGATGGAAAAATCCGGTGAAGTCCTGTCACGTCTTTACCCGCAACTGCAAAACGGCTTCGATGATTTTTTTCCTCAACTCGTCGCCTACGCCGAGCGCCAAAGGCACTCGCCAACCCGAGAGGCAAAGCCGGTTAGCTCTCAAGCCGAACCAGCATTGGCATCCTGAGGGGTATGGTAATAATCGCTTTCACTGGCTGATTGGCGCACCTGTTCAATCAATCGTTCAAGGCGCTTTTGAGCGGTGTCTATCTCTTCGCACGATTCGCAATCCAGATCGCCGCAAGGCTGATGCGCATAAAGCCAGAAATGCACCGCTCCTGCCAGCAGGCCGGAGGCCACTTCCCAGCTGTCCGACTCCGAATCCTGGTCCAATAACTGGTTGCCCAACTCAATCATTCGCTCAGCGGCGGCGTCAAAATTCCGGGTATCGTCTTCGGGTTCCATGGCTCCCTCGGGGCCGGTCATGGCCGGTCAAAAGCATTACTTTGGGCAGCGGATTCTACTGGCTCGGCGTCTGTCCTGCCATGTCCTACCACCCAGCCTGGTCGCCTCCAGAACCAGCGCTCGCCAGCGCTGGCTCACACAAGGCGCCTCAGGCAGGCCACACGAGCGGGTAGCGCTCGCTATCCAGTGGGTCTCCATCACGGTGTGTACTCGAGCGCAGGTGCTCATTCGTGCCCGCACGGGTATCGTAAACCACATCATCGCCGGTATAACGCACAGCATACCCCCGCCGGCGCTGGTCGCGTCTGAGATTACCGCCCGAACCGTGCACCGTAAGGCCATGAAAAATATAAACATCTCCGGGCTCTAGACTCCAACTGACCAGCTCGTAATCTTCACGCTGCGCT